>CALXPP010000001.1 GCA_944390345.1 uncultured Clostridia bacterium
TGAGACAAAAGCTAATGATAATTAGTGCACTTTTGCATAATCCTAAGAATTGGATTTTAGATGAACCAATGACAGGTTTAGACCCAAAATCTTCTTTTGATTTAAAAGAAATGATGAAAAAGCATAAAGAAGAAGGAAATGCTGTTTTCTTTTCTACACATATATTAGAAGTTGCAGAAAAACTATGTGATAGGATAGGAATTATAAATAAAGGAAAATTGCTTTTTGTAGGAACCTATGAAGAAATGAAAGAAAAATTAAAGGAAAATGCTTCTTTAGAAGATTTATTTTTAGAAATAACAGAAGATAATAAAAAGTAGAAAGTTCCGAGAGGGAAATAAAATGAAAGATGTTTTGAATCTAACAAAAATATTATTAAAAAATTCTTTTCAAGGAGAAAAGAGAAATAAATCAAAAACAATTGGTAGATTATTAGTGTTATTAGCATATATACTAATTTTTGGATACTTAGCAGCAATAGTGGTATTTTTATGCTATCAATTATTAAATTTTTTAATAAAATTAAATCAACCAGCTATATACTTAAATTTAATTTTGGGTGCAACAGTTGCAGTAGCATTATTTAGAACTTTATTTTCAGCAGTTAATGTACTTTACTTTTCAAAGGATTTAGAGTATTTATTGCCATTACCAATAAATCCATCAAAAATTTTAATGGCTAAATGGAATGTACTTGTAATTTCAAATTATATAATTGAAATATTTATAGTACTTCCTGCTTTAATTTTGTATGGAATAATGCTAGATCAAGGAGTATTATACTATCTTTATGTGGCTTTAGTTTTTGTGTTACTTCCAGTAATTCCAGTTATACTAATAAGTTTTTTAATGAGCATATTAATGAGATTTACAAAGTTTATAAAAAACAAAGACTTTGTACAATACTTAACTGTAGCAATTACACTTTTAATAGTTATAGGGGTACAATTTATAGATACTGGAGAGCAAATTACTGAAGCAGAAGTATATGAAATGCTAACTAAAACAAATGGGGTAGTAGAATATATGTCTAAAGCTTTTAGTACAATAACGGTGTCTTTAAAAGCTTTAATAAACAGTGAAAATTTATCTGGTTTAATAAATATTGTAATTCTTTTTGTAGTAACAGTTATTTTTTATATATTGCTTGCAAAATTTTCTTCAAAAATGTATATAAAAAGTGCAACGAGTAGTTTGTCAAATGGAATAAAAAGAAAAGAAAATTTAAAAATTAGTGGATATAAGCAAAATTCAAAGGTGGGTAGTTACATAAAAAAAGAATTTTTAAATCTTATTAGAAATCCTATTTTTTGTATGCAATGCATACTTCCACCAATACTATTTCCATTTATATTTGCTATACCTATTTATTTAGAAATAAGTAAAGATGAGGTAGCTACCTCAGAATTTATGCAAGTAGCAAATAGCTTTTTGGCTTCTCCCGCTATGCTAGGAATAGTACTTGCTATATTAGGGTTTATATTTATGTTTAACTTTATTTCTGCAACGGCTGTATCAAGAGATTCGGAAAATGCTATATTAATGAAAACTTTTCCTATAAGTTTAAAAAAGCAAACTATATACAAAATGTTACCAGCGGTAATAATGAATGTATTTCCAATATTGTTCGTACTAGTGGTTTTGAAGTTATTAGTAGGAGTTTCTTATATTTATTTAGGAATTATTGCTATTCTTGGAATGTTAGTGAATTTTCTTGTAAACTATATTGGAATAATAATAGATTTAAAAAACCCAAAACTAAATTGGAACAGTGAATATACAGTAGTAAAACAAAATATGAATATATTTTATTTAATGGTAGTAGTGCTAATTGAAGTTGGAATATTAGTGCTATCAGCCTTTAAATTTAGTAATATATATTTGTATCTAACTATTAGTATAGTATTTTTATTAGTACAAATAGGAATTGTAAATATATATGTAAGTAAGAACGAAAATAAATTATATAAGGATATACACTAAATGGAAGCAAAAAACTTTTTTAAGATAATAGATGAATTATGTGAAGAAAAAAATATACAGCAGAGTATATTATCTTTTGGATGGATAAGAGAACTAAAAAAAGAAAATATAATTAGAAATATTATTAGATATACTTTTGATTTAAATACAGCAGCTTTTTTTAATATTGCAGGAGATAAATATGCAACTTATGAGGTTTTAAAGAAAAATGGTGTGCCAACTATAGAACATCTAATGGTATTTAATCCAAAAACTAGAAGTAACTATATAGATAAAGAAATCTTTGAAAAAATATCTAAAGCTTTTGAAAAATATGAGCATAAAGTAGTTATTAAAGCAAATGATTCTTCACGGAGGAAAAGATGTATATTTTTGTAATTCTAGAGAAGAAATAGAAGCTACTATAAAAAGAGTTTTTGAAGAGAATAAAGATACTTTAAGTGTATGCCCATATTTAGATATAGAATATGAGTATAGAACTATTTATTTAGATGGGAAAATAGAATTTGCATACAAAAAAAGTAAACCTTTTGTAGTAGGAGATGGAAAAAATAAATTAAAAACTTTAATAGAAAATATAGGAGATAATAAAGTAAATTATTCATTTTGTAAAGACTTAGACATGAACTATATTCCAGCTCAAGATGAAAAGGTTATTATTTCTTGGAAACATAATTTAAATAGTGGTGCAATTCCAATTTTAATAGATGAAAAAGATGCATATATAGATAAAGTAAAAGCTATAGCAAAAAAAGCAGGGGATACTATGAATGCTAAATTTGCTAGTATAGATATATCTCAAACAAAAGCAGGAGATTTATTTGTAATGGAAGTAAATGCTAGTGTCTGTATGAATAAATTTTCTGAGATAGTGCCAAATGGATATAAAATAGCAAAAGAAATTTATGGAAAAGCTATAGACAAAATGTTTGAATAAATAAGCTTAAAATTAATCATATAAATTAAATCAAAACATATAATTTAAATGTACAAGAGAGGTTTATATGATTAATTTAGCTGTTATCAATTTAAAAGAATTATTAAAAAAATTAGCAAAAATTATCATTGTAACTATTGTTGTTGCAATGATTTTTAAATTTATGCAAATAGTAATAAAAGAACTTACTAATGGTAAAATAAAGAAGTTTGTAGCTCAAAACTATATATATATAATGGAAGACTCTTTAAGTATTTTTTGTTTTGGAGATGAAAATTTAAGAGAAAATAAAGCAAGTAGTGCAAAAAGAATTATAGCTTCTGAAATAAAGCTTTTGTCAAAAGAAGAGGCTATTATGGAGCAAGAAAATCAAGAAGAAGTACTTGAATTTGAAAATGCATTAGTAGCAAATGAAGAAGCTAATAATGGTAGTACGGAAGGAGCTGAAGCAGAAGATACTGGAACAAATAAGGAAAATTCAGAAGCTGTAACTACAGAGAAAAGTACAGAAGCAGTAGGAGATCAAGAAAATGCCTCAATAGATGTAAGTTCAATTCCCAAAAGATTAGAAACAAAAGTAAATTCAGATAAAAATAAGAAAGATAGCTATAATACAACATATGGAAGTGTAAAAATAAAAAATGAATCTAAATATACCCTAACAGAAGATATTTTAAAGCCTGATATTGAATATTCAAATAAAAGTGATATTGTTATTTTTCATACACATACTTGCGAAAGTTATACACCAACAGAGGCTAACCCATATGTGGCTAGTGGAAATTATAGGACCACCGATTTAGAGCATTCTGTAGCAAAGGTAGGATCTGTGCTTACAGATTACTTAACAGGTTTTGGATATAAGGTAAATCACTCTACTACATATCATGATTATCCAGCTTATTCTGGTTCCTATACTCGTTCAATGGCAACTGTAAAAAGTATTTTAGAGCAAACTCCAACAGTAGAAACTGTAATAGATTTACATAGAGATGCTTTAGGTAGCGATAGCTCTTATGGACCTACTGTTCAAATAGGAGAAGAAAGAGTAGCACAGCTTATGTTTGTAATAGGAACAGATGGTGGAGGTCTTGAGCACTCAAATTGGAAACAAAATTTAAAATTAGCTGTAAAAATACAAGAAAAAGCAAACGAGATGTATCCAGATTTATTTAAACCAATGATTGTTAGAAATTCTAGATACAATCAGCATTTAGCCAAAGGAGCTTGTATTATAGAAGTAGGAGCTACAGGAAATACTCTAGAAGAATGTACAGGAAGTATGAAATATTTAGCTGCTGTAATTTCAGAAGTAATGAAATAGTGGTAGGAAATAAAAAGTATGAATTATATTGCAAAAAAAAGCTTTTATTGTTAAAATATAAAAAAATAAATAAGGAATCAAGATGAAAAAAGAAAAAATTATAATAAATATAGCGATTTTTTTAATATTATTTTTTGTATTGGATTTGTTTTTTGGAGTAGTATATCCAGGAGAAACTAGAACTAGAGAAAGCTATTTATATATAATTCCATCTATATTTTTTTATACCTTGGTATATGCTTTTATTTTAGTAATCTCAAAAAGTACTAAAAAGACAAATATAGCAATATCAACTATAATATTTATATTTGCAGTTATTAATCATATAAAAATACTTGCAAGTGGAAATCCAATTTTTATTACAGATATGGAAATGCTTGGTGAAGCAGGAGAAATTTCTACTCTAGCAATTCCTGTACTAAAGGAGTTTTCTACTTATATACCACTTATTGCTTTAGGAATATTTTTAATAATGGTAAATTATGTAGGATCAGAGGAAAAAATAGTTTTAAGTAAACTTCCGAAATATGCTACTATAACTGTTTCTGGAATTTGTATATTAGCTATAACCATTTTATTTTTGCCAATTCAAAAAAAGGACGAATTTTTATTAAATAAAATATATAGAATTAATGAAAGAAAAGACTATGAAGCTTTGCTTAGCAATGTTGTTTATTATAAGCAATATGGAGTACTTGGTGGACTAATAGAAAATCTATTAGAAAACAGAAACTATCCTCCAGAAAATTATAATGAAGAAATATTAAAGGAAAATCTAGCTTCTGCAAAGGGAAGTCAAGACAAAATATATGGAAAAACACCAAATATATTAGTGATTTTTTCAGAGGCTTTTTTCGATATAACTCAAATTTCTGAAGTGGAATTTGATGTAGATGTTACAAAAAATTTTAAAGAGCTACAAAATGAAGGAAGACTTTTTAATTTAATATCTCCAGCTTATGGTGGCTTATCTTCAAATGTTGAATTTGAGCTCCTAACAGGTGGAAATCTAGCTTATTTTTCAAATGGATACATACCTTTTAATTCTTTATATAAAGATAGCAAAAGTGAAAATTATCCATCTTTGATAAAAGAATTAAATAAAAATGGGTATAATACAAAAATTGTTTTTGGAAAAGATTTTTATAATTCAGAAAAGCAATATAAATATATAGGAGCAAAATCTTATGAAGATGTAGACAATATTAATTTTTATAAGGGATATTTCAATTCTGATGAATATTTAACGGATTTAATGATTAAAGAATTAGAAAATAAAGAGGAAGAGTCACTTTTTTATTTTACAGCTACAATACAAAACCATATGCCTTTTTGCAATGATAAATATCTAGAGTATGATGTAGGAGTAAAAAATACTTCTTTGGGAAAAGGAGAAACAGAATTTATTTTATCTTATGCACAAGGAATATATGATGCGGACAAGCAATTAAAAAGGCTTTATGATTATATACAAAATTTTGAGGAAGATACTGTAATTATTTTTCTAGGAGATCATTTGCCATATATATCTTTGGAAAATAAAGATGTTTTGACTGATTTATCTTATTTTAATACTGATAATAAAAAACTAAATATATATAGAAAATATCATACGCAAGCTTTAGTTTTAACTAATTTTGAAGTAGAAAATAAAGGAACAGTATGCAATTCTAGTCCAGATTTTCTTTTAAATTATGTTGTGAACAATATGGATATAGAGCTATCAGACTACTACAAATGGCTATATGATTTTTCTGAAAAATTGCCAGCTACTAATAAAGCTTTAAGCTTTTCAAATACAGGAGAAAGTTATTTTAATCAAGAATTACCAGAAGATTTAAGGAAAAGCTTTGAGCTTAGAAGAAATATGCAATATATGCTATTTAAATAGAGGAGGAGTATATGAATAAAAAAGTAATTTTAGCAATTAGTTTAGCTCTGCTGATTATTTTAGTTATTGTTTTTGGCTATTTCATTTATAGAAAAAATGCTGGTATAATAATTTCAACACCTAAAGAAGCTATAGAAACTGAGAATACGGAAAAAGCAGAAGAAAGTACAGATTTTGAGCCAATTACTTTACCAATAGTCGAAAACTATGTGTCTAATGATGTAGAGGTTTATAACTAAAACCAAAAGGGGATTATTATGAAAATAAAAAAAGTGCTAAAAATTATAATTGCTATATTAATAGTATTTATAGTAATATGTTTAATAGAATTTTTAAGAAGTAGGTTCTATAAACCAAAAGGAGATTTTGGAGAAAAAATAGCAATAACAAAGGAAATGCAGATAGAACTTAATTTATTGGAAAAATTTTATGGTAAGTCTTATGTAGAAGAAGCACAAAAAGATATAAGAAATGAAACGGAAGAAATTAGAAAAAGTGCAACTAAAAATGTAAAAGATATAGAAAATCCAGAAGCTTATGCTAAAACCACAAGTTATACAATTTTTGGAATTCCAAAAGAAACAGCACAAGTAATACCAGATAAAGAATTACCAATTTCAGAAGCAAGAGAAAAATGGCAATTTAATTTAATAGAGATATATTATAATCAAGAAATTTCACAAGAAGAAAAAGAAGCTATTATTAATAGATTAAAAGAATTCTACGATAAATATAAAGACTATACATATATAGATAAATTTTTAAAGAAAAGTATCGAAGAAATATTAATAGAAAATGATGTAATTTTTAACAACTAAAATTTTGGGGAGAGAAGATATGGAAAAAGAGAAAACTAATAAAAAAACAAAAATAGAACCTATATTAAAAGAAAATGGTTTATTATAGGTAGTTATCCTTAAATATAACAGTTATATTTTATTAAAAAATTCAAACTAAAAGACCTACTTTAAAGTAGGTCTTTTAAGTATTAGTAAACAATTTAAATTTTTATATTTCTACAACTTTATGAGTATAATCTAAGTTAGCTAAAGAACCATTACCATAACCTAGAGTATATACATTAGTTGCAAAAATATCTTTACTCATCATAGTATGCAAATGTTTATCTGTATTGTTTTCCATAAATTTTTTAACAGATACAATTATTTGAAGTTTAGGATTATTATTTGCAATAGCAGAAATTATTTTTTTACCATGTTTATTAAAGCCTAAAACTCGTATATATGGCATTTGTTTTCTAGACATATTCATATCTTTTGCAGAGATATTTAAGAGTGCATAAAGTAAAATTCTTTGAATTCTAGTTTGTGTATAACGCTTAGATTTTATTTTTGAAATCAAATCTTCTAAAGTATTTGAAGTGTTTACAGCAGATTTTATTTTGTTTTCTAGACCTTCAGAAACATCTGGAAGGCTTGCTATTTCAGATAAAGTCATTTTTCTTAATGTGTATATTATTTCTTTAGAAAAAACAGATAAGCTAGTGATTATTTGTTCATTTTTTTTCTTTTCTTCTAAAAGTTCATAGGTTTCAAAAGGAACTACATAGTGAATATTTTTATTATTTTGTAGCATAGTTCTAATTGCTGTTGCACTAGCAATTCCACTTTTCACATCTGCACTGTTGTAGTCGCTATACTTTCTTTTTAGAGTAATTGGCCTAATAGGACTTTTGTATTTTTTTAAAGCTTTTAAATATTCAATACCAAGTATATTATTTGGATTTTCTAAAATTTCTGTATATTTTTGAGAACTACCAAAATACATTTGTATAGCAAGTTCACGAGCTTTAGGATAAGAAAGCCCAGAACGCAATTGCTTAGATATAAGGGCTGAAAATTCTTTTGGCTCTTTGTAAAGTACTTGTGCGACATCATTTAAAGGAGAAATTTCTCCAATTTCACTACCAAAAGAAACATAGTCTACTATGCCTAAGCTATTTAAGATTCTTATTGCACCTTCTGCAAAATTTTCTGCACTAGAGATTGCATACAAGGTAGGAAGTTCAATTACTAAATCTACGCCTGCTTTTAAAGCCATTTCTGCTTTAGTCCATTTATCTACTATAGAAGTATCTCCTCTTTGTACAAAATTTCCACTCATAACAGCAATAGTAAAATCTGTATGAGTTAGTTTTTTTGAATCTTGCAGATGGAGTAAATGCCCATTATGAAAAGGGTTGTATTCTGATATAATTCCTAAAATACCATTCAAATAATATCACCACCATATTGTAATATTTTAAATTTATTGATATAATATCATATATTGATAAAAAAAACAATAAAGGATGTAAGATGAAAGAAGTAACAATTTATACAGATGGTGCTTGCTCTGGAAATCCAGGTCCAGGAGGTTGGGGAGCTGTGCTAATGTTTCAAGGAAAACAAAAAGAAATTTCAGGTGGAGCAAAAAACACTACTAATAATATTATGGAAATTACAGCAGTAATAGAAGCTTTAAAACTTTTAAAAGAGAGTTGCAAAGTTAAAATATATAGTGATAGTGCTTATGTGGTAAATGCCTTTAACGAGCATTGGATAGAAGGTTGGATTGCAAAGAATTGGCAAAATTCAAAAAAAGAACCTGTAAAAAATAAAGAGCTTTGGCAGGAGTTAATTTCTTTAAAAAATAAGCATCAAGTTACTTTTATAAAAGTAAAGGGTCATAGTACAAATAAATTTAACAATAGATGTGATTTTTTAGCAACATCAGCAGCTAAGGCTATTAATTCTTAAATAAAGAGAGGAAATTAAAATGAAAATTTTAGGAATTACAGGAAGTTCTGGCTCTCGGAAAAACTACTTT
Organism: uncultured Clostridia bacterium; assembly: GCA_944390345.1. Classification (GTDB taxonomy): domain Bacteria; phylum Bacillota; class Clostridia; order TANB77; family CAG-508; genus Scatovivens. The sequence continues at coordinate 8,965 of CALXPP010000001.1, forward strand.
AAGCGATATATTAAGAAAAAAAGATATAGAAGTAATAGATTGCGATAAAGTAGCAAAAGAATTAACAGTGCCAAATACAGCTTATATGGAAAGCATAATAAAAACCTTTGGAAAAGAAATATTAAAGTCAGATGGAAATTTAGACAGAAAAAAATTAGGTGCTTTAATATATAAAGATAAAGTAGCACTAGAAAAATTAAATAATTTAACATTTAAATATGTAGTAGAAGAAACTCTGCTAAAACTAATAGCTTTAAAGGAAGCTGGTAAGAAACTAGCTTGCATAGATGCGCCATTACTATTTGAAGCTGGATTAGATAAGAAATGCGATTATATAATAGCAGTAATTGCAAAAGAAGAAATAAAAATAAGTAGAATTTGCAAAAGAGATAATGTCTCAGAAACGGTAGCAATTCAAAGATTAAATATTCAAAAATCTGATGAATTTTTTAAAGAAAAGGCAGATTTTGTAGTAGAAAATAATTTTAAGAGTACAAAAGAATTGGAAAGCATTGTAGAAAAAATTTTAGAAGAAATTAAAATATAAAAAGAAAGGCAGAAAAATGAAAGTTTCAGATTTTAATTATGATTTGCCAGAAGAATTAATTGCACAGCATCCTTACGAAAAAAGAGATGAAGCAAGACTTATGGTACTTCATAGGAATACAAAACAAATAGAACATAAAGTTTTTAAAGATATAATAGATTATTTAGAACCAGGAGATTGTTTAGTATTAAACGATACAAAAGTTATACCAGCTAGGTTATATGGAAAAAAAGATACTGGTGCAAAAGTAGAATTTCTTTTACTAAAAAGAATAGAAAACGATGATTGGGAAGCTATGGTAAGACCAGGAAATAAACTAAAAGCAGGAGCAAAAGTCTCTTTTGGAGATGGTATATTACAAGCAGAAGTATTAGAAACTTTAGAAGGCGGAAATAGAAGAGTAAGATTTACCTATGAGGGAATTTTTAATGAAATTTTAGATAAAGTTGGTCTAATGCCTTTGCCACCATATATAAAAGAAAATATAAAAGAAGAAAATGAAAAATATCAAACAGTATATGCAAAATATGAAGGCTCAGCAGCAGCTCCAACGGCAGGACTTCATTTTACAGAAGAATTGCTAGAAAAAATAAAAGAAAAAGGAGTGGAAATTGCAAAAGTAACACTTCATGTTGGAATAGGAACTTTTAGACCAGTAAAAGTAGAAAATGTAGAAGAACATAAAATGCACTCAGAGCATTTTTATGTAAAGCAGATAGAAGCAGATAAAATAAATAAAGCAAAAGAAACAGGTCATAGAGTAGTTGCAGTTGGTACAACTTCTTGTAGAGTTTTAGAATCTGTATCTGATGAAAATGGAAAAATGAAAGAAATAGAAACTGATACAAGTATTTTTATTTATCCTGGCTACAAATTTAAATGTGTAGATGCTTTAATTACAAATTTTCATCTACCTGAATCTACTCTAATAATGTTAGTATCTAGCTTAGCAGGTAAAGATTTTATAATGAAAGCCTACAAAGAGGCTGTAGATAAAAGATACAAATTTTTTAGTTTTGGAGATGCAATGTTTATAGAATAAAAAATATTAGTAGACAAGTATATGAGGAGGAAAGATGAGACCAGCAATTACATATGAATTATTACATATAGATAAAAATTCTGGAGCAAGAAGAGGTGTAATACATACACCACACGGAGATATACAAACCCCAATTTTTATGCCAGTAGGCACACAGGCTACAGTAAAAGCTATGACACCGGAAGAATTAAAAGAAATGGTACATGCACAAATAATTTTAAGCAATACATATCACTTATTTTTAAGACCAGGGCACGAGCTAGTAAAAGAAGCTGGTGGTTTGCACAAATTTATGCATTGGGATAGACCAATTTTAACAGATAGTGGAGGATTTCAAGTATTTAGTTTAGGACCACTTCGTAAGATTACAGAAGATGGCGTAGAATTTAGGTCACATTTAGATGGTAGCAAGAAATATATAAGCCCAGAAATTTCAATGGAAATACAAGAAGCATTGGGCTCAGATATAATGATGGCTTTTGATGAATGTTGTCCTTATCCATCTACATATGAATATACAAAAAACTCTATGGAAAGAACTACAAGATGGGCAAAAAGATGCAAGGATTACCATACTACTACAGATAAACAAGGTTTATTTGGAATAATCCAAGGAGGATTTTTTAAAGACTTAAGAGAAAAATCTGCAAAAGATTTAATAGAATTAGATTTTCCTGGATATGCAATTGGAGGTATTAGTGTAGGAGAACCAAAAGAAGAATTTTTAGATATTTTAAGATTTACTACACCTTTAATGCCAGAAAATAAACCTCGTTATTTAATGGGAGTTGGAACACCAGATTATTTAATAGAAGCAGCTTTAGCTGGTATTGATATGTGTGATTGTGTACTTCCAACAAGAATTGCAAGACATGGAACAGCAATGACTTCAAATGGAAAAGTTGTTGTAAGAAATGCAACTTATGAAAGAGATTTTACTCCATTAGATCCAGAATGTGATTGTTATACTTGCAAAAACTATACTAGAGCATATATTAGACATTTAATTAATGCAAAAGAAATTTTAGGCATTAGATTACTATCAATTCACAATTTAAGATTCTTGACTAAATTAATGGATAGAGTTAGAATAGAAATAGAGTGTGATAATTTATTAAATTTTAGGGATGAATTTTACAAAAAGTACGGTTATACAAAAGAATAGATTTTAGAAAGGATTGGTGCAGAAATGAATTTAGAGGAGAGCGACAAGTTTGCAAAAGAGATTGAAGCGAGGAATAGAAAAAAGAGAATGGTACTCATTTCAATTATACTATGTGCAGTATTAATTGCATTTTTATTTGTATTAATTTTGTTTATAAAATATCAAGATTCTCTTATACTAAAAGTATTTGTAGATGGCACTAGAGCAGAGATTTCTTCTAGTTTATTTACAGAAATAGATGGAAATTCCTATGTAAATGCCAGAGAAATAGCTAAGATTTTAGATTGTACATATACCAAAGGAGATTATGGTAAGTTCAATGAAAATGAGAATAGTGGATATATTTCAAGCAATCACGAAGCCGTTGCAATAGAAGCAGAATCAAAAACAATGACTAAGTATATATTAAACTCAGAGGAGGATTTGCCAGAGGAAGTTAAGCAGGCAGAGGAAGAAGCATATGGAGTAGAGCTTACAGTTAAATCTGAAAATGAGACTAAAGAAGTATTTACTTTAGAGCATCCAGCAAAGTTAATAGAAGGGAACTTATATATTCCATTTGAAATTTTGCCAGATGTATTTAATGTTCAAATAAATACAGAAGAAAAAAATAGAGTAAGAATATATACACTTCCAACACTTTATACAGAAGCAAAAAATGTTGCAAGTCAACTAGGATATACAAATATAACTGGTGAATATGAAAATATTAGAGCATTAGTTTATGGTTTTATAGTAGTTGGAAACCAAAATAACTTTGGTGTAATTAATTTAAGAGGAGAAGAAGTAATAAGTGTAAAATATAGCGAGATAGAATTTATACAAAATGTACAGGAATTCTTTGTATATGCTGCAAATACAATCGGATTGCTTTCAAGCGAGGGAGATGAAATAATTACACCAACAGCCTATGATGATATTTCGGTTTTAAATGCAGAGAAACAGCTATATTTGGTACAAAAAAATGGAAAATATGGTGTTTTAAATAGACAAGGTGAAGTTGTAATTCATGCAGAATATGATCAAATAGGATTAGAAGATGAAAATGGAACCTTTGCAGAAAGTGAATTTGCAGATGAAATAGATGATCCAACAATTTTATTTGATACTTGTATACCAGTAAAATTGGGAGCAAAATATGGATTATTCGATATAGAAGGAAATGAGCTTGCAAAAGCAGTATATGATGGTTTAGGTTGTGTATTAGAAGATGAAGAAAATACAAGTTCGACTTCAGAAGATGATCAAAATGCTCATATAGGAGAAGCTGGTGTGTTAGTACTACCAGAAAGTACAGGGATACAAGGAATTGTAATAAACCAAAATGGTGGCTATGGCGTTTATGATGTTTTAGCAAAAAGAATTATAGTACCAACAGTTTGTACAAGAATATATTCAGTTACAAGAGCAGGAGAAACAACCTACTATATGGAATTTAATGGAATGCAACTAGAAGTGTCTGAGTATATGAGAAATAATAACTTAGTTTCTGTAAAAGAAGATACTGAAGAAGATACTGCTATTACTAATGGAAATGAAGTTCCTACCGAAAATACAGCTACTACAGAAGAAAATTCTGAAAATACTACGGGAAATGAAACAGAAGCTGTACCAAATGAACTGGAAGAAACAAATAATTAATATATTGGTATAAAAATCCTTTTCTTGCATAGAATGTAGAAAAAAGAAGAGGTGGAAAATGAAAAATTTATTTATGGATTTTATAAAAGCACTTATTTTTTCTATAATTCTTACATTAATAGCATTAGTGGTTTTATCTCTTGTATTAAGTTTTTCAGAAGTATCAGAGTCGGTAATAAACCCTGCCATTATTGTTATTTCTAGCGTTAGCATTTTAATAGGTGGATTTTTAGTAGCTAAAAAAATAAAGCAAAAAGGGATTTTAAATGGTGCAATATTAGGAATTGTTTATATGTTAATAATTTATTTAATTTCTAGTTTATTAAATAATAATTTTTCTTTGGGCATAGCAGCTTTTATAATGATAGGAGCTGGGATCCTATCTGGAGCTTTAGGAGGAATTCTCGGAGTAAATCTAAAAGCAAAAATATAATAAGAACTTACAATAAATGCATATAAATACTTATTAAGTGCAAATATAAAAAAGAAGGAAAATCTAGTAAAGAGAATTCCTTCTTTTTTAATTAAAATCGTAAAAAGTAGTTGATATTTTTTTATATTTAATATAAAATGAACGAAGATTATATTAGGAGGGAAAAATGGTAACTTTTGATGATGTTGTAAACAACATAGAATTGAAAGAATTAATAAAGAATGCTCAAAAACAATTAGATGTACTTGGATATACAGAACATTCTGCAAGACATGTTGGTTTAGTTGCTGAAAGAGCAGCATATGTTTTAAGAACCCTAGGCTATGATGAACATAGAATTGAACTTGCCAAAATTGCAGGTTATATGCACGATATAGGAAATTCAATAAATCGTGTTGACCATGCTCATACAGGAGCTATTTTAGCATATCAAATTTTAAAAGATATGAGTATGGATGTGGAAGATAGAACTGAAATAATGATGGCAATAGGAAATCACGATGAAGTTACGGGAACAGCAGTTAGTGACATATCAGCTGCAATTATTTTGGCGGACAAGTCTGATGCTCATAGAAGTAGAGTTTCTAAAAAGGATAGAAGCTTATTTGATAAACATGATGAAGTAAATTATGCAGTTACAAATTCAGAATTAGTAATAGATAAGGAGCAAAGAAAAGCCATACTTAATTTAACAATTGATACAAAAATTTGTCCAGTTATAGATTATTTTGAAATTTTTATGGAAAGAACTCAGATGAGTAAAAGAGCAGCAAAATATTTAGGTTTATGGTTTGAATTAGTTATAAATAATACAAACTTATTATAGGAGGAAAATACAGTGGAAAAAAACTTAAGAAAATTTAGAACAATAGCAATAATATTAGTAATAATATTAATAGCACTAATTGCTTTTGTTGGTATTTATGGAAAAAATCTAAATGCATTTAAAAATTTAATACCAGATTATAGCTTTGGAATGGAACTAGAAGGTTCAAGACAATTAAAATTTGTAGTAGATACAACTTCAGAAGAAAAAGAAGTTTATGTAGATGAGCAAGGAAATGTACTAGGAGAAGTAAAAACCGAAGAAGATGAGGGGGTTTCGCTAGAAACAGAGGAAACTTCAGAAGAAGCCGAAGGACCAGCAGAAGAAATTACAGAAACTAATACTCCAAGCTATGCTACAGAAACAAGAACTATAAAAAAGAACGAAGATGGAGTTCTAACAAAGGATAATTTTGAAAAAACCAAGAAAATAATTCAAACAAGGCTAAATAAACAAGGAATTTCAGAATACAATATAAGACTAGATACAGTAACAGGAGATATGGTAGTAGAAGTGCCAGATGATGAAAATGTAAATATTGTATATCAATTAGTTCAAACTAAAGGTAATATTCAAATAATAGATCATCAAACAGGTTTAATTTTAATAGATAGCAGTCATGTAAAAAAAGTTGAAGCAGTTTATACTTCAGACCAAAGCTTTCAAACATTTTTGCAAGTAACTTTTGATAAAGAAGGGGCTGAAAAATTAAAAGAAATAAGTAATCAATATGTAGAAGTTAAAGATGAAACAGGAGAAAGCACAAAAACTTATGTAGAAGTTACTTTAGATGGAGAAGCATTACTTACTACATATTTTGGTGAAGAGCTAGAAGCTGGAATAATTCAAATTCCAATGGGAGAAGCAACTACTGATGTAGAAGAATTTAAAGCATTATTTGAAACTACTCAATATTTAGCAAATATTATGAATAATGGACAAACTCCAGTAGTGTATTCTTTAAATTCAGACAATTTCTTAAAATCTAGTATAACAGATACACAGAAATTAGTATTTACAATAATCTTAGTGGTAGCTTTAGTAATAGCTTCTATTATTTTAATAGCTAAATATAAAGTAAAAGGTTTACTTGCAGCTATTTCAAATATAGGTTTTATAGCTTTAACAACTATTGTTTTAAGATATACTAAGGTAACTATAACTTTAAATAGCATAATCTTCTTTATAGCAATGGTAGTTTTAAATATAATTTTCTTAAAAATGTATTTAAAAAATATGCAAAAGCTTCCAGAATCAGAGGCTTATGTAGAAACACTAAAACATTATTATTTATCTATTATTCCAGTAGGTGTTGTAGCAATTATATTTACCTTTATGGCTAATGCAACTATTAGTAGTGTCGGTATGATTGTATTTTGGTCTATGTTTATACAAGTTATTTATAATTTAGCAATTACAAGAACTTTGTATTTAGGTCAAAATAAAGCTAAATAGATACAAAGAAAGGAAGGATATATAGATGAATAAAGAAATAAATAAAAAAATATTAATTTTAGGATTAATACTTTTAATTATTGCTGGAATAGTAGTAGTACTTTTAAAAGGTTTTAATGTAGATTTAATGCTTGAAAGTCATGAAGAAATTACTTATAAATTAGGAAAAGAATACGAACTAAAAGATATAGAAAATATTTGCAAAGAAGTATTTGGAAACAAAAAAGTTGTTATAAAAGAAGTTGAATTTTTTAAAGATGCTGTTGCAATAAATGTATCTTCTGCTACAGATGAAGAAAAAGCAAAATTAGTAGAAAAAATGAACGAAAAATATGGAGAAACTAAAACAGTAGAAGATTTAACTATAGATACAATACCAAATGTAAGAATTAGAGATTGGATAAATCCTTATATAAAACCAGTTTGTATATCAATATTTATAATACTTGCATATATAGCAATAAGATTTAGAAAATTAAATACTATAAAATTACTTGGAAATTTAATTTTAAAAATAGCAGTAACAATACTTGCAATTTTAAGCATAGTAGCAATTCTAAGAATTCCTATGATACCAAACTATATTACAATATTAACTATTGTTGCAGTAGCTGAGTGCTGTGTATACTTAAGTAAATTTGAAAAAAATCTAGTGGAAGAGAAAAATAAATCAAATAAAAAGAAAAAAGCTAGCAAATAATAAAAAAATAGCAAGAATTTTAAAGCTAAATACCTTAAATTCTTGCTTTTTTTGGGTAATGGAGGAAAATTATGTTAGAAGTACAAAATTTAAGCAAAAGCTTTGGAGATTTACTTGCTTTAGACAATTTAAATTTTACAGCAGAACCTGGAAAAATTTTTGGAATAATAGGAAGAAACGGAGCTGGAAAATCTACTACTTTTAGATTAATTTTAAAAATAATAGAGCCAACTAAACGGAAAAATTTTATATAGCGGAGAGAAAATAACAGAAAATACTTTAGATAAAATAGGGTATTTGCCAGAAGAAGGTAGTTTAATTTCTACTTATACAGTATTAGAACTTTGTGAATATTATGGTGGATTGAAATTAATAGATAGTGAAACCATAAAAGAAAGATTAATTAAATGGCTTACAGAATTTAATGTACCAGAATATTTAAATAAAAAAATAAAAGATTTATCGAAAGGAAATAGACAAAAGATACAATTTATTATTTCAATACTTCATGATCCAGAACTTTTAATTTTGGACGAACCATTTTCTGGATTAGACCCAATTAGTGTAGAGGAATTAAAAAGAGCAATATTAAAATTAAAAGCTGAAGGAAAAACTATAATATTTTCTTCACATAGAATGGAGCATATAGAAGCACTTTGTGAGAATATACTAATAATAGATAAAGGAAAGTGTTTATTACAAGGAAATCTAAAGGAAATAGAAGAAAATTACGAAATTGATGGGGTAAAAGGTGGACATAGTTTAAATGATATATTTATAAGCAAGGTAGGTACTTCAAATGAATAGTAGAAAAGTAAAAGAAATAGTAAAATTTTATATTCAAAAAAATGTACAAAATAAATGGTTTATATTAGTAAATATAGTTATTCTTATTACAATGTTAGTATCAACAAATGCAAGTCATATAAAAAATTTTTTAGAAAGTAAAGACATAGAGCTTTTTAAAGAAGAATTTAAAATAGAAATTATAGATAAAGAAAACCTAGCTAAGGAAGAAATATTAAAGCAGTTCGAAAATAGGGAAAATATAGAAATAGAAGAAGTAGAAGAAAATAATTATACTAAAGATAATATACCAAAAAATTTTGCTTTAATAGAAATCAAAGCAGATGAAGAGAGTATAGTTTCTGCAACTATTACTTCAAAAGAAGGAATAGATAATGAAATTTATGCTAAAATTTCTGAGGGAATAAAAATAGCTAGAAATAATATTTTTGCAAAAAATTTGGGAATAGAAGCTCAGGAACTAAATTTACTTAGTGAAGCACCAAAGGTAGAAAGAGTATTTTTAGGTGCTGATGCAGAAAATTCTAGTCAAAAAGAAGCAATAAAATTAGTAAGTACATTAGTAGTATATATGGTTTCAATTTTCATTTTTTCTAAAATTGCAAATGAAATTGCACAAGAAAAAGTTTCTAAATCTATAGAATATGTTTTAACTTCTGTTACAGCAGAGGAATATTTGTTAGCAAAAATAGTAGGAGTAATGGCAGTTGTATTAATACAGATAATTTATGGTTTAGCATATTTTATAATTGGAAATTTAATTAGCAATATAATAACTTTCTTTGTAATAGGTGGAGATTTTATTGGCTTAGTAGAAAATTCAATTGCTACTTTAGATAAAGATATTGTAGAATACATAATTTTGGTTTTTGTATATGCTTTTTTAAATTTGATATTAATGTCAATTATACAAGCTGCACTATCTTCTAAGACTACAAGTATGTCAGAAGCAGGAAATAGTGTAATGTTTCTAATGATAGTTACTATTGTGGCGTATTTTATAACTTTAGGTTTAATTACACCATATACAAATATGACAATAGGATTATATATTTTGTCTTGCTTGCCACTTTTATCTAATTACTTTATTCCTGCTATTGTAATAATAGGACAAGGAACAGCTTTGCAAATAATAGTATCTTTTTTACTTATAATACTAGCTATTCCAATAACCTTTAAAGTATGTGCCAAGGTATTAAAAAATGGTGTATTAGATTATAGTAATAAAAAACCTAAGAAAAAGGAAAAAACTTTTGAAGAAGAGCAAAAAATATTAATGAATAAAACTAAGTATAGACAATTTTCTTTTGCAATTGGTATGAGCATATTAATATTTGTTATAACACAAGTATTAATGCAATTGGTAATGGAAGTAATAGTTGCACCTTTTTTAAAAGTAGATGCAAGTATTTTTCAGCTAATTTCAATGTCAGTAACTTCCTTAGTTAGCTTTCTAGCTGCATATGGTTTTGTAAGAATATATACAGAAGGAAAAAAAGAGAAAGTTAAGACAGATAAAAAAATAAGAGCTAAATATTGTGTGATTGGTTTAAGTTTAATTGTTATATTGCAAGCAATATTATCTTACTTATTTTCAAAAATAGGTTTAGATTATAATGTAGTAGAGCTAGTAGAAACAGAAGGAAAATTTAGCTTATTAACGGCAATATTATATATAGTTACAATTGCACTAGTTCCTGCAATTTTTGAAGAATTATTTTTTAGAAAAGCTTTAATAGATTTTTCAAAAAAATATGGAAAAGTATTTGCAATAATTATTTCAGCAATTATATTTGGTTTAGCACATATGAATTTAAGTCAATTTATATTTGCATTTTTATTGGGAATTATTTTTGGAACAATATATGTTTATTCAAATGATATAAAACTAACAATTCTGCTTCATTTCTTAAACAATGGATATGTAGCACTTTTTACAGTATTACTAACTAATGGAATAATAGGAGAAAATTTTGTAGAAAAATTTAATTTAATAGTTTTTATAATAAGTGTAATAGTTTTAATTGTTGCCACAATAAACTTTATTAAAAATAATAAAGAAGGATTAAAGAAAATTAAATTTAAAAAAGAAAATATAAGCGAATATAAATATATATTCTTAGATTTTACTCTTTTAATCTCACTTACTTTAGTAATATGCTGTTTTGCTTTAACAGAAAAATTACTAAGATTGATGTAAATATATGTAAAAAAATACGATATTTTAAATAATAGTGTTCCTTTTTTGTAAAATATATGATACAATAATTTAAAATTTAAAAATGGAGGTCTAATTATGGGAGTAATAAAAAAATGTGCTCGTTGTGGGTGTTTATATACAACAGATACTGATGTATGCCAAGATTGCAAGAAAAAGGACTTAATAGACTTAAACAAATTAAAAGGTTTTATGGAAGAAGGTTTTGTAGCTGGAACTACTAAACAAGATATTTTAAATGGAACAGGAATTAGTGCAAAAAATTTAGAACGATATTTAGGATATGAGGAATTTGCTGGAATCTATTTTGCAGAAAATAATATTTTAAAAGGAGCAGAGTTAGATTCAAAAGAAGGGAATATAAAAGTTTAGATTTTTGAACATAATGGAGGATTTTATAATGGCAGATGTTATTGAAGAACTAGAAAAAAGAGGATATATAGAGCAATTTACTCATGAAAAAGAACTAAAAGAAACCTTTAAAAAGGAAAGTGTAAGATTTTATTTAGGAATAGATCCAACAGCAGATAGCTTACATATTGGACACTTTATAGCTTTAATGGTAGCTTCACATTTACAAAAAGCTGGTCATAAACCAATTATTTTAGTAGGTGGTGGAACTGCAACAATAGGAGACCCATCTGGAAAAACAGATATAAGAAAAATGATGACTAGAGAAACCATAGATGGAAATGTTGCTGCAATAAAAAAACAAATAGAAAAATTTATTACATTTGAAGGAGAAAATGCGGCAATTATAGTAAATAATGCAGATTGGTTACTAAAATTAAATTATATAGATTTTATGAGAGATATAGGGACTCTATTTTCTGTAAACAGAATGCTTGCAGCAGATTGTTACAAAAATAGATTAGAAACAGGTTTAACTTTTTTTGAAATGGGATATATGCTACTTCAATCTTATGACTTTTTGTATTTACACGATAAATATAATTGCAAATTACAAATAGGTGGTAATGACCAATGGTCTAACATAATAGGTGGAGTAGAACTAATAAGAAAAGTAGGAGCGGAAGATTCTTTTGGAATGACTTTTAAGCTTTTAACTAATAAAGATGGAAAGAAAATGGGAAAAACAGAAAAAGGAGCTTTATGGTTAAATCCAGAAAAAACTTCTCCTTACGAATTTTATCAATATTGGAGAAATATTGATGATGCAGATGTAAAAAAAGTATTAAGTTTACTTACTTTCTTACCAATGGAAGAAATAGAAAAACTATGTGCATATCAAGATGAAAGAATAAATGAAGCAAAAAGAGTTGCAGCTTTTGAGATTACTAAATTAATACATGGAGAAGAGGAAGCAATAAAGGCTGAAGCAGCTGCAAAAGCTTTGTTTGGAAATGGTGGAGACATAGAAAATATGCCAAGCATAAAATTAGAAAGTGAAAATATATTAGATGTAATTATTCAAGCAGGAATGGCAAGTTCAAAAGGACAAGCTAAGACTTTAATAGCACAAGGTGGAATTACACTTAATGATGAAAAAGTAACAGATATAGCTTATAAATTAGAAGAAAAAGACTTTAAAGATGGGTATGCAATTTTAAGAAAAGGTAAAAAAATTTTTTGTAAATTAGAAAAATAAAGATAAATAAAAATCAAGGCAGAAGTAAAACTTCTGCCTTTTTTCTGGGAAAATATAATTTATTTACAAGCTAAAGATAAATAAAAATTCAACTCAATTGTAATTTGATATCTTAATAGTACTATCTTTCCTATAGATATTTTTTGTAAATTGTAATTTGTATTGTAAAATTAATAAAAAGGTAATTTGTAAATTAGTAAATTGTTAAAAACATAATACCATAATACTTTTTTATATACTAAAGCTCATAGAAAAACAATAACATCTATATTTTCCCAGTTGTACATTTAATTTTGAATTTTATATATCCATCTATTAATTATATTATTAGTAAGATGGATATATTTTAATTTTTTCTTAAAATTAAACTTCAAAAGTTTCTGAGTTAAATTTACTAATTTCAAATTCCATCTGAGAAATCTCATTTTCTAAGAGTTCTCTTTTCTCTTGAAGATTATCTTTATTAAAAGCAAGTTCTTTAGATAGGTAGTAAGAATTGTTTACTTCTGTAACTCTTTCTTTTGAAGGACTTTTTTCAAGTAAATCATCATATAGAGAAAGAAGAGTTCTTTTTGAAGTAAGGTCTGCAATACTAGCTTGTATACTTTTTCCAGTAGATAAAATATAAGAATTGTTTTTTTCATAGATAATTCCACGCAAACGAGAAATTTCATTTTGTAACTCTGCAGCTTGAGCTAAATCCTTTTCAAAATTAGGATATTCAACAAGAACCATTTCTTTGTGGTTTAAATCTATTGCTTTTTCGTTCATATTGTAGTAGTCAAGTCTTTTTATTAAACGAGAAAATTGTCTTTCTAATCTTGAAACATCTGCCATTAAATTAGATAAATTTGTAATCATTTTATTTACCTCCGAAAAATTTAGAATTTGTATGATTTTATCATTTTTTTAATAAAAATACAAGTGCTTTACAAAGATGTTTTTGAACTTCAGTCCTTAGAGTTCATAAAAGTAACAATAAATTTACGATAAGTTTAGTTGCATTCTATTAGTTTCTTTTATATAATTTAAAAAAGGAGAAATATATGTTAGTAGAAGAAATAGAGATGTGTATAGTAGAAGATATAGACATAAGGAATAGAGTTTTTAAAAATGAAGAAGTTGAAAATATAGATTATGAACGAATAGAGTTTTCAAATTGTAAGTTTATAGATTGTAAATTGGAAGGAAATTTGCAAAAGGTAGTATTTTCAGAGTGTAACTTTGAAAATTGTGATTTTTCAAATGTAGAATTTAATGGTTCAGATTTTGTTAGAACGAGTTTTAAAAATTGTAAATTAGTAGGTAGTAATTTTATAGAAGCACAATTTTATTTAAGTAAACTTGAAGAATGTATATGCAAATACTCAAATTTTTCTATGTCTAATATAAAGAAATGCAATTTGAAGGAAAATGAAATGAGTATGTCAAACTTATCGGAAGTTAAACTGAAGGATACAACTTTTGATAATTGTAATTTATCACAAGCACAAATTTTTAGAACTAATTTGAAAGGAATAGATTTTTCAAATTGCAATATAACTGGAATTGTTGTTGGAATAGAAGATATAAAAGGTTTAACTGTAAATGAATTTCAAGCATTAGAATTATCAAAACTTTTAGAAATTAAAATAAAATAGAAAAAATGTCTTTAATTACCGAAATTAAAGACATTTTTTATTTATTCGTTAAATTTATTTAATATTGATAAAAATTTTATTTTAAATTTTTGATTTCTTCTTCTGTAAGTTCTGTTAATTCGATAATTTCTTCAATTGATGTACCTTTTTTTAATAATTTTTTTGCGATTTCGATTTTTTCTTTATTAATTCCTTGTTTAATACCTTTTTCAATTCCTTCAGTTATACCTTCTTCTTTACCAGCATCAAAACCATATTCTTCTATGGCTTTTTTATCTAAAAGTTCTTTCATTCTATATTCTGCAAGCTCTTGTTCATATTTGTTTTTCTTAATTTCATCTAATTGTTTTTTAGCTTCTTTTATTTCTACATTTTCCATATCTCTAGCCTCCAAGGAAGATGGCTCTTTGATAAATTTTAGCCACCTTATTAAGTTTTTACTATTTTCATTATAACCTTTTTTAAACAATTTTTCTACTAGTTTTAAAGAAATAATATGTATTTCAAACACATCAGTTAAAATATATTTAGTAAAAGTTTCTTCTCTTATTTGCCATTTTGTATGAAATTTAGGAATATTTTTTAAATTATCAAATTTTTTGAAATCAAAATCTGCAATAAGAATAACAATAGCTTTTTGCAAAAGATTATAAGATTCTCCAGAATTAATTGTTTTAGAATATAACTTAGACCAATAAAAAAGAAGTCTTTTAGGTAAATTATTAAAAGGAACAACTTGCATTTCAATATCACAAGGAATTTTATTTTCAAGAATAACCTTAATATCTAATATGCCTAATTTATCGCTAGCTAAATCTTTTTCAAGAATAGTATTACCTTCTAAAGAAATAAAATTAATTTTAGTTTTCAAAATAGCTTCAAGTAAGCTCTTAGTGATATGTTCATTACCAACATAACCGAAAAATACGCTTAAAGATATAATCGTTAGTAGGAATCATAAAGTCGTTAATATCTTTTTGAGTTATAAAATCACCTCCTTTGTTAGTAAAATAAAAAAATTTTGGGAGATTAGACGATATGTCTAAAGATTAAATAAATTCAAACGAATAAAATTGAGATTATAATAGCATGTAAAAAGATAAAAGTCAAGGATAATTCACAATTAAAAACATTTAAAAATAGCCTTAATTCTTTAACTTAAGGCTATTTAATATTTAAAGAAATTCTATCATTATAAGTATTTTTAGTCAATATAAAAATAAAATTTTTAATATCTAATTTTATAAGATGTAACTTAAAAATAGTGAAAAATAAAGGAATAATATATAAAAAAATTTCATTAAGTTAAAGACTTAAGGAAAATCCATAAAATAAAATACAAAGAGGAAGTCTAATGATAGTCATGTTTTTAAACAAACATAAAATTATATTTTAATAGCACTATTTTAAATAGTGCTATTTGTGTTGTTTAAAATACTAAAAGTGTTTTGAAAGCTTAAAATGGTTTTCTTTTAAGAAAACAAAAGTAGCTATTGGAATTATTCCAATTTCTATACTATTTTTAAGTATAGAAATGTTGCATTTGTTTTTATGGATTAAAGGAGAAAAGAATTTTTCTTTTCTCCGTACTTTAAATAAAAACTTAGGAGGAAAAGCAAAATGAACGAAAGAAAACTATTTCAAGATGTAAAACGGAATAACCTTAATAGCTTTAGTAATATCCATAATAGTAATGTTAATTTTAGCAGGAGTATCTTTAAATGCAGTAATTCGGAGATAATGGGATAATTACACAGGCACAGAACGCAACATATATGCAAAGTGTGGCAGTGCTAGAGGAATATTTAAATAGCTATTATGTAGAACATTATGAAGAAATGCAAGATACCAATAATAGTAAAGTCATTTTATTAAAAGCATTACAACCAAATTGGTTTTTTTCTACAAGTCTTGGATATGTTCCAGATAGTGATGGAAATGCATTATATTTAATAAATAAGCAAGGATTGCCGGAAGATATAAAACAACAATTAAAAGGCGGAGATGCTGGAGATGGAACATATCTTGACTATGCAAATTTGAATGATGTGTATGGTGTAACTAGTAATTTAAAAGTATATTATTGTTCAAACGGAAAATCAACAATTATGGGAGAGAGTACTGAAAATTTAGATAAAGATAATCCCGCAAGAACTGTTTTAGATACTAATTCAAATTTGGGTAAAACATTAGTTGAATATGATGTAGATGGTGATGGAAAAATAAGTTCTCAAGAAGTTAGAGCTGTAAAAGAATTAACTTTAAATAGTGAAAGTGGAATAACTTCATTAGATGGGATTAGTAATTTAATTAGTTTAGAAACATTAACATTGGAAAATATCAATTTACAAGATTTAAAAGGAATAGAGAATTGTTCAAAACTGTATTATGTATTTTTACAGGGGTGTATAATTGAAGATTATTCGAATTTAAGAAATTTAAAAAATAATTTACAATATTTATATTTATATAATATAGATGATAACGAACTAAATAAACTATGCTCTTTAGATAAAGGCATTGGTGGAGATTGTGATTTTAGCAAATTATCATATTTGGCTGTTGTTGGAAATACAACATATATAAATAGTACTCAAACACCACTAGATACAACTATATATGGCTGTACAAGTAGCAGTAAGAGTAGTAAAACAATTACTAGTATAGCACCTTTAAAAAATTTATCAGAAACAACTAAAAAAAGTGTTAAATATTTATCTTTGCAAAATAATAGTTTAAGCACATTAGACGGAATATCAGATTTTTCAAATTTATTGTTATTAAGACTTGAATACAATAATTTAGCAGATTTATCCGGTGTTGGAAAACTTACAAATTTAAGTTATTTATATGCTAGTGGAATGGATACTTTAACAAGTTTAGATACCTTTGAAGCAAATAGCAAATTAACATATCTTATTATTATGAATAGTAATTTGAAAACTTTAAAAGGCTTAGAAAATTGCTCACAAATAACTAAAGTATGGGCAAAAAATAATAATTTTGGAGATGGTTTAGAAACAGATACCAAAAATCCTTCTACAGATAGTATGGCTTCATTACAAAATAAAAATAGTTTAAACTTAATAGATGTAAGAAATAGTACAAAACTAAAATGGGTAGATTATTTAAAAAATAATACAAATATAAGGTTTTTATTTTTAGATGGATGTACTGCAATGGATGGTACAAGTTTAGCAGAACTAAAAAATATAATGAATAATTGTACTCAAACAAATTATCCTTCAAGCTATGCTTTAAGTTTACTTGATGATAATTTAAAGAAATTAAATTTAATAAGTCAAACTTTAAAAAAGAGTGTGTTCGAAAGTTTAAAGAATAAAACGAATATTACACATTTAGCTTTAAAAAACTTAAATATAACAGATGAAAGTGGAAATAAATTATCCGAAACAGAAGCAAATAGTTTAATAAATGAAGTATTATCTACTATGACAGGATTACAATATTTGCAGGTATATGCAGATAACAATTATAGTACTAAAAATCTATCAACAATAGATTTTGTGGGCTCAGGAAAAGTAACAAAATTAATAGAACTAGATTTAAGAGGAACTTCTGTAACTGATTTGTCTAATTTAAATAGCTATGCTACAGGTATACGAACTTTAATTTTAAATAATGAAAATATAGATTTATCAAAAATACAAGGCACTATAAGTAATATATACAAAAATGGAGGAGTAGATAGTTATTTTGTAGATTCAAATCTTACTGAAGCAGGTTTATTGTTGTACAATAAGAATTTATGTAAAAAATTAGAAGGTTTAAATGATATAACAGGGCTTTATATAAAATCAGGAGATATGAGTTATAGCCCAGATGAACTAGATTTAAGTGGATGTACTTCTTTAAAAAATATAACTACTTATTCTGCTTTTAATGATATAAAAAAATTAAAATTACCAGCTAGCATAGAAAATACTAGTTTAAGCTATGAGAGAAATTCATATATAGATTTTTCTTTATGTACAAAACTATCTAAAATAGAACTTTTAGATAATACTGTTAATACAGAAACACAATTAGAAAGTATTTTAAATAGCATCAAAGATTTACCACTAGTAACAACTTTAACAGTAGATAATGTTTCTCAAAGTAGTATAAATACATTAGAGAGTTTAAAATCATTAGAAAACTCTAACATTCAGTCTTTTACTTTTACTTCTAGAAATAATAATATATGGGTTTTAAACGATGCAAGTGGATTAAAATATCTAAAAAATTTAAAAAGTCTTACAATGCAAAATGTTAATATTAAAGATTTAGAGGCTTTAAATCCAATATATAATGAAGATGGAAGCCTAGTTTCTGGTTGTCCAAATTTGCAGACTGTTAATATAGATTACTCAAAAATATCAAACTTAGATGTTTTAAGTAATATTTCTGCTTTAAAATCAATAACTGTAAACAATTCAAGTGTTAGTGGAATAGCTAATTTTAATAAGCTTATTAATCTTGAAACATTAAATTTAACTAATAATTGTTTATACAATTTAGGAAGCTATGTGAATAATGGAGAAACAATTAGCTATAATGTACTTGAAATGTTAGCAAATTTAAATAAAACTGCAAAATTAAAAAAATTATATTTAGCAGGAAATAATATAGATGATTTTTCAAAAATAAAAGAAGGTACCAATTTTGAAGCATATAGTGGCTGGTAAATTACATTAAAAAATATTAAAGAAACATATAAGTTTACTGTTATGGAGTAGGAGGAATATTTTATGAACAAGAAATATTTATTATATATTTTAGTAGCAATTGTAGTTTTAGTTATTATTTTTATAGTTTTTACAAAAATAGATAAAAAAGAAACTAAAAATAAGGAAAATCAAATAGAATCAGCAAGTATTGAAAAAAATGAATCAACTGAAGAATATGTAGTATATGATAGCAATGGAGAAATGATAGCCAACTCAATAGATAAGGACTCGCTAGAAATATACAAAATAGATCCAGATTATAATCCAAATCCTTAGATGTTTAAAATAATTTACTTTAAGTTAAAACTTACCTCAAAAGGAACACTACGATAAGTGTTCCTTATTTTATTAGCTTTTATATAAATTAAAATAATTTAAGTAGAAAAGCATTGAAACATTAAAAAAAATAAAGTATAATAAAGTATAAATTGTAAACGAGAACTAAAAATGGAGGCAAAATGCAAGACAAGCAAAAATATATTAGAAATTTTAGTATTATAGCACATATTGACCATGGTAAATCAACACTAGCAGATAGAATTATTGAGATGACAGGTGCTTTATCTTCTAGAGAAATGGAAGCTCAAGTGCTAGACAATATGGATATAGAAAGAGAAAGAGGAATTACTATTAAATCACAAGCAGTAAAAATGAATTATACTGCTAAAGATGGAAATGTATATGAATTTAACTTAATTGATACTCCAGGACATGTAGACTTTAACTATGAGGTTTCAAGAAGTTTAGCAGCTTGTGAAGGAGCAATTTTAGTAGTAGATAGCACTCAAGGAGTTGAAGCGCAAACCTTAGCAAATGTATATTTAGCTTTAGAAGATAATTTAGAGATAGTACCAGTAATAAATAAAGTAGACTTGCCAAATGCAAGACCAGAAGAAGTAAAACACGAAATAGAAGATATAATCGGAATTCCAGCAATGGATGCACCATGTATATCTGCAAAAACAGGTTTAAATGTAGAAGAGGTTTTAGAAAGAATTGTAACAGATATTCCAGCACCAAATGGAGATGTAAATGCTCCATTACAAGCTTTAATTTTTGACTCTTACTACGATAACTATAAGGGTGCATTAAGCTATGTTAGAATAAAAAATGGATTTGTAAAACCAAATGATGAGATTTTATTTATGGCAACAGGTAAAATCTTTACAGTTACAGAAGTTGGATATTTTGGTGCAGGAGAGTATATACCTACAGATAGATTAGAGGCTGGTGAAGTTGGATACATTGCTGCAAGTGTAAAAACAGTTTCAGATTTACATGTTGGAGATACTATAACTCTTAAAAATAATCCTGCAAAAGAAGCATTACCAGGCTACAAAAAAGCAAATTCAATGGTATATTGTGGCTTATATCCAGTAGATGGTAGCGAGTATGAAAATTTAAAAGAAGCTTTAGAAAAATTAAAATTAAATGATGCAGCACTAGAGTATGAACCAGAAAGCTCTGCTGCACTTGGATTTGGATTTAGATGTGGCTTTTTAGGACTACTACATTTAGAAATAATAATAGAAAGATTAGAAAGAGAATTTGATTTAGGGCTTATTACAACAGCACCATCAGTAATTTACAAAGTTCATAAAACAGATGGACAAGTATTAGATATCTACAATCCAACAGATTTACCAGCATCTACAGAAATAAAAATGATAGAAGAGCCTATAATGAAGGCAGAAATTATGATTCCAAAAGAATTTGTTGGAAATGTTATGGATGTTTGCCAAAATAGAAGAGGAACCTATTTAGATATGAAATATCTAGATGAAAATCGTGTTACAGTAGAATATGATTTACCTTTAAACGAAATAATATATGATTTTTTCGATACAATAAAATCAAAAACAAAGGGTTATGCATCAGTTGATTATGAGTTCAAGGAATATAGAAAAGCAGATTTAATAAGATTAGATTTATATATAAATAATGAACAAGTAGATGCTTTATCTTTTATAGTACATAAAGATAGTGCATATTCAAGAGGAAGAAAGATGGCAGAAAAATTAAAAACAGTTATACCTCGTCAATTATTTGAAATCCCAATTCAAGCAGTAGTTGGTGGAAAAATAATAGCAAGAGAAACAATTTCTGCAATGAGAAAAGATGTACTTGCTAAATGCTATGGTGGAGATATTACAAGAAAGAAAAAACTATTAGAAAAGCAAAAAAGAGGTAAAAAGAAGATGAGACAAATAGGAAATGTAGAAGTACCACAAGAAGCATTTTTATCAGTCCTTAAATTAAATGATGAGGAATAAAAGCAATAGAAAATAAAAAATTATTATAAAATTAATATTTTAGAAAGGAAATAAAATGAGACAGAGCTATAGAGATAAACAAAATAGAAAAGCAAGAATAGCAAGGGAAAGAGAGCAGAAAAACTTATATAAGAAAAATACAAAAATCCCTAAGAAAAAAGAAGATTTTAGTAAAAAAGCAAATTATGAACCAATCAAAAAAATAGAAAGAGAAGAAAAAGACTATGAGGATATTGTAGCAGGAAGAAATGCTGTACTAGAGCTTTTAAAATCAAATAAAGATGTAAATAAGATTTTTGTTGAACGAGGAGAGAAGCATGGTTCTATAAAAGAAATTATAGCAAAAGCAAAAGAACAAAAGATAGTATTAGTGGAAGTAGATAAAAATAAATTAGACAGTATGGCAGAAAACCATCAAGGAGTTGTTGCAGTAGTTCCACCATTTAATTATTGTGAGGTAGAAGATATATTAGAATTAGCAAGAAGTAAGAATGAAGATCCTTTTATTGTAATATTGGACGGAATAGAGGATCCACATAATTTAGGCTCTATTATTAGAACTGCAGAAACTGCTGGAGTTCATGGAGTTATAATTCCAAAAAGAAGAAATGCTACAGTAAATAGCACAGTAACAAAAGTTTCTGCTGGAGCAACTACTTATATGAAAATAGCTAGAGTAAATAATCTAAATGAAACAATAAGAAAGTTAAAAGAAGAAGGTCTATGGGTTATAGGAACAGATGGATATGCAAAAACCTTATATTATAATCAAGATTTAAAAGGTCCATTAGCAATAATTGTAGGAAGTGAAGGCTATGGAATGAGTAAACTTGTAAAAGATAATGCAGATATACTAATAAAAATTCCAATGAAGGGAGAAATAACTTCATTAAATGCTTCTGTTTCAGCAGGAATTATTATTTATGAAGCTGTAAAACAGAGAAATTAATTTACGAAAGAGGAAATTATGGAAGAAGAAATTGTATTAAAAATTAAAAAATCTACAGTTTTAGATATATTAAATCTAATTTTAAAAATTTATACAGTATTTTTATTTTTCTTAGCACTGATAATTCAATCTAGTGAAACAATTATTCAAACAGGTATTATGATAGTAGTTATTGTAGTTTTCGATTTTATTAATGATGGAGAAATAATACTATCAAATAAAGGTATTAATGTTTCAAGCTTAGGCTTTACAAATTGGAGAAATATAGAAAGGTTTGATATAAATAAACACATTGTATCTGTAAAAATCAAAGATGAAAGAACTAAAAAAGTACAGATCAGTATAAGAGAAAGCAATATAAATATAAAAAATGCTAGTAGATTAGCAGAAGCAAAATTAGAATTAAATTCTATGAGAAATAATTCTTCTGATTTTTAAAATCCTTTTTAAAAAATTTTAGAATATTTTTAGAAGAAAAGCAAACATATTTAATAAGTTTATAAAATAGTTTTAAAAATCTTAAAAGAATATAGCTTTAAAAACCTTATAAAAAGTACTTGATTTTTTTAATATAAAATGATAAACTAAATACATCAAAGGGATGAATTCTAAACAGATTAAAAAAAAACTCTTTTTTAATCTGTTTTTTGTTTTTTTATTTTAATATATGGAATATGAAAGGAGTAGCAATGGGTACAAAATATGTATTTATAACAGGAGGAGTGGTATCTGGTTTAGGAAAGGGAATAACAGCATCATCTTTAGGAAGATTACTAAAAAATAGAGGATATAAAGTTGTAAATCAAAAGTTTGATCCTTATATTAATATAGATCCAGGAACTATGAGCCCTTATGAGCACGGAGAAGTTTTTGTAACAGATGATGGAGCAGAAACAGATTTAGATTTAGGTCACTACGAAAGATTTACAGATGTAAATTTAACTAGAAACAGTAGTATTACTTCGGGAAAAATTTATCAAAGTGTAATAGAAAAAGAAAGAAAAGGGGATTATTTAGGAAAGACAGTGCAAGTAATTCCACATGTTACAAATGAGATTAAAGATAGAATATATAGCTTTGAAAATTCTGATGTAGATATAGTAATTACAGAACTAGGAGGAACAGTTGGAGATATTGAAAGTGAAGCTTTTATAGAAGCTATTCGTCAAGTAGGATTAGAAAAGCCAAGAGAAGATGTTTTGTACATTCATGTTACCTTACTTCCATATATTTCAGGTTCAAATGAACTTAAATCAAAGCCAACACAGCATTCTGTAAAGGAATTACAATCTTTTGGTATAAAACCAGATATATTAGTTTGTAGAAGTGAAATAGAAATATCAGAAGAAATAAGACAAAAAATTGCTTTATTTTGCAATGTTCGACCAGAAAATGTAATTCCAAACCTAACAGCAGAAAACTTGTATGCCGTTCCAATAATGCTAGAAAAACAAGGATTGGCAGTTGCTGCTTGTAAGCATTTAAAATTAGAAAATATATTACCAAACAATGAAGCTTGGGAAAAAATGCTAGATAAAATTAGAAATTTAAAAGAAGAAGTAAAAATTGCTTTAGTAGGAAAATATATGCTATTGCAAGACTCTTATCTTTCTGTTGCAGAAAGTTTAAGACATGGGGGCTTTGCTAATTCTGCAAAAGTAGATATTGGTTTTATAGATTCAGAAACTATAAATGAAAATAATGTTGCAGATATTTTAAAAGAATATGATGGTATATTAGTTCCAGGGGGATTTGGCTCAAGAGGAATAGAAGGAAAACTATGTGCTATAAAATATGCTAGAGAAAACAATATTCCTTTTTTAGGAATTTGTTTAGGAATGCAGATGGCAGTAGTAGAATTTGCAAGAAATGTACTCGGCATAAAAAATGCAAATTCAGCAGAGTTTGATGAAGAAACTTCAGATCCAGTAATACATATAATGGAAACTCAAAAAGAAATTACAAAAAAAGGTGGAACAATGCGTTTAGGAGCATATCCTTGCAAAATAAAAAAGGATACCTTAGCTTACAAAATATATGGTGAAGAAGATATATCTGAAAGACATAGACATAGATTTGAATATAACAATGATTATAAAGAAAGATTAGAAGCAGCAGGTCTAATATGTTCTGGAACTTCACCAGATGGTAGTTTAGTAGAAATTGTAGAGAATATAAACCATCCTTTCTTTATAGCAGGGCAATTTCATCCAGAATTTAAATCTAGACCAGATAGACCAGCACCTTTATTTAAAGCTTTTATTAAAGCTACATTAGAAAATAAAAAGTAATTTTTAGAAAGGAATACTTGTAAGCTAATTACTTACAAAAAGAACAGTATGAAATTTGTAAAAGTACAAAAGAGTAATCCCAATATTATAGAATGTACAGAATTAAATAATGATGTATTAGTTAGAAGAATTAATTTAGAAATCTATAATCATATTCAAGTAAGAATTTTAGATAAACAGTATGCAATACTAATAGAAAAAGGAGAAATTTTAGCCGTTTGTTCTGAAGCAGGAGATTATGAAATAGATTTTGATTTAGAAGATAATTCAGCAAGCTTAAAAAAATGGAAGTTATACAAAGATGAAAAAACTAAAACTTTACCACTTTCACTAGTGTTTATAAATTTAAAGGAAATTACAGAAAATAAATTTTACTTTAAGAAACCAATTGAATATGTAGATTGGACAAATTGCTATTATGATGAAAACTTGAAACAAAAACTTCCTTTAAAAACACAGTTCATAGGAGATGGAAAATTTAATTTTATTATAGAAAATCCTGTATTATTTCTAAATTCTATTCTAGGTATTAGAGAACACTACACAAAACAGGAACTATTAGAGCAGATAAGAAAAATAGTTGTAAATTCAATAAAATTAGGAATAGATGAATTAGGAGAGGAATATAAATTATCTATAAAACTTGTAAAAAATAAATCCAATGAACTAGAAATTAGAGTAAGTCAAAACAACTATGATGAAAAATTAGCAAAAAGAGGAATAAAAATTACATATTTTGAAATTACAAATTTTGAAGAATTAAATCAGAGTAAAACAGATAACAGTAAAAATAATTTTGAAAAATTGTTTTTACAATTATATAAGGCAAGCAAAAATCCAGAATTTATAGAAGCAAAAAATATAACAGTTAGTATAAATGAAGAAGGCGAAATAATTGCAAAAAGATTAGATAATATTTGCAAAAGATGTGGCAGTTTAATAGAAAGTGAAGATAAATATTGCAAAAACTGTGGTGCCAAAGTTACTGATATATCAATGTAAAAATAAATACTGTGAAAATTTTGTGAAATTTTAAAATTAGTATTGACAATTGAACTAAAAAGGTATAAATTATTAGCAGTCAAAGAAAAAGACTGCTAATATTATTTTAAGGAGGTAATTTAAAATGATAAAACCATTAGAAGACAGAGTAGTAGTAAAAATGGTAGAAGCAGAGGAAACCACAAAAAGCGGAATTATTCTATCAGCAGGAGCACAAGAAAAGCCTCAAGTAGCAGAGGTTGTTGCAGTAGGTCCTGGAAAAGAATATGATGGTAAAATAGAAAAAATGCAAGTAAAGGTAGGAGATAAAGTTATAACTGGAAAATATTCTGGAACAGAAGTTAAATATGATGGAACAGAGTATATTATTGTTAAACAATCTGATATACTTGCCATAGTTGAATAGGAGGGATTTTAAATGGCAAAAGAAATTATATATGGTGAAGAAGCCAGAAAAAAATTATTAGAAGGTGTTAACAAATTAGCAGACACTGTAAAAGTAACATTAGGTCCAAAAGGAAGAAATGTAGTATTAGACAAAAATTATGGTGCACCACTTATTACAAATGATGGTGTTACAATAGCAAAAGAAATAGAATTAGATGATAAATTTGAAAATATGGGAGCTTCTCTTGTAAAAGAAGTATCTACAAAAACAAATGATGTTGCAGGAGATGGAACTACAACTGCTACAGTTTTAGCACAAGTAATGTTAAAAGAAGGTGTAAAAAATGTTGCAGCAGGTGGAGATGTTTTAGCTATAAAAAGAGGTATGGATAAAGCAACAGAAGTTGTAGTAGAAAACTTAAAAAAGAATAGTTCTCAAATAGAAGGAAAAGAAGATATAGCAAGAGTAGCAAGTATTTCAGCAAATAGTACAGAAATAGGAAATTTAATTGCAGATGCTATGGAAAAAGTTTCTAAAGATGGTGTTATTACAATAGAAGAATCAAAAACATCTTCTACAGAAGTTTCAGTAGTAGAAGGTATGGAATTTGATAAAGGCTATGTTTCTCCATATTTAGTTACAGATACAGAAAAAATGGAAACTGTAATGGATAATCCATATATTTTAATTACAGATAAAAAAATTAGCAATATTCAAGAAATATTACCATTACTAGAGCAAATTACTCAAGCTAGTGGAAAGCTTGTAATAATTGCAGATGACTTTGAAGGAGAAGCTTTATCTACATTAATCTTAAACAAATTAAGAGGTATTTTAAATGTTGTAGCAGTTAAAGCACCAGGTTTTGGAGATAAGAGAAAAGATATGCTACAAGATATAGCTATCTTAACAGGTGGCGAAGTAATTACTTCTGATGTAGGCTTAGAATTAAAAGATACTACACTGGAGCAATTAGGTAGAGCAAAACAAGTAAAAGTAACAAAGGAGAATACAATTATTGTAGATGGTTCTGGAGATAAAAAAGAAATCACAGAAAGAGTAAATTTAATTCGTAACCAAATAAAAGAAACAAAGAGTGAATACGATAGAGAAAAATTACAAGAAAGATTAGCAAAACTTGCTGGTGGAGTTGCTGTAATTCAAGTTGGTGCTGCAACAGAAGTTGAAATGAAAGAAAAGAAACTTAGAATTGAAGATGCTTTATCTGCAACAAAAGCAGCAGTAGAAGAAGGAATTTTACCAGGTGGTGGAACAGCATATATTAATGTAATTCCAGAAGTAGAAAAATTATTAGAAACACTTCCAGAAGGTGAAAAAATAGGTGCAAGAATTATACTAAAAGCGCTAGAAGAACCAGTAAAACAAATTGCTAGAAATGCAGGTCTAGAAGGAGCTGTTATACTAGAAAAAGTTAAAGCTAGCAAAGTAGGAGTAGGCTTTGATGCTGCAAAAGAAGAATATACAGATATGAAAAAAGCAGGTATTGTAGATCCTACAAAAGTTACTCGTTCTGCAATTCAAAATGCTGAGAGCGTAGCATCAATGATTTTAACAACAGAAAGTATAATTACAGAAAAGAAAGAAAAAGATTGTAGTTGCAATCACCATGATGCAGGAATGTCAGATATGGGTGGAATGTACTAAAATATTTATTAATAAAAAGAGATGTAACAATCAAAGAAAGTTACATCTCTTTTTTGCGTTTTTAGAAAACTAATTAGCAACCACAGCCTCTGCCATTATTGTTTCCACAGCAGCAGAAAAGGATTATTAAAAGAATTATAATCCATAAGCAGTCATTGTCTAAGAAACCACATCCACAACCTCTATTTTCTGGCATAGTATATTTCCCTCCCTTTTTTATATCTTTTTTATTTTTTTCTTTTGTATAATACATAGTATGAAAAAAATAAAAAAGTGTTACAAAGTTAATATTATACGGATAGCTATTGATTTGATTTTAAGATAAAAATTATAAAACGACAAAAAGATATAAAAAACGACAAAAGGTGAAAAAAGAAGAAAAAGTACAAAAAGAGTAAATATTTAGTAAAAAGTTTAATAATTCAGTTTTTAAAAAAAATAACCTCAACTTGTAGTAAAATTTGTTGCCAGAGGTGATTAATTAATGAAAAAGATTATTAAACTGCAAAAAAGAATGGTAACTTTTAAAACTATTGCAGAAGACTTTTTGATCTTTAAAAAAAGGCAAATAAAGCAATCTACTTATTATAATTATACTTATAAAATACAGAAATATTTACTACCAGCCTTTGAAAATTTAAGCTTAGAAGAGATATTAGAATATGATTTTAATAGGTTTAGTGAGCTTTTATTAGAAACTACACAAATCTCTAATAAATTTTTAAAAGATATTTTATTAGTATTAAAATCAATTTTAAAATTTGCAGAAAAAAAGTATGATGTAAAAATGAAGTTGGATTTAATTAATTTGCCAAGAGTTCGTACACATAGCTTGAAAGTATTTTTAGAAAGCGATAAGAGAAAAATAAAAGCATATTGTATGAACTCAGAAAATACCAAAGATATAGGAATTGCTCTATGTTTATATACAGGTATGAGAATAGGGGAAATATGTGCTTTAAAATGGGAGGATATTGATTTAAACAAAAGAATAATTTATGTAAGGCATACTTTACAAAGAATCTATATAGATAAAAAGAATACAAAAATTATAATTGATGCCCCAAAATCAGAAAAAAGCATAAGAAATATTCCTATGTCAAATATGATATATACAAAGCTCAAAAGTATGAGAGAAAATTTTAGCAAAGATGATTTTTTTCTAACAGGAGATAGCAAAAGCTTTATGGAACCAAGAGGTTATCAATACACCTTTAAAAAAATGCTAAAAGAGTGTAAAATTGCAGAAAGAAATTTTCATTGTTTAAGACATACTTTTGCAACAGATTGTATAAGTGTAGGAATGGATGTAAAATCTTTAAGTGAAATACTAGGACATTCAGATGTGAGTATTACTTTAAATAGATATGTGCATTCATCAGACAAAATTAAAAAGCGCTATTTAGAAAAACTAGCGTAAAAATTTAAAAATCCATAAAAACAATTTTTTATAGAGTAGCTTATTTATTGAGTATTTTTAATAATATTTATTAAAATGCTTTATAAATAAGCTTTTGTTGTTTTTTATAAAATTTGACATAATTAGAACAAAACTTTACATAATGTAGAAAAATCCTTGAAATATTATAAAAAATATGTTATAATCTTAAACTAAGTAGTAGTATAAAAATTATAACTTAAATTTTGAATATATAAGTAAAAAAATAATAGTATGGAGGTTTAGTGTTAAATGGAAAAAATGCCAGTTTGGAAAGTGTTTTACTTAGATAAAGAACAAGACATAAAAGTAAATTTATATAAGAAAAATGAAGATGAATTAGCTTATTGTATAGAAACACCCAACCATAATACTGGAAATTTAATTACTAATTTAGCAAAAGTTTGCAAATTAGAAACTCGTCAAAATGAGCACGATAAAAGAATTATTACTGGAATATTACCAGCTAGTTTAAATGCGGATAATGAAGAAGTATATATATTTAGACTAGGTGGTATTAAAATTGCAAATATATATGCTAATGGATTAATTGAAATGAAAGCAAAAATACCAGCAATTACTAAAATTCTAATGGCACAGACTAAAGACTATAAATTAAGTATAGATAAAACTATAGTAAAATTTTACATATTAAAAAAGGCAAAGTTTAGAACAGATTTACATACACATCTAAATGCAATGCTTACACCAGATATATTAATTGCTTTAGCTATTAAACACCAAATTAGATATCCATTATACTTTATACAAAAATTAAATTTAAAAATTACGGATGACCAATCAAAAAAACTAGAAATGTATAGAAAGGCTTTAGAAAAACGCTACGAAAATAGTGACTTAAGAGGAAAAGCTTTTGAAAGAAAAATAAAAGATGAGACTTATATAAACTTTGCAGATTTAATATTAAATAACTTAGAAAATGCAGAGGAAAATATAAGAAAAATTAAAAACAGCTTAGTATTAATTAAAG
The DNA here is from genome assembly GCA_944390345.1 of uncultured Clostridia bacterium. GTDB lineage: Bacteria > Bacillota > Clostridia > TANB77 > CAG-508 > Scatovivens. The sequence goes on from CALXPP010000001.1 coordinate 38,775, forward strand.
ATGGTCAGGCAGTTTTCACTAATCTAGATAAATTATATATAGTATATAGATATGTTTTTACAAAAGGAAGAGAAGCAGAAATAAAAGTAAAGTATACTCAAAAACAAATCGATAGTATACCAGATGAATCTGTAAAAGAACATTTAAATCAAATGTTAGAAGATGCAAAACCAGGAAATAAATATGAAAACAATAATATACTAAAAGATAAGCTTTTATGGATTTCTAGAGAGTATCAAAAGCAAGGAATTAAGCATGTAGAAATTTCTACAACGGATTTAGTAAAAAAAGGAGAAAAAGGAGTAGCTTTCCTAAAAACTCTACACGAAATTCTACCTTTAGCAGAAGCAGAAACAGGTGTAGCAATTAGATTTTTGGCAGCTATTCGTAGAGTATGGCTTTCTCCAGATGAAATAAGAGAAGCACTAGATGTATTAAAAGCAATGGCTAGAAGTCCTTATGTAGTAGGAAGCGACATAATAGGTGAAGAGATAAACGATATTGCAGATTTTAGAGAATTAATTGCAGAGCTTGTAAAATATGCTGTATATGAAGACAACAGCTTTACAATTCAAATTCACGCGGGAGAAAATGATGCTTTTAAGGATAATGTATATTCTGCAATTGAATGTGTAAAGGCAGCAATTCCAGAAGGTGCTGAATGTCCTAAGGTTAGAATAGGACATGGTTTATATGTAGAAAATCTAAATTTTGAAAAAGGCAAGAAATTAATGGAAGATATGAAAAATATGGGAGTTGTTTTACAATTTCAATTATCTTCAAATGTGCGTTTAAATAATTTATCAGATTTACAAAATCATCCTATAAAACAATATTTAGATAGTGGAGTAGCTTGTGTACAAGGCACAGATGGATTTGGAATATATGGTACAGACACTTTAGAAGAACAATTAGCTTCTCAAAATTTACTTGACCTAACTAATGAAGACTTTATGAAGATGAGAGCTGTAGAAGATAAAATTTTAGCAGATAATGAAAAAGCTTTTAAAGAAAAGTCAGAAGCTTTTGCAAAGTTAATTAAAAATAAATCCTTAGAGCAAGCCATTTTAGATTTAGAAGAAGAAAACTTCAAAAAGAGCAAAAATAAAAAGATTAAATTTTACTTTAAAAATAATTTAGAAGCTTCAGAAGTATTAAAAGAAAAAGTAGTAGCACTTCCAGAAAATAAATTTCCAGTAATAATTGCTGGAGGTAGTTTCAATACTAAAGGTAGAGAAACTATTATAAACGAAAGTGCAAAAGCTACTTTAAAAGAATTAATAGACAAACTAGACAATAAAAAAGCTTATTTTGTAATAGGACCGAAAATGGAAGGCTATGAAAAAGCAATTTTAGATTTATCTAAAGAGATGAATAAAAAATTTGAAATAAATGCAATTGTTCCAAAACTATTATCAGAAGAAGAAAAAGAAAAACTAGAATCTAAAGATTTAGATGGAGTGTGTGTTTCAACAGAAACAGAAGAGCTTGGAATATACAAAAGCTTTAACTATGAAATATTTGAAAGAAGAAGTTCAGCAGTAATTGCTTTTGATGGAAATTCTCCAGCTTATAACTTAATACAAGAAGCAAAAAATGGTAAAGGAAAAGCAAAAATATTTGTAAATTCAGAAAATAATAATTTAAAAGAAAAGGCAAATAGTTTAAATGGATATGTAATTCCTTTCAAATATACAGACAGCATAGCAGATAAGCTTTTAAAAGATTATCCAGAGCTTAAGGATAAATAAAATATTATAAATTAGATAAAGCTAAAAAATACCTTAAAATTTAGATTTAAAGTCTAAAAGAGAGGTATTTTTTTAATTGACTTTTTTATAAGCTTTGTATAAAATATTTTTATATAGATAGCAGGAAATTTATTTTTTATTTAAGTCTTGTAGAAATTAATTTGTGGAGAAAAATATGGATACAAAAGAAGCAAGAAAAATTGCATATATTACAGAAGCAGAAGAAGCTTCTATAGAAAGATATTTAGGATTTCAGCATACAGGTTTAAATATTTTGGGGAATTTGTCTCCAGAAGCTTATGTAGCTTTAAGAAAATCTGGATGGCTTATGCCAGAGAAAGAGGAAGATGTAAAGTTTGCAATAGAAGATTTTGTTAATCTTTATTCTGCAATGTATAAAAATATGAAATCAAGAAATTTAACAGGAAATACTTTTGGAAGAAGAAATTTAGCAAGAGGTACAAGTAGTAAAAGAGCCTCAGAACTTTATGGACATACAAATCAATTTTTCTCTACATCTACTAGAGAAGATATAGCTAAAACATTTTGTGAATATGGTGATGCTGCTATACTTCGTATTGATATAGATGAAAATGTTCCATATCTATATGCAGAAGAATATAGAGGAACTCAGAGTAGAAATGAAGAAGAAATAATATTAGCGCCATTTTGCAAAATAAAGAGAAAAGAATTAAGTAGTAATTGGAATGGATTTGAATACTATAATGTAAGTATAGGAAAACCAGAGCTAAAAGCAGTTCCAGAAGAAAGATTACAGGAATTATATGAAGAGGTAATAAAAGGTTTTTCAGGTAATCTTATAGATATGGAAGAATATATAAAAGAAGAAGATATGCCAGAAATATGGAGTATGAGAAGTACAAAAGCAATAGACTTAGAAGATAAAAAATATATATTACAAGAGAAGAAAAAATGCTATGAGAAGTTAGGAAAATTATCACAAAAAACAAGTGACTTTAAAAGTAAGTTACAAGAGCTTTTAATGGGGTTGTGTAAACAAAAAGAAAGAGAAATAGATGAAGCTACAGAAGTTTTAGAACAAGATAGAAAAGAAAGAGAAGAAGCTTATAGAAAAAAGCAAGAGCAGGAGAGAATAGAAAAAGAAAAGCTAGAAAGGGAAGAAAAAAGAAAAAAATTAATTTTGGAAACTTCAAAAAAACTTGGGGATGGACCTAAAAATTCGGAGCAACTTTTAGACACAATAGAAAATATTTACAAAGGCTTGCAAAGAAATGAGCAAATATATGGAGATGTTGCAAGAACTTTAGGAATAGATTATACCAAAAGAGTATCTACAACAGATATACCTAAAAGACTAAAAGAAATTGAGGAGAATATAGGCAATATAGATAAAAAGACAAGAGAAACTGAAGTAGATAGTAAAGCAAGTTTAGAAGAAGTTGAAGGCATTTTTAAAGATATATCACCTTTACTAGATGGAATAAGTTATGGAAATGAAATAATGAGAGTGTGTACGGATATTGTAGAGAAACATACACTTCAATCTGAAAGAAATGTAAAGAAAAATTTATACTTTAAAGTTCAAGGTATAATACAAAATGTAAGGCAACAAAGGTTATTACAAGAAAGAAAAAATGTGGAAGAAGAAAAAATAGGATTTTTTGGAAGATTATTTGGCAGAGAAGAACTAAAAACTCTAAAGCTTCAAAATATAGATTTAAAACTTCAGAAACTTAGAGAAGAAAAGCCAGAAGAACAAAAAAACTATAGTATAAGACAAATTTTAGCAGATATGTATGCTTGCAAAGTTACAGATTGTAATGGTAATATGCCAGTAGATATGGAAGATTTGTATTTATCTATAAAAAGAATATTTAAAGATGGAGATGGTAAAGAATTTTCAGAAGAATACATAAGAAGCTGTGCAGAGCATAAAATAAGAGAAAGTAGAAACATACGGAAATTTACCAATGGTACCTAAAAAAAGCTTTTTTAGAAGAACAAAACTAGAAAAAGAAAGCCTAATAGCAGAAAATAATAGACTTGGAGAGAGCATAAAAAATTTAAGAATTAGAAATAATAGTTGGAACTATGGTGGAGTAGATGGAGAGCCAGATGCTATATCAGTATTTGAAGAAAGACTAAAAGGTGTAAGTGCTGCTATTTCAGATTTAACTAAATCTAGGAATGATTTAGATCATACTTTTGAATTGTGGTAAGGAGAGTATATGAAAAGTATTATAGGAATTGTAGGAAAACCTCATACTACATATACAGATAGATATTGTATATGTGCATTAGATGGATATAGAAGAGCTGTTTCAAATAACGGTGGAATACCAATACTTATTATGCCAACACAGGATATTTGTTATGAAGAAACAAGGCCAAAATTTGCAAAAGATCTTACTGAAGAGGAAAAGCAAGATTTAATAACACAGATAAATTTATGCGATGGAATTATTTTGCCAGGAGGAAATAGAATTTATAATTACGATATTTTTATAGCAGACTATGTTTTAAAAAATAATATACCTGTTTTGGGTACTTGTATGGGAATGCAATTAATGGCAAGTATAGATTGTAATCAAGACAGAGAAAAAGTATTAGAATTTATAGAAAACAAAATAAACCATAACCAAATACCGGAAAAGTATGTGCATAAAGTAAAAATAGAGAAAAATAGTAGACTTTTTAATATAATAGGGGAAGAAATAATAGATGTAAATAGCAGGCATAAGTATGCTATTACAAAAGTAAATAATGCAAAAATAAATGCAATTTCAGAAGATGGAATTATTGAGGGAATAGAGTTTGAGAACAAAAAATTTGCAATTGGAGTTCAGTGGCATCCAGAAGATATGTCTTTGTACGATAAAAATATGGAAAAACTAATAAAAGCTTTTATTGAATCTACAAAAAAGTAAATTGCTATGAATTGTAACGATTAAATCACTAAAATTCAAATATTTTCCTTAAAAATGTTGACAAATGAGAAAAAGAATTGTATACTATTTAAGTAACTTAAAAGTAAAAAATAAATTTTCATAGATACTTTATAAAGAAGCTAAAGGAGGGATTTTAAATGGCACAACCAAAAAGAAGATGGTCAAAAGCTAGAACAGGATTAAAAAGATCAACATGGAAAATAGAAGCAAAAAATTTAGCAACTTGTCCTCATTGCCACGAAGCTGTATTACCACATACAGTTTGCTCAAATTGTGGATACTATGCAGGTAAAGAAGTAGTTGCAAAAAAAGCAGAAAATAAATAAAACTATTTAATATATAGCTTTTAAAATTGTACTAAGAAGTACAATTTTTTTTTGTTCAAATTTTGCAAATTAAATATAAAGCAAAAAGATATTGATTTTTTTGCAAAATACATATATTATAAAGTCATAAACTTACTAATTTATATAAAATTAGAAGAAATAAATAGTTTTATAAAATTAACAAAATAAAAAGGGATGTTTTATATGGAAAGAATAGATAAAATAAATTACTACTTAGATATTGCAGAAACAGTATCAGAAAGATCTACTTGTTTAAGAAAAAAATATGGAAGTATTTTGGTAAATCACGATCAAATTATAGCAACAGGTTACAGTGGAGCACCAAGAGGTAGAATAAATTGTTCAGATTTAGGATATTGTACAAAGAAAAAATTAATGCCAGATACAAGGCATGGTGGATATGATGCTTGTCGTTCTGTGCATGCAGAACAAAACGCAATAATATGTGCTTCTAGAGAAGAAATGATTGACTCCACACTATATTTAGTAGGCGTTAGAGAAAATGGAGAATACGAAGAAGGAGCAGCACCTTGCCTAATGTGTAGAAAACTAATTATTAATTCAGGAATAAAACAAGTAATAGTTAGAGAAAGTAAAACTACTTATAAAATTTTTGAAGTAGAAGATTGGATTAAAAATGATGAATTTTTAAATGGACAAATAACTTACTAGAAATTTTACTTATTTTAGTAAATAAAAAATTTTAGTATATAAAGAGGAAAAAGTGAAAACAGTAAAAAGAAGATTTTATATAATGATATTTGCTATAATAACAATTTTTTTAGCAATACCAATTTTCATGAATAATTTTAATTGCTATATAGATGAAGGTATTCACTATATAGCTAGAAGTTTTGCATCTAGCCAAGTTGGAGTTTTTAGTAAAGTAGTTCCAGAATTTGCTAATGGTTTTGGATATACATGGAGCTTGTTTACTGGAAATTTATCTATTATAGTTTTAAGTTTTGCCTATCTTATATTCAAAAATATTATATTTGCATATAAACTATGTACAGTATTAGTCCTTTTTTTATCTGGAATTACTATGTTTTGCTTTGTAAATAAAATTTCAGAAAATAAAAATATAGGACTCTTATCAGCTGGAATTTATATGTTATTACCATATCACTTAACAGAAATTTATGTAAGAAATGCTTTTGCAGAGCAAATAGCTTTAGCAATAATACCTATTGTATTTTTAGGAGCATACTATTTAGTAAACAATGAAAAAAAGCATTACTATTTTGCAATAGCTATGAGCATATTATTTTTTACAGACACAGCCTTAGCAGTAATTGGATTAGTAATATCATTAATATATATACTTATTAATTTTAATAGCCTAAAAGTAAATGGTTGTATGCAAAAACTTATTCTAAATTTAGCTTTTATTTTTACAATTACAGCAACTTTATGGTTACCATATATGGAGGCAAATATAAATAATGAGTATAAGATAAATGAACCTACAGCTGAAGAACTTAAAGAATTTGAAGAAGAAGCAATTTCTATTAGAAAATTATTTGTTACAGCCAAAGGAGAAAACTATGTTTTTGAAATAGGACCATTACTAATTGTTATTTTTGCATTGACACCAATGGCGATTGTAGCTATAAAAAAAGAATATAGAAAAGATTATATATTTTATTCAGTATTATGCATATTGTGTTTTTGGCTTGCTACAAAATATTTTCCTTGGAAGATATTTTCAAGTATTTTTATAAAGCTTGGAGCACCTTGGAGATTCTTAAGTTTTGCAAATTTCTTCTTAACAATAATTTGTGCACTCAATATGGGAGCAATAGTAAAGAAATTAAAATTTCGAGAAGTTTTAATACTTTTGTCAGTAGCTGTAATTTATGTTGCTTTTTTAAATGGATATATACAAAAAACAGAAAAACTAACTAAAATAGAAGAGTTAAGTATAGGAAATTTATCTGGAAAATCAGAAGAAATATCAGCAGGAATAAATAAAGGAGAATATTTGCCACTAAATGCCTACAATAAAAGATTTTATATCGCTACCAGAGAGCAAAAAATGTATGTCTTATCTGGAAAAGCAATTGTAGAAGAGGAGAAAAAGGAAGGCTCAAAATATAGTGCAAAAGTACAAACAATAGATGAGAAAACAGAATTTGAATTGCCTTATATATATTATCCAGGATATACTATAAAATCAGATGGAATGAATTTAGAAAAACACGAAACAGAAAATGGCTTTTTAGGTTTTTTTATGGATGCAAATGATTCTGGTAAAATAGAAGTAGCCTATGAAGGAACTAAAATAGAAAAATTTGCAAATTTTATATCTATAATTTCTACTTTGGTAATAATAGGCTATGCTTTTGCAAGTTCAAAAAGTAATATAAAAGCTTGAAAAATAAGCAAAAATATTATATACTAATAAATATTAAATTAAGGCTAGAAAGCACAAGATAAGTTTATAGGAAAACTTTAAAAACCTAAATATATATAGAAGGAAATAAAAATGTCAAAACCAATTGTAGCAATAGTTGGAAAACCCAATGTAGGAAAGTCAAGATTTTTCAACTATGTAGTAGGTCAAAGAATATCAATAGTAGAAGATACACCAGGAGTAACAAGAGATAGGGTATATGCAGATACTTCTTGGAAAGATAGAGAATTTACTTTAATAGATACAGGAGGAATAGAGCCCGAATCAGAAGATATTATCCTTTCTCAAATGAGAGAGCAGGCCAATATTGCAATAGAAGTTGCAGATGTAATTTTATTTATAACAGATATTAGACAAGGGGTTACAGCAGCAGACTCTGAAATTGCAATAATGCTAAAAAAAGCTAAAAAACCAATAATATTAGTTTGCAATAAAGCAGATAATTATGGAGAACCTCCAGCAGAATTATACGAATTTTATAATTTAGGCTTAGGAGATCCACATCCAATTTCTGCAGCAAATGCAATAGGTATAGGAGATTTACTAGATGAAATTTATAGTAAATTGCCACCAAAAAAAGATGATGAAAACATAGAAGAAGAAATAAAAGTTGCAATTATTGGAAAACCAAATGTAGGAAAATCTTCATTATTAAATAGAATTTTAGGAGAACAAAGAAGTATAGTAAGTAATATAGCAGGAACTACTAGAGATGCAATAGATTCAAAATTTGAAAATGAACATGGAAAATATATATTTATAGATACAGCTGGAATTAGAAGAAAAAGTAAAGTAAACGAAGCAATAGAAAAATTTAGTATAATGAGAACTTTACTTGCTATTGAAAGATCAGATGTATGCTTAGTATTAATAGATGCTACAGAAGGAGTAACAGACCAAGATGCTAAAATCTTAGGTGAAGCTCACGAAGCAGGTAAAGGAATTATAATTGTTGTAAATAAATGGGATGCAATAGAAAAAGACAACAATACTTTAGAAAATTATAAAAAAGAAATCTATAATAAAATTAGTTATGCAACTTATGCACCAATAATATTTATTTCAGCAGAAACAGGTCAAAGAGTAAACAAATTATTTTCATTAATAAATGAAGTTAATAAACAAAATTCTTTAAGAATTTCTACTTCTGTAATAAATGAAGTAATTAATGAGGCTACTCTAGTTGTTCAGCCTCCAACAGATAAGGGTAGACGATTAAAAATTTTATATGGCACACAAGCCACAATTAGGCCACCAACTTTTGTAATATTTGTAAACAATAAAGAGTTATTTCATTTTTCATATCAAAGATATTTAATAAATTGCTTTAGAAACAATTTTGGACTAGAAGGAACGCCAGTAAGATTAATTATTAGAGAAAAAGGAGAATAAGAAAATGCTTGTATATGTTTTAATTGGTATAGTATCTTATTTAATAGGAAGTATTAGTTTTTCAGTTATTATTAGTAAAAAAATGGCAGGTTTTGATGTTAGAGAAAAGGGAAGCAAGAATGCAGGCTCAACAAATGTCTTAAGAACAGTAGGAAAAAAAGCTGCAGCAATAACCCTTGTTTGTGATATTTTAAAAGGAGTTATTGCAATACTAATTGCCTTTATAGTAGGAAAAATTGCAAAAGATATTAATCCTGCTTTATTAGTACAAATAGCAGCAATTTGCGTAGTTGTAGGACATACTTTTCCTATATTTTTCAAATTCAAAGGAGGAAAGGGAGTTGCAACTAGCTTAGGAATAATACTATTATTGAATTGGCAAATAGGTTTAATATGTTTAGTATTTGCATTAATACTTATGATTTTAACAAGAATGGTATCACTAGGATCAATTTCAGCAGCAATACTTTTTCCAGTACTTACAATATTTATTACAGAAAACTATTTAGTACCAGGAAATTATATTGTATTTGGAATATTACTAGCAGCTTTTGTAGTATATAATCATAGAGCAAATGTAAAAAGAATACTAACAGGAACAGAAAATAAATTAAGTTTTAAAAAGGAGAATAACTAATGAAAAAAATAGCAGTTATAGGAAGTGGAAGCTGGGGAGTAGCTTTAAGTGTATATTTAGCAAGTAGAGGAAACAAAGTAAAAATATGGTCATTTTCAGAAGAAGAAATAAATCTTATAAATAATGAGAAGAAATGTAAATTTTTACCAAATATAACATTACCAGAAAATATCTTTGCTTCAAATAATTTTGAAGATGTAATAAATGACTCTGAGATAATTCTTCATGTTACTCCATCAAAATTTGTAAGAAGTACAATTAAACAATATAAAAGTTTTGTAAAAGATAATCAGCCAGTTATTATGTGTTCAAAAGGATTTGAACCAGAAACAGAACTTACTTTAGATGAGGTAATAAAACAAGAATTACCAAATATAGAATATGGTATTTTATCTGGACCAAGTCATGCTGAGGAAGTTTCTGTTAATGTTCCTACAGCCTTAGTAATAGCATCAGAATATGAAGATGTAATATTAAAAATTAGAGAGATATTTAGTAGTAATATTATTCGTATATACAGTTCAAAAGATGTAAAAGGTGTTGAAATAGGAGGAGCTTTAAAAAATATTATAGCCTTTTGTGCAGGAATAGCAGTTGGACTAAATTTAGGAGACAATACTTTTGCAGCTTTAGCAACTAGAGGCTTAGTGGAAATAACAAGACTAGGAACTGCAATGGGAGCTGAAGAAAAAACATTTTATGGCTTAACAGGACTTGGAGATTTAATTGTAACTTGTGGTAGTAAACATAGTAGGAATAGGCGAGCAGGAGAAATGATAGGAAAAGGCTTTTCAATAGAAGAAGCTAAAAAAGAAATCGGTATGACAATAGAAAGCGTAGATAATATAGATGTAGCTTATAGTCTATCTAAAAAATACAAAATAGAAATGCCAATAGTAGAAACAGTATATGAGGTTTTATATGAAGGTTTAAAGCCAAAAGATGCAGTAGATAAATTAATGACTAGAACGCCAAAAGATGAATAAGATAATATAGCATTTTGAATTTCGAATACATAAAATAAAAAAATAAATAGATAATATAGAAATAGGAGGGAAAAACTATGGATTTCTTTGACAAATTATCAAAAAAGGCAAGTGAAACTTATAAACTAACAAAAGAAAAGACATCTCAAATTTCTGGAGAATTAAAACTTAGAAACAAAATGAACAATTCAAAAGATAGAATAGATGAACTATACAGTGAAATTGGAAAAATAGTATATGAAGCTCACAAAAAAAATGAGGAGCTTTCAAAAGATGATATAAGACCAAAATGCGAAGAAATTGCAAGAGAAGAGGAAGAAATAGAAAAAGCAGAAATAGAAATTTTAGCATTAAAGAAAATAAAAAAATGTGTAAATTGCGGAGCTGAATTAGATGAAAAAGATGAATTTTGTTCAAAATGCGGAAAAGAGCAACCAAAAGAAGAAAAAATCGAAGTAGAAGTAAAAGAATCCGCATCAGAAGGAGCTAAAGAAGCAGAAGTAACAGAAGTAAAAAATGTAGAAAGTTCAAATTCAGAAAATTCTAATGAGGGAAACTCAGAGAATAGCTCACAAGAAAATGTAGAAAATAATTCAGATGAAGATTCAAAAAACAACTAGCAATAATAAAGAAAGGTAAGAAAAAATGAGGCTATTAGTGCAAAGAGTAAAAAATGCAGAAGTAAAAGTAGATGGAAAAACAGTAGGAAAGATAGATAAAGGATTTTTAGTATTATGTGGAGTAACACATACAGATACAAAGGAAACAGCAGATTATTTAGTAAAAAAATTATGTAATTTAAGAGTTTTTGAAGATGAAAATGGAAAAATGAATTTATCTATAAAGCAAATAGAAGGAAAACTTTTAATAGTATCTCAATTTACTTTATATGCAGATACAACAGGCGGAAATAGACCAAGTTTTATAGAAGCGGCAAAGCCAGAGCAGGCCAATGAACTTTATGAATATTTCTGCAAAAAATGTATAGAAGCAGGAATAGAAGTTCAAAAAGGTATTTTTGGCGCAGATATGCAAGTAAGCTTAGTAAATGATGGACCAGTAACTATAATGCTAGAAAAATAGAAGAAGTATATTATTTATATCCACTAAAAAATAATTAATGCAAACTAAACAATAAACATATATTATATAGAAAACTAGTAAGGATATCTTTCATATAAATACTTAATTAGTTTATCTAGATTTTTTTCAGTAACACAAATATAAATATTTTCATCTAAGCTAAGCCATAGGTTTATTTTAAACTTTTCTTTATTATCAATAAAAACACTTATTAAATCAATCATATCTATGGGATTTTGATATTTATTTTCCCAATATAAATTATTGTCCAAATTAAAATTCTTAGAATAGAAAGCTTCTAAGAATTTTTTTATTTCACCAGTTTTTTCACTATACAATGCAACACTATTCATAGAAAAATATAATCCTTTCTTTTATAAATATTTAATTTATATAAATTTATTATTTTTATAATGTAAAAAAATATGCAATACATAAAAAAATTTAATATGTAAATAATAGAAAAAAAGGAGCTAGATAGAAAAAATGAAGATAAATATTAAGAATTTTTTGTGTGAAATTTTAATTTTAACAATGCTTTTATTTACTCTAACAGCGTGCACGGGTGGAACAGATGAAAGTAAAATAAAAGAAAAGGCATCTTCTGAGATAGATTTTTTAGAAAGTGAAATTTTCAAAATGGCCTTAAAATATGCTAAAGGAGAATATAATTCAGAAGATGGTTTAGATTGGGAGAGCATATATGATGAAAGTGAAATATTAAATGAATCTTGGAGTACAGTGGTACTGGATTTATCTAAATTAAATATTCCAGAAGAACAAATAAATGGACTCGGACAAGATGTTGCAAATTTAGTAATATCTATTAGTGCGCAAAATGAAGATGAATTATTTACAAATTTATATAGCATTTATTCAAGACTACCTCAAATAGAGCAAGTATATTCAGATGATACAATTAGTAAAAGTAAAAGAGAACTAAAGAGAACAGTATTTTTAGCATATGTGTATGCAGAAAATGAGAACTATGAAGCAAGCAAAAACGAAATTCAAAATGCAAGTAATAGATATAATGAAATGATGAAAGATACAAATTATATTAAAAACAGCAGTTACAATTTAAATAAAATATTAGTAGAAATAGAAGAACTAAAATCTGCTATAAACTTAGAAAACATTGCTTTAATAAGGATAAGATTTGTTAATTTTATAGAAGAATTGTAAAAATATTACAATTTTGTAATAAATAAAACTTAAGTATTGCAAATCTACTGAATAAAGTATATACTGAAAACGGTAGATATCAAAAACAGGAGATAAAAGTTAAATTTATTATAGGTGGTTGTTCCCTATAATAAGATTTCTTTAAATGTTTTATTTCTATTTTTTACCAAAGCTTACTAAAAAGTAAAATAAGAACAAAATAAACAAAGGAGGAAAATATGAAGGGCAAAAAAATAGTAAGAAGAGAAAATAAAGTAATGCCAAAATCTGAAAAAGCATTTAGCTTAAAGAGAAGCTTAAATTCAGGTGCAGGCATTACTTTAATTGCTTTAGTAATAACAATAATAGTAATGCTGATACTCGCAGGAATAAGTTTAAATGCAGTAATAGGTGATAATGGAATAATAACACAAGCACAAAATGCAACATATATGCAAAGTGTAGCTGTATTAGAAGAATATTTAAATAGCTATTATGTAGAACATTATGAAGAAATAGAATCAATAGAAAATGAAAATAAAGCGGAAGTATTAGCAAGTCTATCTGAGTCTGGAAATTGGTTCTATAAAACAGCAATAGGATATGTAGTAGATGAAAATGGAAAAGCACATTATTTTTTAAAGATAGATAAAATGCCAGAGGAAATAAAGAGCCAGATAAAAGGCGGAAGTTCAGAAGGAAAAACCTTAGCAGATTATAAGAAATGTATAGATGTATATGGGGTAACAAAAGACTTAAAAGTATATTATTGTAGTGGAGGAACAGATACAATAATAGGAGAGAGCTATGAACAGATAGCAGAAGATAATCCATTAAGAGAGGTATTTCCAGCAGGAAGTACTTGGAGTAAATTGATAAAAGGAAATGATACAGAAAATGTAACAGCAGCAGAAATGAAAAGCATAAGAGATTTAACAATAGATGAAAACTCAGGAATAACAAGTTTAAGTGAATTATATAATTTTACATCTTTAAAAAATTTAACAATAAATAATGTAAATATGGCAAGCCTAGATGGAATAGAAAATGCGACACAATTGCAATATGTATATTTAAAGAATAGTACAATAGGAGACTATAAAGGAATATCAAAACTAAGTAGATTAACATATTTATATATGGAGAGAAATGGAAATACAGAGGAAGCAGATAATGGAGAAGTAGATAAATTATTTACAGGACTAGAGGGAGCAAATTTAAGTAATTTGCAATATTTTGGAATATTTGGGGTGGACCAGAGGAATTATTATTATGGTTGGAACAATTCTTATTCAACAGATTCAAATAATGTAACAGATATATCGGGTTTTAGTAAATTAGGAGAAGGAACAAAGAAAGCAATAAGATATTTGTATTTAAATAATAATAGAATAACAGATTTGAGTTGTATAGCAGAATGTAGCAATGTGGAATTATTAAGATTAGAAGGAAATCTAGAAACGACATTAAATTATATAGCAGCTATGAATAAACTAGTAAATTTAACAGTAGCAAATATGAAATTAAACGATATAAATGTATTTGCAAGTAATAGCTTTTCAAGATTAGAATATTTAAATTTAAGAGATAATAAAGAAATAGAAGATTGTAGCTCTTTGAAAAATATTAATAGTTTAGAGAGTTTATATTTAGTAGGATGTTCAAATTTAGATGTAGTAAAAGTAGAGGAAATAGCAGATTTTTATAATGCAATTCTTATTAAAAATATAGATTCAAAATATACAGATTATTTACAAGGAAGTACAAAAAGAGTATATGATAATAAGAATTTAACAGATACATCAGAGCAAATATTGGCACTAAAAAATATGAGTGTAGAAAATAAACTGAAGATAAAACAAATATCATTGGTAAATAATTCGCAATTAACAGATAATTGTTTAAATGAAATACTAGGAAGTGGATTTACAAATTTAATATCTTTAGATTTAACAGGATGTTCAAATTTAACAAATCTAGATTTTTTAGAAGGCTTACCGAATTTAGAAGAATTACTAATAAATAGTACAGGAATAACAGGAGTAGAAGTATCAGAGATAGATGCTCACTGTTCAAAAATATATTGTTTTCAAGCAAATACAGCTATAGATTTAACAAAGATGCAGAAAACAATTTCTACCTGCACAACTTCTTCAAGTAATATAGCATATAAAAAATATGTTAATGGAGGATTAAAAATTAGTAGTGATTTGGTACCACAGCTTTCAAATTGTACAGAAATAACATATTTAAATACTTATGAAATTGGAAATTATAGTGGAACAGTAGATTTATCAAATTGTAAAAAATTGACAGGTTGTAACTTTTATGAATCAACAAATACTAAATTTATATTACCTAGTACAGTAACTTCATTTGGAAGTCAAGGTTCAAAGTTACCAGATTTATCAAATTGTATAAATACTATAATATCTATAAATTGTAATTTTCTGAATTATTATACAACAAGTGAAGATTTTACAGAAATGTGTAAACAATTAGCAAATAGTACATCATTAATTTCAATAGAATGTACACCTAGAGTAGATTTTGATTTTAGTGGACTAAAATATTTAAGTGGAAGTAATATTAATACAATTGCTATTACAAGAAATGGTACTTGGTTTGGAACATTTACAAAAATAAAAGATTTAGACTTAAGAAAACCATCAGACTATATAGAAGGCACACCACATTTTAATAATTTAAAGAGTTTAGCTTTAGAATATACAACAATAGAAAGTATGGAAAACTTTAAAGATTGTACAGCATTAGAATATATAAGAATCACAAATAGTACTATAAACGATATATCAGCATTAGCAAATATGCCAAATTTAAAAACTATAAACTTTTCAAATAATAATATAGTAAATTTGGAGCCTATACAAAGTTTAAACAATTTATCTACTTTAAATTTAACAAATAATAGCATTTACAACACCTATATAAATATAGATAATTTATCAATACTATCAAATTTAAATAAAAATCATTCATTAAAAACCTTATATTTAAATGGAAACAATATAGATGATTATAGCCAGTTAGATGGATTAAGCTGGTCAGCAAAAGATTGGTAAAATAGGAGGAGAATATGAATAATAAGAAATTTATAATATTACTAATAGTTATAGTATTGATAATAGTAGGTATAGTTGTAATTAATATAAACAATAATAAAAATGAATCAGATAGTAATGCAGGAGAAGGAAATGTAGTAAAGAATGAAGAAACAGAGATGTATGAAGTATACGATGCAAATGGAAAATTAGTAACCACCTTAGAAGATGAAAGTATGAAAGAAATATATGAGAGTAATCCATATTTTGATCCAGATCCTACAAATTAATAAAAAAACAACAAAAGCATTAAGTTTACAGTATAGTAAGCTTAGTGCTTTTTTAATGAAAATATTTTAAAAATTTTCTAAATTTAAAGTAAATTCTATAAATTCCTTGACTTTTCTATTTTACCTTGTTATTATAAATACAGTTTTATTTAATCTAATTTATTTATTAAATTTTTATCAATTAGATAATTCATCTAAAATTTCCCCAAATTTAAAATTTTATAAAGTTAGGAAGTGATGTGTATAAAAAATAAAAATATTGATGAATTTATGGTTCCCACTAACGATTATATTTTTAAGCGTATTTTTGGTTATGTAGGCAATGAAAATATCACTAAGAACTTACTTGAATCTATTTTAAAAATTAAAATTAATTCTGTTTCTTTAGATGGCAATACTATTTTAGAAAAAGATTTAGCAAGTGATAAAATCGGTATATTAGATGTTAAAGCTATTTTAGAAAATAAAATTCCTTGCGATATTGAAATTCAAGTAGTTCCTTTTGATAATATTACTAAAAGACTACTCTTTTATTGGTCAAAGTTATATCTAAAAACTATTAATTCTGGTGATTCTTATGATAATCTGCAAAAAGCAATAGTAATTTTAATTGCAGATTTTGATTTCAAAAAAATAGATAATCTAAAAAATATCAATGATTACCACACAAAATGGCAGATTACTGCAGATAGTTCTACGAAACATATATTAACAGATGCTTTTGAAATACATACGATTTCATTAAAACTAGTAGAAAAATACTTTAAAAAGAGTTATAATAAAGATGATAAGAATTTAATAAGATGGCTAAAATTTATAAAAGAGCCAGAATTATTGGAGGAAATAGATATGGAGAATGTTAATATAAAAGAAGCTAAAGAGCAATTGGATGAGCTAAAGAAAAGCAAATATGAGCAAGAACTTGCAGAATACAGGATGAAAGAAATAAGAGAAAAAAAAGAAATTGAAAGCTATGGATTCAATAAGGGAAAAGAAGAAGGAAAAAAAGAAGGAAAAAAAGAAAAACAAATTGAAATTGCAAAAAAGATGCTAAAAGAAAATATGGACATAAATTTAATTTCAAAATTAACTAGTTTGACAGAGAATGAAATAAGAAAACTAAATTAATTTAAAAAATTTTTATATTAAATAAATTAGACAAATAAAATTAAAAGCATTAAGTTTGCCATATGGTAAACCTAATGCTTTATTTTTTATACTATAAATTTAATTTGTTTCTAATTTTTTGAAATTTTCCAAAATTTATTAAAAATATAACTTTAATTCATTTACTTAAGGTTTTTAAAATCTAATGAAATTCTAACATTATAAATGTTTTTAGTCAATACAAAAGAAAAAATAATTTTATTAAATTTATATAGAAAAATTCATTAAAGTGTTGATAATAAAGCTTTTCTATAAGATAAATATTTTCCTTAAGTAAATGACTTAAGGAATAATCCATAAAATAAAATACAAAGAGGAAGTCTAATGATAGTAGATATTTTAAGCAGAAATTTAAGGAAATATAAAGGATAGCACTATATTTTATAGTGCTATTTGTGTTGCTTAAAATATACAAGAAACTTAAAATGGTTTTCTTTTAAGAAACAAAAGTGGCTATTGGAATCTTTCCAAATTTCTAAATAAAAATTTAGAAAAGTTGCATTTGTTTTTATGGATTGAGGAGAAAAGAGAAAGCAAAAACTTTTTCTTTTCTCTAACTAAAATAAAAACTTAGGAGGAAAGCAAAATGAACGAAAGAAAGCCATATTATGAAAAGAAACGGAATAACATTAATAGCTTTAGTAATATCAATAATAGTAATGCTAATACTAGCAGGAGTAAGTTTAAATGCAGTTATCCGGAGACAATGGAATAATTACTCAAGCACAAAATGCAACATATATGCAAAGTGTTGCTGTTTTAGAAGAATATTTAAATAGCTATTATGTAGAACATTATGAAGAAATAGAATCAATAGAAACAGAAAATAAAGCGGAAGTATTAGCAAGTTTATCTGAGTCTGGAAATTGGTTCTATAAAACAGCAATAGGTTATTTGGTAGATGAAAATGGAAAAGCACATTATTTTTTAAAGATAGATCAAATGCCAGATGAAATAAAGAGCCAAATAAAAGGTGGAAGCTCAGAAGGAAAAACTTTAGCAGATTATAAGAAATGTATAGATGTATATGGTGTAACAAAAGACTTAAAAGTGTATTATTGCTCAAATGGAACAGATACAATAATAGGTGAAAGTTATGAGCAAATAACAGAGGATAATCCATTAAGAGAAGTATTTCCAGCAGGAAGTACATGGAGTAAATTAATAAAGGGAAATGAAACAGAAAATGTAACAGCAGCAGAAATGAAAAGTATAAGAGATTTAACAATAGACGAAAATTCAGGAATAACAAATTTAAGTGAATTATATAATTTTACATCTTTAAAAAATTTAACAATAAATAATGTAAATATGGCAAGCTTAGATGGAATAGAAAATGCGACACAATTACAATATGTATATTTAAAGAATAGTACAATAGGAGACTATAAAGGAATATCAAAACTAAGTAGATTAACATATTTATATATGGAGAGAAATGGAAATACAGAGGAAGCAGATAATGGAGAAGTAGATAAATTATTTACAGGACTAGAAGGAGCAAATTTAAGTAATCTACAATATTTTGGAATATTTGGAGTAGATCAGAGGGAGTATTATTATTCTGAAGGTAGTGATAATTATTCAGGGGGAACGAGCAGCATAACAAATATATCTGGGTTTAGTAAATTAGGAGAAGAAACAAAAAAAGCAATAAGATATATATATTTAAATAATAATAAAGTATCAGATTTGAGCTTTATAGCAGAATGTAGTAATGTAGAAGTATTAAGATTAGAAGGAAATCAAGAGACAACATTAAATTATATAAGAAATATGAGTAAACTAATATATTTAACAGCAGCAAATATGAAATTAAATGATATAAATATATTTACAAGTAATAGTTTTTCAAGATTAGATTATTTAAATTTGAAAGATAATACAGAGTTAGAAGATTGTAGTTCTTTAAATAATCTTAATAGTCTAACAAAATTATTCTTAGCAGGATGTTCAAATTTAGATGTAGTAAAAGTAGAAGAGATAGCAGACTTTTATAATTCAATGAGTAGAAAAAATATAGATTCAAAATATACAGATTATTTACAAGGAAGTACAAAAAGAGTATATGATAATAAGAATTTAACAGATACATCTGAGCAAATATTAGCACTAAAAAATATGAGTGTAGAGGATAAACTAAAGATAAAACAAATATCATTTATAAATAACTCACAATTAACAGATAATTGCTTAAATGAAATACTAGGAAGTGGATTTACAAATGTAGTTTCATTAGATTTAACGGGATGTTCAAATTTAACCAATCTAGATTTCCTAGAAGGGTTACCAAATTTGGTTGAGTTATTAATAAATGATACAGGAGTAGTAGGTAATGAAGTTTCAAAAATAGATAGTTATTGTACAAAAATAGTGTGTGTTCAGATAAATACAGCTGTTGATTTAACAAAGATGCAGAAAGCTATTTCAAGATGTGCTACTTCAAATCCAGAGAAGACATATACTAAAAATTATAGTGGAGGATTAATAATAAGTGGAAGCTTAGTTCCGCAGCTTGCAAATTGTACAGATATAACTTATTTGAATACTTTAGGTATTGGATATTATGAAGGAACGGTAGATTTATCAAATTGTAAAAAGATGACAAGATGTGGCTTGTATGCAAATATTACTAAATTTATACTTCCAAGTAGTGTAACTTCAGTAATTAATCAATCAGGAAAAATACCAGATTTATCAAATTGTATAAATACTATACAAACTATATCTTTTAATCAAATGAATGGTTATACAACAAGTGAAGATTTTACAAATATGTGTAAGCAATTAGCAAATAGTACTTCATTACAAACTATGAGTCTTACACCTGCTACAGATTTTGATTTTAGTGGATTAGAATATTTAAGTGAAAGTAATATAAAAACGATAAATATTGCAAGAAATTCTGCTTGGTTTGAAACATTTACAAATATGAAAAATGTAGATTTAAGAAAACCATCAGACTATATAGAAGGCACACCACATTTTAATAATTTAAAGAATTTAACTTTAGAATATACAACAATTGTAAGTATGGAAAATTATAAAGACTGCACAGCATTAGAAAATATAAGTATCACAAATAGTACTATAAATGATATATCAGCATTAGCAAATATGCCAAATTTAAAAACTATAAACTTTTCAAGTAACAATATAGTAAATTTGCAGCCTTTACAAAGTTTAAACAATTTATCTAGCTTAAATTTAAGCAATAATAGCATTTACAACACATATTTAAATATAGATAATTTATCAATACTATCAAATTTAAATAAAAACCATTCATTAAAAACTTTATATCTGAAAGGAAACAATATAGATGATTATAGCCAGTTAGATGGATTAAGCTGGTCAGCAAAAGATTGGTAAAATAGGAGGAGAATATGAATAATAAGAAATTTATAATATTACTAATAGTTATAGTATTGATAATAGTAGGTATAGTTGTAATTAATATAAACAATAATAAAAATGAATCAGATAGTAATGCAGGAGAAGGAAATGTAGTAAAGAATGAAGAAACAGAGATGTATGAAGTATACGATGCAAATGGAAAATTAGTAACCACCTTAGAAGATGAAAGTATGAAAGAAATATATGAGAGTAATCCATATTTTGATCCAGATCCTACAAATTAATAAAAAGCTTTAAATAATATTGAAGTGGTAGATTGTAAAGTTTATATAAATTTTAAAAATAATAAAAGTCATCATTCCTAGCTCACTTGGAAAAGATGACTTTTTGTAATTTATAGAAATTTCTTTAATCTCTCAATGTTATTTTCTTGCAAACGAATAAATCCATCTAAGATATTTTTAACTTCTTGAGTAGCTTGTGGATTTTGATTTAAAAGTTTAACGCCTTTAATAATGCCCATATCATTTCCTTGTATTAATAGCTCAGAAATTTGTGAATTACTTTTATCTTTTATAGTATTCATTTGTATTCCCATCCAACTCATCATTTTTGTATTTAATTCTACATCATCTGGAATTTTTCCAGCCTCTTCAAATTTTGCATCTACTTTATCTAAAGAATCACGATATCTATTATATTGAAAGCTAAGTTCATCTTTAAAATTTGGTTCAGATACTTTTTCTGAAACATCTTCTATTGCAGTCATCCCCATAGTAATACCTTTATGAAGTTCATTTAAAATTGTTAAATCATCCATAATCTAAATTCCTTTCTAATTAAATTTTTAATTCTTCTTTTTTATTATGTACAAATATGAAAAATATATTAAGGATATTAATGAAAATTAATATTTTTCCTATTGAAAAAAATTGAATAAAAATATATACTAAAAAAAATACAAAAATTGAAATAATACCAAAAATACTAAAATTAAATGGAGAATAAAATGTTTGAAATAATTCAAAATATAGATAATTTTATAATGAGCAAAATACCACTTTTATATGATAATACTTTAAATACAATGATGCTAATTACAACAAATTTAATTTCTTTTGAATTTGTATGTGTTTTATTTATAGCACTTTTACTTATTGCACAAAATAAAAAAGATATTTCATATTTAATTACAGGAAGTGCAATTACTGTGTTAATTAATATGATAATTAAGAATATTGTACAAAGACCTAGACCAGAGGGAATAAAACTAACTATGGAAACAGGTTATAGTTTTCCAAGTGCACACGCTATGCTTTCTGTTTTTGTATATGGCTTTATAATATTTTTATTAAGTAAACAAAAAGACAACAAAAGTGCTAAACTACTTAGTATTGCACTAGGTGTGCTTATATTGTGGATAAGTTTTACAAGAATTTATTTAGGTGTGCATTATTTGTCAGATGTAATTATAGGAGCTATATGTGGAGGAATTTGTTTAATTTTGTATATAAAATTTGTATATAAAAAGAATTTATTTAAACCAATTTTTGAGAAATATAAACAAAGACAGCAGAAAAAATCTCCAAAGAAAACATCAGAAAAGTAAAAGGAGTAAAAGTTAAATGGGAAATGAAGTAAAATGGACTGAAGAACAAAAAGAAGCAATTTATGAAAATGGAGAAAATATTTTAGTTGCAGCAGCTGCTGGTAGTGGAAAAACAGCGGTATTAGTAGAAAGAATAATTCAAAAGATTTTAAAAGACAAGATAGATATAGATAAATTATTAGTAGTAACTTTTACTAATGCGGCTGCTTCAGAAATGAGAGAAAGAGTATTAGAGGCAATATACAAAAAATTAGATGAAAATCCTTTAGATGAAAACTTACAAAGACAAATTATTTTACTTGGAAAATCAAATATTTGTACTATACATTCTTTTTGCTTAGATGTTATTAGAAATTATTTTTATGAATTAGATATACCAGCAAATTTTAGAATAGGTTCAGAAGAGGAAATAGAACTATTAAGGCAAGAAACTTTAGAAGATGTTTTTGAAGAATTGTATGAAAGCGAAGATAGTAGTTTTTCAAAATTAGTAGAGATATATACAAATTATAGAGGAGATGAAGCTTTAAAAGAACTAATATTAAAAATATATAAATATATTCAAAGTGCGCCATTTCCAGAAGAATGGCTACATACCAATATAGAAAAATTTAATAGAAAATCAGAAAAATTGGATTTTTCAAATACTGATTGGGGGAAATTATTGCTTCAGGAACTAAAAGAAGAAATTTATGATGCAATTTGTAATTTGCAAGTTGTGGAAAATAAGCTATCAAAATTTAGTGAACTAGAAAAATTTTCTTTATGCATTCAGAAAGACATAGAAAAACTAAAAACTTTTTATGAGCTTACTGGTAAAAATTGGGAAGATACTTATAAATTTTCGCAAGTATTTAAATTTGATAATTGGCCAAGAGATAAGATAAATATTGAGATTCAAGAGAGCGCAAAAAATGTAAGAGATGTGGTAAAAAAGAAATTAAAAGATACTATAAATTCCATATTACTATATAATTCAGAAGAGGCATTTGAAGATATTTATGCAATGTACGATATTTTAACCTATTTAGAAGCTACAATACTAAAATTTGATGAGGAATTTAAAAAAAGAAAAAAGGATAAAAACCTTATAGATTTTAATGATATCGAACATTATGCTTTAAAAATTTTAGTAAAAAAAGATGAAAATGGAAATCCAGTAGAAACTAGTATTGCACAATTATATAAACAAAAATTTGAAGAAATTGCAATAGATGAATATCAGGATAGTAATCAAGTACAAGAATATATATTGTCTACTATTTCTAGAGGAAATAATATATTTATGGTAGGTGATGTAAAGCAAAGTATTTATAAATTTAGACAGGCTTGTCCAGATTTGTTTTTAGATAAATACTTAAAATATACAAAAGAAAAAACGGGAAAAGGCTTAAAGATACAGCTATTTAAGAACTTTAGAAGCAGAAAAAATATATTAGATTTTACTAATATTATTTTTGAAAATATAATGAGTAAGGGACTTGGAGATTTAGATTATACGAAAGAGGAATTTTTAAATTTAGGAGCAAAATTTGAAGAAAAAGAAAATTCTTATACAGAAGTACAAAAAGCTAAGACAGAATTATTACTTATAGATACAAAAGAAAGAGAGGAGCAAGATATTTGGAAGGAAACTGAAGAAAATATAGAAGATAAAGAAGAAAAAGATGAAACACAAGATTATTTAAAGATAATTGAAAAAGAGGAACTAGAAGCAAGATTAGTAGCAAAAAAAATTAAAGAGCTTATGGATAGTAAAATAAATATTTTTGACAAGAAAAAAGGTTATAGAAAAGTAGAGTATAAAGACATAGTAATTTTACTTCGTTCAACTTCAAATCTAGCACAAATATATGAAAGAGAGCTTTTAAAAAATAATATACCTGTATATAGTGATACAAATTCTGAATATTTAGACACTTATGAGATACAAACAATTATTAATACTCTAAAAATATTAGATAATCCTACAGATGATATTGCTTTAGTATCAGTATTGCGCTCTGAAATAGGAGGCTTTACAGATAATGAATTAGTAGAAATAAGATTAGTAAATAGAGATACTAGTTTTTATCAAAGTATGGTAATGGCAAGTATAAAGCTAACAGGAAAGCTTCAAGAAAAATTAAAAAGTTTTTTAGAGAATATAGAAAAATGGAGAGAAAAAAGTAGATATTTGAACTTATCAGAATTAATATGGCATATATATGAAGAAACGGGTTTTTATAATTATGTTACTTTAATGCCAAATGGACTTTTAAGAAAAGCAAATTTAAAAAAATTATTTGAGAGCGCAAAAAACTATGAAAAATCTAGTTTTAAAGGTTTATTTAATTTTATAAGATACATAGAAAAAATAAAAATAGGAAGTGGTGATTTATCTCCAGCAAAGATAATTGGAGAGAATGAGAATGTAGTTAGAATAATGAGCATTCATAAAAGTAAAGGACTAGAATTTCCAATTGTTTTTCTTTCAAGTACAGGGAAGAAAATAAATTTAAGGGACTTAAATGACAATATTCTTTTGCATCAAGAGATAGGGCTTGGACCAGAATATATTAATTATGAAAGAAGAATTAGATATTCAACTGCAGCAAAACTTGCTATAAAAGTTTTATCTAAAAAAGAAACTATTTCCGAAGAAATGAGAATTTTGTATGTAGCATTAACTCGTGCAAAAGAAAAATTAATAATAACAGGTATGGGCAAGGAAATAAAAGAAGAACTAGAAAAAAAGAAAGAACTTTTAGAAATATATCGTTCTAAAGAAAAAATAAATCCTATTTTGCTAAAAAAATATACTACATACAAGGATTGGATAGAACTAATATATATTTCAGGTAAATTAAAAGAAGAACTAGAGATAAAAATAATACCTAAAAAAGAATTAGAAGAAACAGACTTTGAAGCAGAAGAGGAAACAAAAAAATTTCCTTTTAAAGAAGATATAGATATGGAAAATATAGAAAGAAGTTTAAATTTTGTATATCCATATTTACTTTCAAGTAATTTACCTTTAAAGAGTACTGTAAGTAAGGTAAAAGAAATGCAAAATGAAGAAAACTATAATTTAGAAACAGATTTTTTTAGTGATCAATATATGTTGGATTTATCAGACCTTACTACTCAAAAAGAAGAAAAAAATGAATTTTTTATAAAAAATAAGCTGGATTTTGAATCCCAAAAGCCAAAATTTTTAACAGAAATAGAAAAAATTTCAAATAGCGAAAAAGGAAGTTTAGTACATTTTATATTGCAAAAAATAGATTTTACCAAAGATTATAATCTAGAGGAATTAGAAAGCTTTATAAATACTTTTGTTTTAAATAATACTATTTCTTTATCTCAGGCAGAAGCAATAAATAAAAAACAAATTTTAGATTTTCTAAATTCAGACTTAGCAAAGCAATTTAAAACTGCAAAGCAAATTTATAGAGAAAAGACTTTTTGTACAAAAATAAGAGCTAAAGATATTTTTAAAGAAGCGGATTTTTCAAAAGAAAAAGAAGAAAATTATATTTTAGTTCAAGGTATTATAGATTTATTCTTTGAAGATAGTATGGGAAATTGGAATTTAGTAGATTATAAAACAGACTATATAAAAGCTGGAGAAGAATATAAATTAATCGATAGATATAGAAGACAATTAGAAATATATAAAAAAGCTCTAGAAGATGAAATAGATACGAAAGTATTACATACATATATATATTCTCTAGCTTTAAATAAAAAGATTGAATTATAATTTAGAAAATTATTTACAAAAAATACCTAATATTGTATAATAAAATAGATTTAAAAGATAAGAGGGGAAATATTTATGGCTAGAATGAAAACATTCTTAACATATCTAATATTACTAGTTGGATTTTTTGCAGTATCAATGTTATTAGAGAATGGTCTTTTGCACAATATGTATGCATCAATTAGCGGAGATACTAATGGAAATTTAATTACTTCAGATGGAAATATGGATTCTAATTTAACAATTAGTGTAGAAGAGGCAAAAGCAAGTAATGTTAGTGGAAATTTAAAAATAAAAGTAACTAATACCTCTGGTCATTTTATAGAAAAATGCTATTTAAAAATAGATTTATATAGTAGACAAGACCTATTAGCTGCTACTCAATATGTGGAAATTACAAATTTTGAAGTAAATGAAACAAGAAATTTTGAAGTGAAGTTTAAAGCAAAAGAAATTGCAAGATATGAGGTTTCTTTAATAGAAACAGCACCAGATAAAACAAATATTATAAATATTCTAGGCTGGGAAATAGATTTAAGTGATGTATTTGGAATGGATTTAACAAGATTTGCAGATTTATTTACAGTAGAAGGAATGAAATCTGGTTTATCAAATGTTTGGGACTTTACAGTAGCAGTAGTAAGCTCTGTACCACTATGGGCTTGGTGTATAGCTGCTGGTATTGTGGTATGGAATTTGCCAAAAGGTTTTCTATTTGGAATATTCCCATTCTAATAAAATATAGATTTAACAAAATAGATATATAAAAGCTAGAACTTTATATATCTATTTTTAAAAAGAGGAGGTTTTATGGAAGCAGTTATTTTAAATCACCCTTTAGTAACACACAAATTATCAATTTTAAGAAGCAAAAAAACAGGAACAAAAGAATTTAGAGAAATAGTAGGCGAATTATCAGAATTTCTTTGCTATGAAGCTTTAAAAGATGCTGAATTAGAAGAGTGTGAGATAGAAACACCTTTAGTAAAAATGAAAACAAAGAGATTAAATGAAAATAAATATGCTTTTGTTCCTATACTAAGAGCTGGTATGGGAATGATAGATGGAGTTTTAAATGTAATACCAAATGCTAAAATTGGGCATATTGGATTATATAGAGATGAAGAAACTCTAGAACCACATAAATATTATTATAAAGTTCCAAAAGATATTGAAAACAGAGAAGTTATTATAGTAGATCCAATGCTTGCAACAGGAGGTTCTGCTGTAGATGCAATAAAAATGATAAAAGCAGATGGAGCAAAGAAAATAAAGTTTTTATGTATGATTGCAGCACCAGAGGGAATAGAAAGAGTGCAAAAAGAATATCCAGATGTTCAAATATTTGCAGCAGCTTTAGATGAAAAGTTAAATGAAAAAGGATATATATTACCAGGACTTGGAGATGCAGGTGATAGAATTTTTGGAACTATATAAAAGAAAGGAAAAGGTTTTATGGAAGTTAATGAAAGTTTATTAAAAGAACTTAGTAAAAAGGCTATAAATATCAGAAGAAATATTATAGAAATGGTATATATGGCATCTTCTGGGCATCCGGGTGGAGCTTTATCCATTGTAGATATTTTAACGATTTTATATTTCTATGAAATGAAAGTAGATTTATCTAATTCAAAAGATGAGAATAGAGATAGATTTGTATTATCTAAAGGACATGCTTCACCAGCTTTATATGCAACTTTAGCAGAAAAAGGCTTTATAAAAAAAGAAGAACTTAGAAAATTTAGAAGTATAAATAGTTTATTACAAGGTCATCCTGATATGAAAAAAATTCCAGGTGTAGATATGACTACCGGATCTTTAGGACAAGGATTATCTGCTGCAAATGGAATGGCTTTAGCTGGAAAATTAGATCAAAAATCTTATAGAGTATATTGTATGCTAGGAGATGGAGAAATAGAAGAAGGACAAATTTGGGAAGCTGCTATGAGTGCTAGCCACTATAAATTAGATAATTTATGTGTAATAGTAGATAATAATAATTTACAAATAGATGGTGAAATTTCTAAAGTTATGAGCCCATATCCAATAGATAAAAAGTTTGAGGCTTTTGGATTTGAAGTTTTACGGAATAGATGGTCATAACTATAATGAAATTATAGAAGCTTTGGAAAAGGCAAAAACAATAAAGGGAAAGCCAACTGCAATAATTGCTAAAACTATAAAAGGAAAGGGAGTTTCTTTTATGGAAAACGAAGCTAAATGGCATGGAAAAGCACCAAAGGAAGAAGAATATCTTGAGGCAATAAAAGAACTAGAATTAAGTGCAAAAAATATATAGATCTTAAGGTTTATAGGCAACCTAAAAAACCTAAATATATTTAAGTAAGGATTAAGTTTATGAAACCAGAAATAAAAATAGCAACTCGTCAAAGTTTTGGAGAAGCCTTGAAAAAACTAGGAGATGAGAATGAAAATATAGTTGTTTTAGATGCTGATTTATCTAGTGCTACAAAAACAGAAATTTTTGCAAAAGCGTATCCAGAGAGATTTTTTGATATGGGTATTGCTGAGCAGGATATGATTGGTACTGCAGCAGGTTTAGCTACTTGCGGGAAAATACCTTTTGCTAGTAGTTTTGCAGCATTTGCAACAGGAAGAGTATATGATCAAATAAGAGCAAGTATATGTTATCCAAATTTAAATGTAAAAATTTGTGGCACTCATGCAGGAATAACAGTTGGAGAAGATGGTGCTACACATCAAATGCTAGAAGATATTAGCTTAATGAGAGGACTTCCTAATATGACTGTGTTATGTCCATCAGACGATATTTCTACAAAATGGGCTGTAGAAGAAGCTAGTAAAATTAATGGACCTGTGTATATAAGACTTGCTAGAGCTGCGACACCAGTTATATATGAAGAAAATAAAATTTTTACATTCGGAAAAGCAGTTCAATTTGGAGATGGTACAGATGCTACAGTTTTTGCAACAGGTGTAGAAGTAGCGGAGGCACTAAAAGCGCAAGAAATATTAAAAGGATATAATATAGATATTCGTGTAGTTGATATGCTTTCTATAAAACCAATAGACAAGGATATTATAGAAAGATGTGCAATGGGAACTGATAGGTTAATTTCAATAGAAGATCACAGTATAATAGGTGGACTTGGTAGTGCTATTGCAGAAGTTTTAACAGAAAGATATCCTGCAAAACTAAAAAGAATGGGAATGCAAGATACTTTTGGTCAATCTGGAAAAGCAGTAGATTTGATGAATTTCTACAAACTAAATGCAGAAGCTATAGTTAAAGAGTTGAAAAACTAAAAAATATGTAGTAAAATACAGAAGGGGTAAAAATACAATTTTTTTATCCTTTTTTTGTTTTTTAATTTGTAAATTTTACAGATAAAAAGAAGAAAAAACCAATTAATGCTATTGCAATTTTTATAGTTTACTGATATTATATTATAGAATTAAAATAGCATATACAATTTTATAAGGAAGGTGCTAAAACTTAAATGATAGAATTTAAAAATGTAACTAAGATATATAGTACAGGTACTGAAGCAGTACATAATGCAAGTTTTACAATAGAAAAAGGTGAATTTGCATTTTTAGTTGGAAGTTCTGGCTCTGGAAAATCAACATTAATAAAGTTAATTTTAAAAGAAGAAGAAGCAAATAAAGGAAATATTATTATAAATGGTAAAGATATAACTTTTTTAAAACCAAAAAGAGTTCCTTTTTTGCGTAGAAGTATGGGAGTTGTTTTTCAAGATTTTAGACTATTACCAGATAAAACTGTTTATGAAAATGTAGCTTTTGCAATGTATATAGTAAAAGCAACACCTAGACATATTAGAAGGCAAGTACCAATGGTACTTTCTTTAGTAGGGCTAAGCAATAAAGCAAAATGTTATCCAAATGAGCTTTCTGGTGGAGAACAGCAGAGAGTAGCTTTAGCTCGTGCTTTAGTAAATAATCCAACTATGATTATAGCAGATGAGCCAACAGGAAACTTGGATCCGGTTACTGCTTGGGATATAATGAATCTATTAAACGAGATAAATGCAAGAGGAACAACTGTTGTTATGGCAACGCATGCACAAGATATAGTAGATAAAATGAAAAAAAGAGTTATACAAATAGACAAAGGTATAATTGTAAGAGATGATAAAAAGGGTGGGTATAATAGTGAGATACAATAGTTTTACATATTTATTGAGTGAAGGTTTTAGAAATCTATTTAAAAATAAAAAAGCAACAATGTCTTCTCTAGTAACAATGATTTGTGCAATGTTTTTATTTGGTATATTTTTTGCTATTGGAGAAAATGTAAACACAATAATGGAGCAAGTAAATATGGCTCAAGGAATGGAAGTGTTTATAGATATTGATGCAACAGATGAAGAAATTAGTGAGTTAGGAAATAAAATAAGAAGCTTAGGAGGCGTAAATTCTGCTACTTTAAAAACTAAGCAAGAAGCATTAGACTCAGTAAAAGATGAACTTAAGGATTTTCAAACTTTATTAGAAGGTTTTGAGGGCGTTTTTCCAGCTTCTTATATAGTAACTTTAACAGATTTAAATTTGAGCGAACAAGTAAAATCAGAGATATTACAGATGGAAAATGTTGATGAGATTATGAGTAGCGATCAAACTATTGAGCTTTTAATAAAGATAGCAAATGGTGTTAGAGTTGCAATCGCTGTTATATTTGTACTTTTAATAATAATTGCAATAACAATTATTTCAAACACAATAAAATTAACAGTACATGCTAGAAGAAAAGAAATTTCTATTATGAAATATGTAGGTGCAACGAATAGTTTTATAAGAGGTCCTTTCATAGTAGAAGGTATAATAATAGGAATTATAGCTGCTTTAATTACAGTTTGTATTGTTGGAGTTTTATATAATGTAATTATAGAAAAAATAGAGTCTTCAATGATACTTCAACAAATGCAAGTTTCATTACTTCAATTCCAAGACTTATCTAGATATATATTAATTGTCTATGCAGTTTTAGGTATAGGAATTGGTATTGTAGGAAGTAGCATATCAATGAGGAAATATTTGGAGGTTTAAACTTGAAAAACATTATTAAAATTAATTTCATAATTTTAGTAATTTGTGTTTTAGTTCCAGTCTGTGTTTTTGCAGAAGAGACCATTCAAAATACTGAAGTACAGAATTTGCAAAACCAAAATACCACAGAACAAAATACCACAGAACAAAATACAACCACAGAGTTAGATGGTTTAACTATTCAAAAAGATAATTTAGAAAATCAAATACAAGCAAAAGAATCAGAAATACAGTATATACAAGAAGATATGTCTGCAACTCTATTAGAGCTTGAAGAATTATCTCAAGAAATTTCAGATAGACAAACAGAAATTCAAGAAATAGAGTTACAAGAAGTAGAGTTAAATAAATACATAAAAGAAACAGAAGCAGAGTTAGCAAATTTAAAAGAACAATATGCAAAACAAGAAAAAGCTTTAAAATCAAGATTAGTAGCTATGTATAAAGTAGGAAATGTAGAATATTTGGATGTGCTTTTAAATTCTAAATCTTTATCACAATTTTTATCTAATTATTACTATATTTCTATAATAGCTCAAACAGATACAAATTTATTAAATTCTGTTGAAGAAAAAAGAGATAGCATACAGACTTTAGCAAATAACCTAGAGGCTAAAAAGTTAGTATTAGAAGCTTCTAGAGAAACAAAAGAAAAAACACAAATAGCTTTGTCTAATATGAAAATTATAAAAGATAAAAGAGTTGCTGAATTAAATGAAAAAGATTTAGCACTTCATCAAGAAATTGAAACTTATAGACAACAAGTTCAAGACATTGAGCTAGAAATAAAAAGATTAGCCTTAGCAAGTGTAGGTGCAGAATATATTGGAGGAGTAATGGCTTGGCCAGTTCCTCGGATATACTAGAATCTCTTCTCAATTTGGCATGAGAACACATCCAATAACAGGAGTATATAAGCTTCATACTGGTGTTGATATTGCAGCACCAATTGGTGCAGATTTTGTTGCAGCAAATGATGGTGTTGTAGTAAAGGCAGAGTATAATGCAGCTTATGGCAATATGGTAATATTAGACCATGGTGGAGGAATTTCTACTCTATATGCTCATGGTAGCCAAATTTTAGTAGAAGTAGGACAAACAGTATTTAAAGGAACTGCTATTTTAAAAGTAGGTTCAACAGGATATTCTACTGGACCACATGCACATTTTGAAGTTAGAGTAAATGGAGAATATGTTCAACCACTAGATTATATAACTTCATACAATACTCAAACAAATACACAAACAGAAGAAGTAAATTTAAGCAATACAGAAAACTAATAAAAAGTAAAACGGAGGATAAAATGAAAAAAAGATACTTTTTAAAATTTTTAATTTTGGTAATTATTGCAACTTTTTTAACTTCGTGCATATATTATTCTTATGCAGCACGGTGAAGATGATTTAAATGAGCAAAAGGAAGATGTACAAAATCAAATTGATGCGACAAATTCAGAAATAGCAGGCGTAAAATCAAAAATGACAGATCAATTAAATCAGATAACTAGGTTAAATTCTCAAATTGGAGATTATGAGTCTGAAATAAGTAATTTAGAGGCACAACTAAATTCTTTAAACACTGAAATTGCAGAGAAAGAAAAAAGTATAGCAGAGAAAGAAAAAAGTTATCAAGAAAATAAAGATCTTTTAGCAAAAAGATTAGTGGCTATGTATAAAACAAGTAAAACATCATATTTAGATGTATTATTTAGCTCAAAAGATTTATCTGATTTTATATCTAAATATTATCTAATAGAAAAACTAACAGAACACGATACAGAAATGCTAGAGCAAATTTCTAATGAAAAAGCAGCAATTGAAAATGAAAAAGCTACTTTAGAAACCTCAAAAAACGAGGTAGCAAGTGCAAAGGAGACTTTGCAAACCAAGAAAGATGCTTTAGATGTAACTAAGGCAGAAAAGCAAAATGTAGTAAACAATTTAAGTGCTGAAGAAAAAGAATTAGAGCAGCAATTAGAAGAATTTGAAAAACATAAAAAGGAAATTGAAGCGGAAATTGCAGAATTAGCTGAGAAAAATAGAAAAAATAACAGCAATAATAATGTTACTATAAATCCAAGTGATTCTGGCTTTATTTGTCCAATAGCTGGAAAATCAAAGAAGAATATTACTACAGGTTATTATGGATATAGTGGACACACAGGAGTTGATTTTGCAGTACCAGGAGGAACCCCTATTTTAGCAGCTAAAGCAGGAACAGTATATAAATCAGAAGCTAAAAAATCAAATGGTGTTTATGTAAGTTATGGAGAACATATAATAATAGACCATCATGATGGAACTATTACCTTATATGCTCATGGAATGCCAGGTTCTAGACTAGTACAAAAAGGAGATACAGTTTCTCAAGGACAACAGATAATGAGTGTAGGAACAACAGGAAATTCTACTGGTTATCATTTACATTTTGAAATATGGGTAAATGGTTCGAGAGTTAATCCAACTCCATATTTACCATAATTTAAGATATTAATTAGGAGAGGAGAGCTTAGCCTTTAAGACTAACAAAATTTTAATGGACTCATACGAAAAAAAACAATTAAAATATAAATTTATATTTGCTATAATTACAGCGATATGTATAGCTGTAGTAGTTTCTTCAAGTGTAACTTTTTATTTTGTTACTAAAAAATATTCAGATTCTGGTTTAAAAGTTACAAAAGATGCTTTAACAGGAGAATCTGATGATACTATTAAAGCTATTACAGCATCATTAGAGACCTTTAAGTCCGTAATAGACCAGTACTATATAGGTGAGATTGATGATGAAAAAGTTTTAAACGAAACAATAAAAGGCTATGTAAATGGCTTAGGAGATAAATATTCTGAGTATTATACAAAAGAAGAATGGGCAGAATTTGAAGAAAGTGCTTTGGGAAATTATCAAGGAATTGGCATATATATGAGTCAAAACGAAGATAACAATATAGTTATAGCTTCTGTAATAAAAGGAAGTCCAGCAGAAGAAGTTGGATTACAAGCAGAAGATATAATAGTATCAATAAATGACCAAGACTTTTTAGGTAAGAAACCAGAAGAAGCTTCAAATTTAATAAAAGGTTCTGAAGATGAAAAAGTAAAATTAAAAATTGCAAGAGGAAATGAATATAAAGATTTTGAAGTAGAAAGAAGAGAAGTAAAAATATATCATGTAGAAACAGAAATGTTAGAAAACAATATTGGATATATTTCTTTAGTAACATTTGATACAGGCTGTGCAGACGAATTTAAACAAGCTTTAACTGATTTAAAAAATCAAGGAGCAAATAAATTTATAATAGATTTAAGATATAATACAGGAGGTTTAGTAGACGAAGCTTTAAATATTGCCAACTGTTTTATAGAAAAAGATAAAACACTTTTATATACTGTAGATTCTGATAATAATAAAGTAGAAACTAAGGCGGAAAATGATCCAATGGATACAGAATCTGAGTTAGTAGTTTTAGTAAATTATTATTCTGCAAGTGCTTCAGAAATTTTAACAGGAGCATTAAAAGATCATGGAAGAGCTACAGTAGTTGGTGAAAAGACTTATGGTAAAGGTGTAATACAAAATGTATTTCAATTAACAGATGGAAGTGTATTAAAACTTACTTTTGCAGAATATTTTACTCCAAATGATTCAAAGATAAATGAAGTAGGAATTGAGCCAGATTATGTAGTAGAATTACCAGAGGATGCTGAAAATACAACAGATACACAATTAGAAAAAGCAAAAGAGCTTTTAAAATAAAAATATAAAAAACTAAGTAAAAGGTGAAGGTAAAAATACAAAGTAACTGCAAATTTATTGAATATTTAAAAAAGTATTAAAAAAAACTATTGACAAATTGAATAATATGTTTTAAAATAAAATAGCACTGTGTAAGAAGGTGCTATAAATGATGGTGGATTTAGCGTAGTTGGTTAACGCGCCAGTTTGTGGCACTGGAGACCATGGGTTCGAGTCCCATATTCCACCCCATTATTATTTTATACATATTATATTGGACTGTAGCCAAGCGGTAAGGCACCAGACTTTGACTCTGGCATGCGCTAGTTCGAATCTAGCCAGTCCAGCCAAAAAACAGATAAGTAACTAAACTTATCTGTTTTTTTAATTTATAATTATTATAATGAAAATTGTCTGTTAATTTCCATATCGGCTATTCTATTAAATCCATTCACAGAGTTTTTAAAATTTTCTACACTTAAAAATGGATAACGAGAAGGAAAATAACCTTGTTGATAGTAAACTGAAGCTATAATATTGCTCATATATCCAAACATTTGATATAAATTTTCCATACCATTTTTTCTTTTTCTAAATTCATCTGAAGCTACATCGATAAAATTGCCATTAAAATGATTAAAATAAAGTTTTTCAATATCTCGTTTTCCATATACACTTTCAACAAATTTTAAGGCAAATTCTTCTATTTCTCCATAAAAATTTAAAGATGAATCATATTCATAAGAAAAAGATGAACCTTCTGGTGCATATCCATTTTCATTAAAAGTAAATTTGCAATGTCTATTAGGAAATAAATTTGGATCTTTGTATTTTTCTGCAACTAATCTTTGAGCTATACTTTGAGCAATATATTCGTTAATAATAGTATATCCATGTGTGTTTACAAAAGGAAAAGCATTATTTTCATCTGTAAAATTAGAAAAAGTTGTTGTTAACTTTTTTCAATTTCATCATCTAATATGGAACTAGCATGTGTTAATTCATGAAATATGTTTTCATCTAGAGATTGTTGAAAATCTCTTCCAAATTCTTTAGATTCTAGAGCAATTCTATCTTCGCAAATAGATACAATTATGTCATTTCCACTATGTTTTGTTTCTCCTCCAAAAGTTTCGTTTGTTACAGGTTTAATCTTTGTACGAGATAGTTTGTCTAGATTTTTTTCTTTATTAGTCGTATTTATAAGTCTGATATTTAGCAAATATTGAATATATTCTTGTATTTCTGGTTTCAATTTATCAAATTCTTCTTTTTTTATCTAAATTTACCTCCTAAAAAAATAATAACATAAAAATATTATTTTATCAAATATTTTAAATATTATATGCTTTATTGTGAAATATAAACTCTAATGATATAATAAAATTGTTGTATGATATAATGTTGAAAAGGTCAAATATATAAATTTATTAAAAAGGAGAAATTAAAATGAAATTAGTATTAGCAAGTCAAGGTTTTACAACAGAAGAAATAGTTGATGCTGTTGTTAATTTAGTAAAAAAGCCAAAAGATGAAATAAAAATATCAATTATAAATGAAGCATATGTTGACTTATCAGAAAATAAAGATAAGCATTGGTTAATAAGAGAATTATCTTTAATAGAAAGAAATTTTAAAGGTAAAATTGATTTTGTTAATTTAAGAGCTTATGGAATTAGTGAAATAGAAGAAAGATTAAAGGATACAGATATTATTTATATAGTTGGAGGAAAGCAATTTGTATTAGCTAAATTATTTAAAGAAATTGGATTTGATAGTGTACTAAAAAAATTATCTAAAGAAAAGGTAATAATGGGAACATCAGCAGGAGCTATTGTTTTAGGAAAGCCAGTTGATAGTAATGAATATTATTTAGATAGATATAATTTAAATAAAAATGATATAGAAGTCCATAATTTAGGCTTTGTAGATTTCAATATTATTCCACATTATTTAAGAAAAGATAGACTTAAGTATAATGAAGAATATTATAAAAGAGTATTAAAAGATAATACTTTCAAAATGTATGCAATAAATGATAATCAAGCAATAATATATAATGATAGTGAATTGAACTTTATTGGTGGAGAGCCAATTATATTTTAAAATTAGAATTTTAATATAGAATTGATTATAATAATGGTGTATAAAGGAGATAAAACTATTGTTATATTAGCAGATACTGATATAAATTCATAATGTAAAAAAGAAAGAGTGGACTTGCTCTTTCTTTTTTTGATTTTATCTATGATCTAAAGCATATCTTATACAATTTACAAGCAAGGTATTAACACTAACATTATTTTCTTTTGCAATACTAAAAATTTCATCAGCCATTTCATCTGTAGTTCTAATAATAATTCTACGATTTGTATTTTTAGTTTTTTGTATAATGAATTTATCTTCAGCCATATTTAATCACCTCTTTTAAATAATTTTTATATTATGTAATGTATTGTACACAAAAAGAGAAAATAAAAATATTGCCAAAAACAGACAACACACATTTAAAAATAATTTACATAAACGAAAAATTATATATAAAAATTATGAAAACTAAAAAAACGAGCAAAAGTTTTGTGTATAAGTAGAAAAAACAAAGCTAGAAAAATAGGGTTATTCACAAAGTTATCCACATTATCCACAGATATATATAAGTGGATAACTAAAAAATACAAAAATAGACAAAGTAACATAAAATAATTTAAATTTAAAGAATTATTTTCTATTTTTATATTATTAGAAAAAGTATAGAAAATATACTATAAAAATTAATAAAGATATTTACAAAAATACTTGACAATTTATAAAGTACTATGCTAAAATAAAACTCGTCGAAAGAAATAAGAAAAAATAAATTTAAATTATAAGAAAAAATAAAAAAAAGGGTTGACAAATATATAAAAGTTTAGTAAAATAACAATTGTCAATTATAGAGAATATTTATGGTCGCTTAGCTCAGCTGGGAGAGCATCTGCCTTACAAGCAGGAGGTCATAGGTTCGAGCCCTATAGCGACCACCATTTTGGCCTGGTAGTTCAGTTGGTTAGAATGCCGCCCTGTCACGGCGGAGGTCGACGGTTCGAGCCCGTTCCAGGTCGCCAAAAGATATCTAGCTTTTACTAGATATTTTTTATATAAGGCTTCATAGCTCAGTTGGTAGAGCAGAGGACTGAAAATCCTTGTGTCACTGGTTCAATTCCAGTTGAAGCCACCAAAAAGATAATACTTTTAAGTATTATCTTTTTTTATATTTTATAAATTTTAACTAAACAATAAAGTTAGTTAGTAGAAAAATTAAATAGGTATTCTGTGAATATTAATCTGTGGACTTTTAAATTTATATATGTTATAATAAAAGTATCGGTAAAATAAAGGAGATATATTATGACTGATCAAAATAATTTTAAAAGAATTTTCGGAAAAAAAGAAATAAATAGTAAAGCTGATTTAGATGTAGCAATGGCTGAAGCAAATAAAATTATAGTAGATGCAAATCAAAAAATGGCTACTGATAATGCTAATATTCAAAATGCAAAGCCACATGAATTAAATGAATTTGAAAAAAGTTTAGTTGTAGGTGATGTAGAACCATTAAATATTCCTAGAACTCAGTACCAAAAATTAAGTCTAGAACAAGAAAAAAACTTAAGACTTGTATTGCAAAATTTAACAATGGCAGATTTAGATAGATTTGAAGAAGTAAATAATGCAGAAGGAATTTCTTCTAATGGTGAGCCTTTTAAATGCTTTGCAACATTAGATGGAAATGGAGATTTAATTGTTACTCCAAATAAAGTAATTGAAATACATAAAGAAGATGAGGAAAATTACGATTATTCTGAAACAAGAAAGGGAAGTAATGGCTTTAAAAAGGTAAATATACATACTGTACATGGAATTTCTAATATTAGTTCTATTTATTATCCAGAAGGTTTTTCAGAAAAAGATATAAAAGATTTAGATACTTTTGATAATTTTTTTGGACAACCGAAAAATGTTATAAGATTAGAATTACAACATATGAATAATGATGAAAAAGCAATGTATATGTTAGAATTACAAAAATTAGGTATTAATATTAAAGAAGATAGATTAGCTTCTATAGATGATATGACAAAAGAGCAAGTAGAGGCATCTAAAGCAAATGGTAGTTTAATACACGAAACAGGTATAACCTATGCTAGAAAGAAAAATGGTAAACTAGAAAAAGGAATGGTAAATTATTTTTATTCAGATAAAGACGATATACCACAAACTATTTGGACTGTATCTCAAGAGGGTAATGAACGAGAAGTTGTTGGAAAAGTATTTAGAAGAACTGCTAATGGAAAATATATGGATTCAAGTTCAGTAGAATTTGTTAATGGAAAAATACAATATAATTTACGAGAATATGAAGATATACAAGCAGAATTGAAGCAAAAAGTTTTTGATATAGATAGGATAAATTTACAAATGGAAAAAAATAAAGAACTAGCAGGAAAAATGCCAAGAGAAGCAGAGACAATTCAAGAAAGAGCTGAAAATCAACTTGCAAGAGGAAATGAAGAAAATGAATATGAAGATGAAGTTTTTCCAGGAGCAAATAGTAATAGAATGTAAATAACAAAAAAAGAAATCTTTAATTTCAATAATTAAAGATTTCTTTTTTTATTTAAAATAATTCTAACATTACATATTTTTAAAGTCAATATTGAAATATAAAAATTTTTCTATAAAAATAAAAAAACATAAAGTATGTATTAGAGTAATACTTTATGTTTTTTTTATATCTTTAATTATTGAAATTAAAGAAAAACAATCCATAAAATCAAATATAAGAGGAAGTCTAATGCTAACTAATAATGTAATTATAGTAATTAAAAGTAGATAGTAGCACTAACTTTGGTTAGTGCTTTTTGTGTTGCTATAACATTTGCATACATATAGTAAAACTAGTTTCAAATTATTGAAATGGTTTTCTTTCAAAGAAACAAAGGTAAAATATTTACATTTGTTTTTATGGATATTAGAGGAAAGAAATTTAGTTTGCTTTCCTCTAAACTTAAAATTAAACAAAGGAGGAAAAAATGCAAAAAGAAAGAAAATTATTTCAAAGAAACGGAATAACTTTAATAGCTCTAGTAATTTCCATTATTGTAATGTTAATTTTAGCAGGAGTAAGTTTAAATGCAGTAATTCGGAGATAATGGAATAATTACTCAGGCACAAAATGCAACATATATGCAAAGCGTAGCTGTATTAGAGGAATATTTAAATAGTTATTATGTAGAACATTATGAATATTTTGAAAAAGCAGATAATAAAGCAGAAGCATTAGAACAATATTCTGAGAGTAGTAGTTGGATTTGGAATCCTAGCAAACATGGATACGGAGCTATTGGATATATAGTAAACGAAGATGGAAATGCTTGTTATTTAATAGATAAACAAGCTTTACCAGAAGAAATAAGAAGTCAGTTAAAAGGTGGAGATGCAGGAGAAGGAACATATGCAGATTATGCCAGAATGAATGATGTATATGGAGTAACAGGAAATTTAGAAGTATATTATTGTGCTTCTGGAAAAGATAGCATTTTAGGAATTTCAGAAGACGATTTAGATAAAGATGATCCACTAAGAGAAGTATTACCTGCAGGAAGTTCAATAGCAAAATTAATTACTGGAGATAGTAATAAAGGACTTACTGCAGAAGATATAAAAAGTGTAAAAACTTTAACAATTGATTCAACATCAGGGGTTAGTAATTTAGAAGAACTATATGTACTAACATCATTAGAGGAATTAATTTTAGATGGAGTAAATTTGGAAAATCTAGATGGAATTTCAAATGCTGTTCAATTATATTATGTACAATTTAAAAACTGTACGATTAATAATTATTCTAATCTAGGAAATGTAAGTAATTTACAATATTTATATTTTTATTATAATACTTCTTTTGAAAACCCAAATAATCAGATAGAAACTTTGTGTAGCTCAGATAAAGGTATTGCAAATGCTAATTTAAGTAATTTACAGTATTTCGGAATATATGGAGTAGTACCAAGTACTCAAACTACATCAAATAGTAGTAATACTCATACGAAATTAACAAGTATAGAGGCTTTAGCAAATTTAAGTGATACCACAAAAAAGGCTGTTAAATATATGTATTTAAATAATAATAACTTAAGTAGTATAGAGAGTCTATCAGGATTTGAAAATATATATTTGCTTAGAGTAGAACAAAATAGATTACTTAGTCTAAAGGGCTGTGAGAATATGAGTAATTTAACATATCTTCACTCTAACGACAATAATTTAGGAGCTAATGAATTATATAATGAAGATTTAGAAAATAACGGAAAAAATGAGAAGGAAGATGCTGTTTCAAGTTTACAAAATAAAGCAAAATTATATTATATTCGTTTAGAAAACAATACAAATTTAAAATGGATTGGATATCTTGAAAATTGCACAAGCATAAGATATCTGTATTTAGCAAATAATGAAAATTTTATTAATTCAGAAGTTTCAAAAATAAAAGAGATATATAATACTTGTGGAAGCCAAAATCGTTCTATTGCTAGTAAATACAATATACTTTTAAATAGTGCAGAAAGAATAGATTACACAAATTTAGATTTAACAGATGCTTCAATAGAAATAGAAGCTTTAATGAATAATACTACTTGTACGCAATTAAATTTAACAGGAAATTCAAAACTTAGCAATAGCAAATTGCAAGAAGTTCTTTCAAGTATGCCAAACTTAGAATTTTTAAAATTGTATGGTCTAACAAATTTAACAGATATAAGTTTTACAAATAATGTTAAAAAATTAAAAGAATTGGATTTAAGGGGAACAAATGCAACAGATTTATCTTTATTAGAAACAAATGCTTTAGAATTAAAATCTATTTGGTTAGACAATGAAAATATAGACTTAACTAAAATGCAAAAAACTATTTCAAGATTAAGACATACAGGTGGTACTAATGGCTGTTGGAATACATATTATCCAGGATTAGGAATTACAAATGTAAATTTATATAAAAAAATAAGTTTATGCACAGAGATAACAAGATATGAAAGATATATTACATCAAATGCTTCAATGAATGTGGGATTAGATTTAAGTAATTGTAAAGATTTAACCTATATATTCTCTTCTTGTACAAATAGCAGTATAAAAATACCAAGCTCTTGTAAAGAAATAGTTTTAGATAGAGAAGTTGCACCAGATGTTACAAACTGTGAATCACTAGAAAAGTTTACTATGACTTGGGGACAATGGAGTCAAGATAGTTTTAATACTTTTTGCAAACAATTAGCAAATGCTACAAAATTGACAAGTTTTTCTTTAAATGTTACCAATAAAAGTATAACTTCAATTTCAGAAATAAAGAATTTAAAGAATTCTCCAATTACTACATTAAGCTTTAGTATTTCAACAGGTAGTAGTGACTTTGTTGGAGCGATAGAGGATATTACAGGTGTAGGAGAATTAAAAACATTAACAAGTTTATCTATAAATAACCAAAATGTTTCAGATATTTCAGCAATTGCTTCTTTAACAAATTTAGAAAGCTTAAGTATTCAAAATAATAAAGTATCAAATATTGAAGCAATTGCTAGTTTGGAAAATTTACAAACATTAAACTTATATAAAAATCAAATTTCAAACTTAAAACCTTTATCTGAACTAACCAATTTAACATATATAAATTTGAATAATAATTGTATTTATGATTATTCAACAGAAATAGATGAAAGTGGTAGTTCTGTAAGATATAACAATTTAGAGATATTAGCTAATTTAAATAAAAACGGAGCGCTAAGAACTTTACATTTAGCTAATAACAATGGAATTATAGACTGGACACCATTAAGCAGTATTACAAATTGGGAAGCTCATTCTGGATGGTAAAGGGGGATATAATGAGAAATAAAAAGGTAATAATAAGTATTTTTATAATAATTTGTATAATAGCTATAATTGTTTTCTTTGTAAGCAATAGGAAAACAAAAACAGAAAATGAAATAGAAAATTTGAATATTAAACAAGATGAGGAGACAGGAGAATATATACTATATAATGAAAGAAATGAAGAAATATTAAGAAGTGACACCGAAGGAGAATTAAAAATCTATCTGGATAATCCAGATTATAATCCAAATCCAATAGGAAATTAAATTTTAGTACAGCTTATAATTTTTTATAAGCTGTATTTTTATATAAATATTGTTTTTAATATAAATTTATATTAAAATCTATATATAAAAAAGGAGGTATTGAGTATGAATATCAAAGTTTTATATCATAGTAGTATAAAAATAGAAAGCAATATAAACATTTATTTTGATCCGTTTAAAATAGAGGTAGCTTCAAATGATGCAGATGTAATTTTTATAACTCATGAGCATTATGATCATTTTTCACCAGAAGATATATTAAAAATAAAAAAAGAAAATACAATTATAGTTTTACCTAAAAATATGGAGAATATGGCTTTAGATTTAAATTTTGAAAAAACTAATATTGTATTAGTTGAACCAAATCAAAAATATAAATTAGAAAATCAAGAGTTAATTTTCGAAACTATTCCAGCATATAATGTAAATAAGAATTTTCATAAAAAAGAAATGAATTGGGTTGGATATATTTTAGAAATAGAAGGAAAAAGAGTTTATGTGGCAGGAGATACAGATATAACAGAAGAAAATAAG
This sequence comes from uncultured Clostridia bacterium, assembly GCA_944390345.1. GTDB lineage: Bacteria > Bacillota > Clostridia > TANB77 > CAG-508 > Scatovivens. The sequence continues at coordinate 82,213 of CALXPP010000001.1, forward strand.
CAAGTAAAGTGTGATATAGCTTTAGTTCCAATTGGTGGAACTTATACAATGGAAGCAAAAGAGGCAGCAGAACTTGTAAATATAATTAAACCTAAAATAGCAATACCAATTCATTATGGAGCGATTGTAGGAAATAAAGAAGATGAAAAAATCTTTGTTAAAAATGTAGAAAAAGATATAGAATGTAAGATACTTTTATAAGTTTTTTGAAAGTTTTGTGAAAATTTTAGAAATTTTTTGTAATGTCTTTTCAAAATAAAATTGATATGTTAAAATAATTTTAGTAATTATGTTATTTAATGTTGAACAAAGGAGAAAATATGGCAGATACGAAAAAAGATGAATTAAAAAAACAAAATACTAAAAAAGAAAAGAAGAAAAATATAAAAAGTGAAGAGTTAGATAAAAATGAACTTATGCATAAAAGAATAAGAAAGCTAGGAAATTTTTTACTAACTGTTATTGTTACTCTAATAGTTGGAACAGGTGCTTTAGTATATTATTTAATATATACTTCAAACCCCAATGCAAATAGTTTGGATGAGGTAGTCGGAGAAATGCAAAACACAGTTAATAATGAAACTGCTAATGAAGAAAATACAGTATCACTAGGAAATATAATTGACTCAGCTGTATCTAGTGTTACTAATGGCACAGATAGTAGCTCTAGCACAAATACAGTAGATGCTGTAGATGCAAATTCTAGAAAAGTTTTGAACGAAGACTTAGTAGTTTTGTACAATGGTTTGCTATTAGATACATCTAAAATGGATCAAGTAGAGTTAAAATATATAGATAATTCTAGCATAGATAAAGAAAAATATGTAATAACTTACTATAGTTATGCTAATTTTAAATTTAAAGATTCAGATTTAGGTACACTATCATCTCAAATTTATGATGGACTAATAAAGGTAGAAAATGTAGGAAAAGTAGCAATTTCAGAAGATTATAATGCAATTCCTAGAACCGTTAAAGTAGTAAATTCAATTCCAACAATTGTTGAAGAAAACAATCCAAAACTTGCTGAATACAATTTGAAAAAAGTAATAATAGTAGATTTAGATGGAAATGGAACAGATGAATATATTCTTGTATTAGGAAATACAACAACAGGATATTCAAAAATTACTTTAGTGGATGCTAAAGGAATAAAAGTAGCAGATTTAGCATATATAGAAAAAAGCAAGTGGGAATCTGTTTCAACAGAGGAATACCATTTATCTATTAATAATGTAGAAGTTATAGATGTAGATAATGATGGAATTATGGAAATACTAGTAGAGATACCAAAATATGAAGGTGAGCCAAGTATTAGTTTATTAAAATATAAAAATGGAGAATTATCAGGAAAGACTAATATAGAGTGTTCTTTATTACCGTAGTATTTAGAATGTTATTAAAAATATATAAAAGAAAAGTAGAAAAGATTAAAAATATTCTTTTCTACTTTTTTTATAAAGACATAAATTACTTAAATTTACGAAATACTCTTAAAAATCAGTTGATTTAATTCAAAAAATGAGTTATAATAATAAAATCAAAAAGAAAGGAAGTAATAGCTATGAACGAAAAGGAAAATCAAGTAGAAAATGAAGAGTTAGAGTTAAACAGATTAATGCAAATTAGAAGAGATAAATTAAAGGAGTTACAAGCTGCTGGAAAAGATCCATTTGAAATTACAAAATACGATAGAACTAATACAGCAGGAGAAATAAAAGCTAACTATGAAAAATTTGAACAAAAAGATGTATCTGTTGCAGGTAGAATAATAGCAAAAAGAATAATGGGAAAAGCTTCATTTTGTACAATTCAAGATTCTGATGAAAAAATTCAAAGCTATGTAAGTATAAATGATTTAGGGGAAGAAAGCTACAAAGCATTTAAAACTTGGGACATTGGAGATATTATTGGTATAAAGGGTTTTGTATTTAAAACTAGAACAGAAGAAATTTCTGTACATGCAAAAGAAGTGGTTTTACTTTCTAAATCTTTAAGAGATTTACCAGAAAAATTTCATGGATTAAAAGATATGGATTTGCGTTATAGACAAAGATATGTAGATTTAATTATGAATCCAGAAGTAAAAAACACTTTTATAATGAGAAGTAAAATTATTAAAGAAATTAGAAATATATTAGATGAAAAAGGTTACTTGGAAGTAGAAACTCCAATACTAAATACTATTTCTGGAGGAGCCACAGCAAGACCTTTTATAACACATCACAACACTTTAGATATAGATATGTATCTAAGAATAGCAACAGAATTAAATCTAAAAAGATTAATTGTAGGTGGCTACGATAAAGTATACGAAATAGGTAGAATTTTTAGAAACGAAGGAATGGATATTAGACATAATCCAGAGTTTACATCAATAGAATTATATGCAGCTTATGAAGATTATAATGATATGATGGATATAACAGAAGAAATCTTTTCTAAAGTTGCGATGAAAGTTTTAGGTACTACAAAGATAACTTACCAAGGTGTAGATATAGATTTAACACCATCTTGGAAAAGAATAACAATGATAGATAGTATAAAAGAAGCTTGCGGAGTGGACTTTAATAATATAAATTCTGATGAAGAGGCACTAAGTATAGCAAAAGAAAAAGGAATTGAAGTTCCAGATATAAAACAAACAAGAGGAGATATAATTAGTTTATTTTTTGATGAATATGTAGAAAAAACTTTAGTGCAACCAACTTTTATATACGATTATCCAGTAGAGATTTCTCCACTAGCAAAGAGAAAAAAATCAGATCCAAGATTAACAGAAAGATTTGAAATTTTTATTGGCGGTAGAGAATATGGAAATGCATTTTCAGAATTAAATGATCCAATAGATCAATATGAGAGATTTAAGAAACAAGTAGAGGCAAGAGATGCTGGTGATGATGAAGCTGGTATGATGGACGAAGATTTTATAAATGCATTAGAATATGGAATGCCTCCAACAGGTGGATTGGGAATAGGAATAGATAGATTAATAATGCTTCTAACAGATTCAGCATCAATTAGAGATGTATTATTATTCCCAACAATGAAGCCAATAAATAATGATTAATTAAATATACCAAAAAATCTAATAGAAATATTAGATTTTTTTTTGCAAAAAAATATTGACAATTGAATAAATATTAAAATATAATAAAAATAAAATTTAATGAACACTCAATTATGATGTGAATATAATATAAAAGGAGGCTATAATATGTCTAAGAATGAATTTGTATGTGATTGTAATATAATTCATAAAGATATTGTAGAAAAAACTAAAAAAAATATGCTAGAAGAGGATACTTTAAATAAATTAGCAGAGTTTTTTAAAATTGTAGGAGATACCACAAGAGTTAAAATATTATTTGCTTTAGACCAAAACGAAATGTGTGTATGCGATATTGCTAATGTTTTGGAAATGACTAAGTCTTCGATTTCACATCAATTAGGAACTTTAAGAAGAAGTGGCATAGTAAAGTGTAGAAAGCTTGGAAAAGAAGTATTTTATTCTTTAGATGATGAACATATAAAACAAGTATTTGAAATAGGTGTAGAACATATTGAGCATAGAAAATAATGCTTAAAATAAAAATGTTAATGTATTAGGAGGTTTAATTATGAAAGTTAAATTTAAAATTAAAGGTTTAGATTGTGCAAATTGTGCAAACGAGTTGGAGAACGCAATAAGTAAAATAGATGGGATTGAAAACGCAGTTATAAATTTTATGACAGAAAGAATGGAATTGGAATTTGATGAAACTAGAAAAGAAGAAATAATGAAAAAGCTAGAAAAAGTACTAAAAAGAGAAGAACCAGATGTAAGCATAGAGGAAATTTAGTGGAGGACAATATGAAAAAAAGAGGAATAAAAATTTTAATAGCTTTATTTTTATATATAGTTGCATTAATAGTAAAATTTGAAGATAGTCTAATAAATAATATTATATATATAGTAGCATATTTAGTTGTAGGATTAGATATTATAAAAAAGGCAATTAGAAATATTACAAGAGGAAAAGTATTTGACGAAAATTTTTTAATGTCAGTAGCCACAATTGGAGCTTTTGGAATTGGTGAATTTCCAGAAGCAGTTGCAGTAATGCTTTTTTACCAAATAGGAGAGCTATTTCAAAGCTATGCTGTAGATAAATCTAGAAAATCAATAGCGAGTCTAATGGACATTAGACCAGATTTTGCAAACTTGGAAAAAGCAGGAAAATTAGAAAAAGTTTCGCCAGAGGAAGTAAAAATTGGAGATACTATTGTAGTAAAACCTGGTGAAAAAGTTCCTTTAGATGGTATATTAATAGAAGGAAATTCTACTTTAGATACCAAAGCATTAACAGGAGAGTCGTTACCACGAGAAATTGAGAAAGGTGATGAAATTTTAAGTGGTACAATAAATATAAATGGTGTAATAAAAATAAAAGTAACAAAGGAATATAAAGAATCAACTGTAAGTAAAATATTAGATTTAGTAGAAAATGCTAGTAGCAAAAAATCTAAATCAGAAAATTTTATTTCAAAATTTGCTAAATATTATACACCTATAGTTGTTATAATAGCTTTAGTTTTAGCAGTACTACCACCACTTATTATTCAAGATGCAAGTTTTTCAGATTGGCTTTATAGAGCTTTATCTTTTCTTGTGGTATCTTGTCCTTGTGCATTGGTTATCTCTATACCTTTAAGCTTTTTTGGAGGAATAGGTGGTGCTTCTAAGCTTGGAATATTAGTAAAGGGTAGCAATTATTTAGAACAATTGGCAAATACAGAAATATTTGTTTTTGACAAAACAGGAACTTTAACAGAAGGTGTTTTTGAAGTTCAGAAAATTAAACCGATAAATATAACAGAGGAAGAATTGTTAGAAATTACTGCTTATGCTGAAAACTATTCAAATCACCCTATTTCATTATCTTTAAAAAAAGCATATAATAAAAAAATAGACGAAAAGAAAATAAAAAAAACAGAAGAAATATCTGGTAGAGGAATTGTAGCTCAAATAGAAGAAAAAGAAGTTTTAGTTGGAAATGAAAAGCTAATGAATGAAAAACAAATAAAATTCAAAAAAAGTAATAGTATTGGCACAATCTTATATGTAGCTATAAATGGAGAATATGTAGGATATATACTAATTTCAGATAAAATAAAAAAAGATTCAGCAGAAACTATAAAAAAATTAAAGAAGAATCATATAAAAGAAACTGTTATGCTTACAGGAGATAAAAAAATAGTAGGAGAAACTGTTGCTAAAGATTTAGGTATAGATACTGTTTTTACAGAGCTTTTACCAGATGGAAAAGTAGAAAAAGTAGAGAAGCTTCTAAAAAGTAAAAGTGAAAAAGGAAAATTAGCATTTGTTGGAGATGGAATTAACGATAGCCCAGTTTTAGCAATGGCAGATATAGGAATTGCTATGGGAGGGTTAGGAGCTGATAGTGCAATAGAAGCTGCAGATATAGTACTTATGACAGATGAACCATCAAAAATAGTAACTGCTATTAGTTTAGCTAAAAAAACAATGAGAATAGTTAAAGAGAATATAATTTTTGCAATTGCTGTTAAAGTTATAGTATTGATATTAAGTGCAATTGGAATATCTACAATGTGGGAAGCCGTATTTGCTGATGTTGGTGTTTCTATAATAGCTATATTAAATGCATTAAGAGTCTTAAATGTAAAAAAATAAATTTATTTAAGCCCCAAATAATTAGAAAAAATTGTCTAATTATTTGGGTTCTTTTTTGCTTAATTTTGAAAGTTAGATATTGAAAAAAAAATAATATATGATATAATACAAAAGAATATTAGTAGAATAAAAGGAGATAGAATGTTTGGTTTTGATAGAAAAGCTTTATATATAGTTTTAATAATTTTAGTTGTATTTTCAATTGCAAATATGTCTGCTGGAGAATGGTTAAATATACTTTTGACATTACCAGCTGTAATAATAGCAATTACTTTTCATGAATTTGCGCATGCTTTTGTTGCAGATAAATTAGGAGATACTACTCCAAGAGCACAAGGAAGGTTAACATTAAATCCTTTAAAGCATTTAGATCCAATAGGTTTTGTATTACTAATGTTTGCACATGTTGGGTGGGGCAAACCAGTTGAGATAAATCCAAATAATTTTACAAGTAATAAATCTAGATCTGCTTGTGAAGCTATGGTTTCTTTAGCAGGTCCTATTATGAACTTTATAATAGCAATTATTGCTACTATAATTTACTATGCTTTATATACTTTTGCACCAGTAAATACAGGAACAGGAATATTAATATTATTAGTTTATTTAATAACTATTATAAATATAGGTATTGGAATTTTTAATTTAATTCCTTTACCACCACTAGATGGAGAAAAGATTTTTAAACATATATTACCATACAAAGCACAAGCTTGGTTAGATAGAAATGCATATACTTTAAGTATGGTATTTATGCTATTATGGTTCTTTGGATTATTAAGATTTATTGTTAATCCAGTTATAAATGTTGTTTATAATGCAATTTTTAATGTAGTTGGATTGATATTTAGCTTGTTTTAGGTATAGAAAGGATATTTATAATGCAAGACACATATATATTGGGAATCGAATCTAGCTGTGATGAGACTTCTATAGCTGTTGTAAAAAATGGCAGAGAAGTTTTATCTAATATAATAAATTCTCAAATAAAAATACACGAATTGTATGGTGGGGTTGTACCAGAAATTGCTTCTAGATGTCATATAGAAGTTATAAATGAAATAATGAAAAAAGCTCTAAACGAAGCAAATATTACTCTAAAGGATATTTCTGGAGTAGCAGTAACCTATGGGCCTCGGTTTAGTTGGAGCTTTATTAGTTGGAGTATCTTACGCTAAAGGCTTAAGTTTTGCTATAAATAAGCCTTTGATACCTGTAAACCATATAGAAGGACATATTTCTGCTAATTATTTAACTCATCAAGACTTAAAACCGCCATTTATATGTTTAATTATTTCTGGTGGACATACACATTTAGTTTATGTAAAGAGTTATACAGAGTATGAAATTCTTGGAAAAACAAGAGATGATGCAGTAGGAGAAGCTTTCGATAAAGTAGCTAGAGTAGTCGGACTTGGATACCCTGGAGGACCAAAAGTAGACAATTTAGCAAAAACTGGATCTGCTAACATTAAGCTTCCTGTTACTCATTTTGAAGGTTTGGATTTTAGCTTTAGTGGAATAAAAACAGCAGTAATAAATTTAAATCATAAAGATCCAAATATAAATAAGGCAGATTTATGCTGTAGCTTTGAAAAAGCTGTTACAGAAATGCTTATTACTAATAGCAAAAAAGCAATAGAGAAATTAAAAGTAGATAAATTTGTCTTAGCAGGTGGTGTTTCAAGAAATACTTATATACGAGATGCTTTTGATGAATTAGAGAAAGAAATGAAAATAAAAGTCTATTATCCAGAACCAATATTGTGTACAGATAATGCTGCAATGATAGCTGCAAGTGGATACTATAATTTTATTTCTGGGATAAGAGGAGATTTAAAATTAAATGCAATTCCAAATTTAAAAATAAGTACAAAGATATAGATTAGGAGAAGAAAGTGTCAATATATGTAATAGGAGATTTACATTTATCTTTCGGTGTTAACAAACCGATGAATATTTTCGGAGAAAACTGGGAAAAACATTACGAAAAAATAAAAGAAAACTGGCTAAGAAAAGTGAAAGATGAAGATACAGTAATTTTGCCTGGCGACTTTTCTTGGGCTACATATTTAGAAGAGAGTGAAAAAGATTTTGAATTTTTAAATAATCTTTCAGGCAAAAAAATTCTACTAAAGGGAAATCATGATTATTGGTGGACTACAGTTACAAAAATGAAAAAATTTTTGGAAGAAAAAAATATTCAAAATATAGATTTCTTATACAATAATAGCTTTTTAATAGAAAATAAAATTATTGCAGGAACTAGAGGCTGGATAACCAATCCTAATTCAAAAGAAAATTATAAAATTTTAAAAAGAGAAAATGATAGATTAAAATTATCTTTAGAAAGTGGAATAAAAAGTTTTGGAGAAGATAAAGAAATTATAGCTTTTTTGCATTATCCACCTTTCTATAAAGATACAGTATCAGAAGAAATAGATTTCAAAAAAACTCTAGAAAATTATAAAGTAAAGAAATGCTTTTATGGTCATCTACATTCAGATTCACATAAAGAAGCCATAGAAGGAAAAATAAATGGAATAGAATACTGTTTAGTAAGTTCGGACTATTTAAAATTTGATTTATTAAAATTATAAACTATAACAGAAGAATAAAAGTAAAATTAGGAGTTTTGTTATGAAAACGAAAGAGAAAAGAATTAAAGAAGAAAAAGGAATAACTTTAGTAGCTTTGGTAATCTCCATAATAGTAATGATTATACTAAGTGGAATAAGCTTAAATGCAACCATTGGAGAGAATGGAATTATAAACAGAGCTAGAGAATCAAAGCTAAAACAAGAAGAGGCAGAAGCAGAAGGAGAAATTTTATCTGGAATAGCTTCTTTAGATATAGAGTATTATCAAAAAGCAACATCTGATACAGGAATAACTATAAATAGTATATATTCAATTAGTGGATTATCTAAATATGTAAACGGAAAAATAAACGGATTTAACTATAACAAAAACGGAACTACAGTTGTTTACTATACAAATGAAAGAGGTTCTTATACAGTAAAAATTGGAGAAGATGGAAATGTAAAGACCTATTCTGGAATATTTGTACAAAAAGACGAAACAGTATCAATTCAGATGGGAAAAGATGATAAAATTACTTTAAATACAGATATGGAAGATACAATTTGGGCTGTAATATCTGGAAATGGAATAGTAGATCCAAATACAGGAGAAGTAACTAAAAATGGAGATGGAACTATAATAATAAAAGGTCAGTCTGATGAAGGAGAAGTAACAATAATTATCGAAGGCACAGATGAAGAAACAGATGATGTTTTAGCAGTTATAGAAACGAAAAAAATATCAGAAACCGTAACAGCAACTATTGAACAAAAAGCAGATGGTAGTTGTATTTTAAGAATAAAAGGTACTGGAGAGATACCAATGCTAATGGGACAGCAAGAAATGCAAAATGCTGGCTTAGTAAAAGAAATAATTATAGAAGATGGAATTACATATTTAGGAGCACTTGCTTTTAATGGTTTTAGGGAAACAGAAAAAATTACAATTCCAAAAACAGTTACTAGTTATAATTATTCTTTTGCAGGAAATTTGTCAAAATTAAATACTGTTAATTATAATGCTAAAAATGCTAGTGCAGATATGTATTTTACAGATTATATTCTTGAAAATGCAGTTTTTAGAAACTCAAATATTACAAATATAAATATAGGCTCTGAAGTAGAAAGTATACCAGATTACTTTTTTATAAATTGTCAAATGAGCTCTGTAATTATACCAAATTCGGTAAAAACTATAGGTAATTATGCTTTCGTAAATTGCAATAAACTTAAATATATTTCAATCGGAGAAAATGTAGAAGAGATAAGATCAGGAGCTTTTGCTTATACTGCTATAGATAGTATAACTATTCCAGAAAATGTAAAAACAATCGGGTTACTTGCTTTCCTAAATTGTTTAAATTTAAAAACTATAAATTATAATGCAATAGATTGTAAATATGAGGGTGTTTTTTCAGACGGTATATTTTCTATTGTACCTATAGTAGAAGAAGATAATAAAATAATAAAGAATAGTATCTTAGAAAATATAAATATAGGAAATGGAGTACAGAATATACCTCAAGGGATGTTTTCAAATTTTACTAATATTAAAAGTATAAATTTTTCTAATTCACTAAAATCTATAGAAAGATATGCATTTTATTCAAGTGGTTTAACAGAGGTAAATTTAAACAATCAATTAGAAATTATAGGAGCTGAAGCTTTTGCCTATACTAGTATAGAAAAAATTACAATACCAGAAAATACGAAATTTATTTTTGCAAAAGCTTTTTCAAATTGTTATTCTTTGCGAGAAATAAATTATAATGCGATAAACTGTACTTATGATGCAATCAAAGGTAATACCATATATTATTTATTTGGAGCTGCTTTATCTTTAAAAACAGTAAATATAGGAAGTAGAGTTGAAAAAATACCAAGCGGGGCTTTTGGTGGCTTACAAACAGTAGAAAATATTAAATTACCAGATAATGTAAAAGAAGTAGAAAGTTATGCTTTTTTTAATGCGAGTGGAATACGAAATTTAGATTTAGGAAATGGCTTAGAAAAAATTGGAAATGAGGCTTTTACAACTTTAAAAATAACAGAACTTACTTTACCAGAGAGTTTAAAAAGCATTGGTGCATGGGCTTTTTATGGTTGTAATGATATAGGAACTCTATATTATAATGCGATAGATTGCTCTACAGATGAAGCAATAACTAGTGATGCTTCATATTATCCATTTCAAGCAAATGATAAACCAGATGTATCAGATTGTTTTAATATAGAAAATATTTATCTAGGAAATAAAGTGAAAAGATTAGATGAAGATATTTTTAGAAAATGCAACATTACTACTATTACTATACCAAGTAGTGTAGAATATATTGCATCATCTACAGATAATAGTAGTGGCGCTTTTTGCAATTGCAGGTTTTTAAAAGAAATAATTGTAAAGAAACCAGAAAATAGCATAGAAGGAGCTCCTTGGAGTAATGTATCTGGAATTAATGTAAGATGGGAACCATAATATTATTAAGTTTAATAAGAAGAAGTAGGATTTATTTTAAAAGCTACTTCTTTTTTTTGTAAATATATATACACAAAAATAATAATTAATGATATAATGAAACAAAATATTTTGACCATGCAAAAAATGGAGGAATTTTAAATGGGTAATATAGTTCTATTAGATGATTTAACAATAAATCAAATTGCTGCAGGAGAAGTTATTGAAAGGCCAGCTTCAGTAGTAAAAGAGATGCTAGAAAATTCAATAGATGCGGGAGCAAAAAATGTAACTATTGAAATAAAAAATGGTGGAATAAGCCTAATTAGAATAACTGATGATGGTTCTGGAATTGCAGCAGATGATATGGAAATTGCTTTTGAAAGACATGCTACGAGCAAAATAAGAAGTGCAGAAGATTTAGCGACTGTTAAATCAATGGGATTTAGAGGTGAGGCTTTAGCAAGTATAGCAGCTATAGCAAAGGTTGAAATGATTTCTAAAAGAGAAGATACAGAAATAGGAAATAAAATTGTTATCGAAGGTGGAAAAATGCTAGAGAAAACAGAGATTGGAGCACCTAAAGGTACAAAAATAACAGTTGAAAACCTTTTTTACAATACACCTGTGCGTTATAAATTTTTAAAGAAAGATTATACAGAAACAGGATATATAGAAGATGCTGTAACAAGAATAGCCTTAGTTAATAAAGATGTTGCAATTACTCTTATTAGCAATGGAAAAACTATTTTACATACTTCTGGTAACGGAGATGCAAAATCTGTTATATATAGTATTTATGGGAAAGATATTGCAAAAGGAATTATAGATATAGACTATACCTATGAAGATATGAAAGTAACAGGAGTTATAGGAAAACCAGAAATTGCTAGATCAAATAGAAGCAATCAGCTTTTTTTTGTAAACAATAGATATATTAAAGACAAGAATTTAACAGCAGCTGCAGACCAAGCCTACAAAGGGATTGTACCAATAGGTAAATTTGGATTTTTAATTTTAAATCTAGAGATTGATCCTAAAAAAGTAGATGTAAATGTACATCCAGCAAAACTAGAAGTGCGTTTTCAAGAAGAAAACTTAGTTTTTAAAGCAATTTATCATGCTATAAAATCTGGTTTAGGTAGTACAGAATTAGTTGCTAATATTGAAAGACCAATTACAATTGAAAAAGAATTTAAACCAGAAATAGAAGAAACTAAAAAATTAGAAGAAAAATCAGAAAAAGAAGATATTAAAACTCTAGAAAATACTATGGATACAGTAGATACAAAAGAAAATTATGAAAATACTTTTGCAGAAGATGATGAAAAATATACTAAAAATACTGGCTTTGGAAATATATTTAAAAAATTTTTAAAAGATAAAAATGAAGATGTAGAAAATAAAGAAAATCCTTTGAAAGAAATTTATGAAAAAAGAAGAGATGGTAAATATAGTTTTGGTAAGAACAGCAATTTTATAGCACCAACTAAAGATGATGTAGTTGAAAAAGAAATTAATAGTGAATCTCAAAAAATAGTAGAAGAAAATAAATTAGATATAAAGGAAGATAAATTTAATACAAAAGAATTAGATTTAAATATTAATGCAAATTTAAAGAATGCAGTAACTCAAATTATAGAAACTACGAAAAATCTTGAAGTTGAAGGAAAACAAGAAACACAACAAATAGATGTGGTTAAATCTGAAACAAATGAAGAAATAGAGATAAAACAAGAAGATATAGAGAAGACACAAAAATTAGATCCTGTAAAAGCTATAAATATGCAAAAAACTCAAATTTTAGACACTACAAAACTTGAAAATAATAGTGAAACTCAAATAATAGATTCTAAAGAAGTAAAAAATGAGAATGAGAAAATTAAAGCAAATACTAGTGAAATTAATTTGATAGAAAAAGAGAAAGACGAAGAAAAATCACAAGCAAGTTTTGAAAGTATAACAGAAAAATTATTGGAACAAAAATTAAAAGCAGATATGCAAAATACACAAATTATAGATACTAATAAAGTTAGAGAAGCAATGAAGGAGGAAGAACTTCCAAAAGATTTTGAAGAGATGTACAAAAAAACTTTTGGTGTAGAGCCTTTTGCTATTAGAAAAGAAAAAGAATTAGAAGAAAAAGAATTAGATGCTTCAAAAGATTTTAAATATGCAAATCAAGAAAATGAGAGTGTTTTTGAAACAGAAGAATTTAAAAATAGAGTAAACTATAAATTTGTAGGAATAGCTTTTTCAACATATATAATAATAGAAATATCAAACGAAATGTATATAATAGATCAGCATGCAGCACACGAAAGAATAATGTATGAAAAGGTTAAAGCAAATTATTATAGTGAAGAAGAAAAAGATTCTCAAATACTATTGTTACCAGATATTATTACACTAACTCATAAGGAAATGTTTATAGCAAAGCAGAATGAAAGTATGTTTGAAAAAGCTGGTTTTTCTTTTGAAGAGTTTGGAGAGAATACAATAAAATTAACTGCAGTACCAAGTATGTGTGAAAAGTTAAATACAAAACAATTATTTTTGGAAGTATTAGATGAGATAGATACAGTTGCAGTTACAGCAAAAAAAGAAAAAGAGGAAAAATTTATAGCAACAGTTGCTTGTAAATCAGCTGTTAAAGCAAATAAAAAATTAGATGAAAAAGAAGTAGGTAGTTTACTACAAAAATTGCTATCATTAGACAATCCTTTTACATGTCCACACGGAAGACCAACAGCTATAAAGATGACTAGATATGATTTAGAAAAAAAATTTAGTAGAAGATAGAAAAGGTAGGGCAAAATGAAACCAAAAATTATTGTAATAGCAGGACCTACTGCTTCACGGAAAAACAGCTCTTTCAATAGAGCTAGCTAAAAAGATAGATGGAGAAATTATTTCTTGTGATTCTATGCAAATTTACAAGGAAATGGACATAGGAACTGCAAAGGTTACAAAAGAAGAAGCTGGAGAAATAAAACATTATCTAATAGATATTATTACACCAGAAGAAAGATATACAGTTGCAAATTTTAAAAAGGATTGTGAAAATGCAATAGAAGAAATTTTAGCTAAAGGAAAAATGCCAATTGTAGTTGGCGGAACTGGTCTATACATAAATTCTTTGATCTATGGTATAGATTATCAAGAAATGGAATTTGATGAAGAATATAGAGAGTCTTTAATGAAGAAATCAGAAACTGAAGAGGGTTTAAAAGAAATCTATGAAGAAGCAAAAAAAATAGACCCAGAGGCTATGAAAATAATTTCAAAAAATGACAAAAAAAGAATAATAAGAATATTAGAAATATTTAAAGCAACAGGAAAAAATAAAACAGAACAAGAGCTTTTATCTAAACAAAAGGAGCTAAAATACGACTTTAGAGTTTTTGTTGTAAATATGAATAGAGATAGACTATATGAAAGAATTAACAAAAGAGTAGATTTAATGATAGAAAAAGGTCTTATAGAAGAAGTAGAAAAAATATATAAAAAATATAAAAAGTTTCAAACAGCAATGCAAGGTTTAGGATATAAAGAAGTTGTGGAATATTTAAAGAAAGAAATAACAAAAGAAGAAATGATTGAAAAAATAAAAAAAGAAAGTAGGCATTATGCAAAAAGACAATTAACTTGGTTTAGAAAGGATAAAAGCTTTACATGGTTAGACTCAGAAGAGAATATGCAAAAAAATATAGATATTATATTAAATAACCTTTAACTTAGGAGGCTCGAATTTGAGTAAAAAAAAGAAGGAAAAATTAAATATATTTAAAGTTATTCTAACTATTTTATTTATGGCTATTATTATATTTTTTGTAACTAGTGGTACAGAAATGCTGAAAAATCCAATAGATGTATTTATATTAGAAAAAGGTGCTATTTCTTATGAAGAAGCTACTGAACGGATATATAATACGAGATGAAAAGGTATTTCAAGGGGCAAATTACCAAAATGGAATGGATCAAATTGTTTCAGAAAATGAAAGAGTGGCAAAAGATGAAAATATTTTTAGATATTATTCTGCTGGAGAAGAAGAATTAGTAAAACAAATTTCTGCTTTGGATACGCAAATAAATGAGGCAATTGCAAATAGTGGACTTAAAATTTTATCTGATTCTGCTAGCGACATTGTTAATCTAGAAATGCAAATAGAGAGCAATATTGAAAATATGTATAATTTAAATGAAATTCAAAAGATACAAGAATACAAAAAGAAAATAGAAGATTTTATTTCAGAAAAAGCACAATTATCTGGAGCTGCAAGTCCTGAAGGATCACAAGTGAAAATATTGGTAAATCAAAGACAAGCATTAGAGCAACAATTAAATTCAAGTTCAGAAGTAGTTAAATCTGACAGAGCAGGGCTGGTCTCTTATAGAGTGGATGGATTAGAAGAAGTACTAAAGCCAGGTGATTTTAGTTATTTAAATAAAGAATTATTAGACAGCTTTGATTTAAAGGTTGGTGCAGTAGTACCTCAAAGTAATGAAAAAGGAAAAGTAATAGATAATTATGCATGCTATATTGCTATTTGCATATCTACAGAAAAAGCTTTAACAGCAAATGTTGGAGAAAAAGTAGATTTAAGATTATCAAATAGTGATGAAGTAGAAGCAGAAATTGTTTATGCTTCTGAGCCAAACGAAAGTGGTAGAATTCTTGTTTTTCAAATAAAACAAGATGTAGAAAAGCTTATAGAATATAGAAAAATTTCTTTAGATATAATTTGGTGGAATTATACTGGTTTTAAAGTTAGCAATGAAGCTGTGATTACAGAAGGGGATAAAAATTATATAGAAAGAAATAGGGCAGGATATACAGAAAAAATTTTAGTAAAAGTAGAAAGACAAAACGAAACTTATTCAATAATAAGAAATTACAAAGAAGAAGAATTAAAGGATATGGGATATACAGAAGAAGAAATAGAGGCTTTAAATGAATTAAAACTAAAATTATATGATGAAATAGTTTTACATTAAAAATTGGAATATTTTTCCTAATTGTCACATATATAATAAATGTAACTTTAATATTACAAAAAGATTATTTTTGTATAACATTACAAAAAAGTGCTTGACATTGACAAAAAATAGTAAGATACTATATTCATAAAAAGCTACGAATGAAAAGAAAAATTTAGGAGGGTCTAAAAAGAAATGGCAGGAACAACAGCAATTAAAAAATTTGTAAATTATTTTTGGGGAGAGCAAGAAGCTGAACCAGAAAATGAGCCAGTAGATACTATTACTGAGGCATATGGTGAAGAGGATGAAACAGATAATATAGGTGGTATAGAAGGAATAAATCCTTTTAAAAGAAAAAGTAAAATAGTTAGTATGCCACAGCCACAACAAATTAAAATGAAAATAGCAAAACCAACTAATTTTGATCAAGTAAATGAAATTATTACTCAATTGAAAGAAAAGAATGCAGTGGTTATAAATTTAGAATATGTTAGCAAAGATGTTGCTAGAAGAATTGTAGATGTTGTTAGCGGTGCAATAAGAGCTTTAGATGGACACTTTGAAAAAGTATCTAATTCAATATTTGTTGTTGCTCCATTCAATTACGATATAATTAACGAAGCTACTAAAGAAAAGATTGAAAGCAAATTTTCTGCTTCATGGATAAAATAAGAATTGCAGGGAGGAATTTAATAGATGTTAGCACCTTCAGAAATAGATAACATCAGATTTTCGAAGACTATCAAAGGCTATAATGTAGATGAGGTAGATGATTTTTTAGATCAGTTAATAGCTGATTATGAAAAATTATATAGAGAAAATGCTGAGTTTAAAGACAAAATAGAAAAAATGGACAAAGATTTAGAACAATATAGACAAATGGAGCATACTCTACAGAACACTTTAGTTATAGCTCAAACAGCTGCAAGCGATATAAAAACTACAGCTGAAAAACAAGCAGAACAAATTATTCGTGATGCTCAATCAGAAGCTAGAAGGTCAGTAGATGAGTTGAACAAACAAGAATATGAAGTTACTAAAAAAATAGAAGATATGAAAAAAAGTTTTGAAGTAACAAAAGCAAAAATGGAAGCTTTATTAATAGCACAATTAGAAATGATACAAGATGATAGAAAAAATGAAGAACAATAAAATATTTTTTGGGGGCTCGCTTTAAGGTGAGTCTTTTTTTGTATACATATTAAGCTTATCTAGAGGTTATATTTAGATATAAAAGTATAGAATTTAAAGCAAAATTTATTACAAAAAAATTAAGTATGTATTACATTTGCGTTAATCTTATTGACTTATTATGGATTTTGAATAAAATATACTTATATAATAGTAGAGGAAGACTTTATGAGAATTATTAGTGGAAAATATAGAGGAACAAAGCTATTTACTCTAGAAGGTTTAAATACAAGACCAACCTTAGATAGAGTTAAAGAGTCTTTGTTTAATATACTAAATTTTGATTTGCAAAATGCAGTAGTATTAGATTTATTTTCTGGAAGTGGTGCTTTAGGATTAGAAGCTTTAAGTCGTGGAGCAAAAGAAGCTTTTCTTTGTGATAATTCAAGAGCCGCTGTAAATATTATAAGAAAAAATGTCCAAAAACTAAAACTTGAAGCTTTTACAAATATTATAAATAAAGATTTTGAAAAGGCTTTACAAGACTTACATATAAAAAATAAGAAATTTGATGTTATATTTTTAGATCCACCGTATGAATCTAATTTTGCTGAGATAGCAGTAAAAAAAATAATAGAATTTGAACTACTTACCGAAAATGGAATTATTGTATTAGAAACAGATAACATAGAAAAAGTACATAAAAATTTGGAGGGGAGTTTAATACCAATATATGATGAAAGAAAATACGGAAGAGTGCATCTCATATTTTTGAGTCGAAAGGGGTAAAAGATGGAAATCTTTGCATTGTTAGAAACTTTAGAAGATATTTTAGAAAAAAGTAAATCAGTGCCATTTACAGATAAATGTATGGTAGAAAGAACTGTTATATTAGATATTATAAAAGAAATTCGTTTAAAGTTACCAGATGAGTTAAAACAGGCAAAATGGATAAAAGAAGAGCGAGAAAGAATTATAGCAGAGGCTCAAAAAGATGCAGATGACATTGTGAAAGAAGCTGAAAATAGAATAATATCAATGATAGATGAACATGAAATAACAAAAAAGGCTTATGATAAGAAAACAGAGATAATAGCAGAAGCAAATGATATGTATAGAGAAGTTATGAAAGATACAAATAAATATGTAGATGGAATATTAGCCAATATAGAGGATTCTCTTTCTAAACTTGCAGAATCCTTAGGAAATGTAGAAGTATCTATACAAAACAATTTAGAAACAATACAAAATAATAGGAAAGAACTTAAATAAAAGTTAAAAGCCAGAATCAAAATCAATAATTATATTGATTCTGATTATGGCTTTTTTAAGGTTAACTTAGGGGGAATGATTTTGGGAAGAAGACGAAAAAAGAAATCAAGTAAAACTGCAAAAGGAAATATAGATTTAGCTGTAATAATTTTGCTAGTTATAAGTATATTATTATTTATACTAATATATGGAGAAAATGGTGCTATTGGAGAGATATTAAGTCCAATGCTAGGTGGAATTATAGGTTTTATTAAATATATTATTCCAATAGGAACAATAGCTATAGCATTTTGTATAGCAAAAGAAGATAGAAATTATTTATTATCAAAATTATTACAATATGCAGTATTTTTAGCTTGTATAGCTGGAATGCTAACTATTTATCAAATATCTAAAGGAGCTATAAATGTTCAAACTGAATTTAGTGAAGTCTTAGAAGTAGCATATGCTTTAGGTGAGAAAAATATAGGTGGAGGTGTAGTTGGAGCTGTTATAGCATATCCATTAATTCAGCTTTTGGGAATGTTTGGAGCAGCTGTTGCAACTATTGGTATAGCAATTATACTATTAGTATTTACTTTTGGAATTCAACCATCAGAAATAATTTTAAATATAATGGAATCAATTGAAGAAAGAAGAGAAGAGCGCGAAGAACAATATGAAGAATTGATGGAGAGAAGAAACAAGAGAAAAATGCAAAGAGAAAAAGAGGCAGAAGAAAAAACTTCTACGAAAGCAGCAAACTCAAAAGCAGATTCACAAATTCCTGCTCCTGTTGATGAAAATCAAATTACTATAAATTTAAATAATTCTTCAAATAAATTAGAGGAAGAAAATAAAAAATCTAAATTTAGTATTTTTGGAAATAAAAATGCTTCTACTAAAGAAGAAAACAAAGAAGATGTAGAAGAAATGAATCCTAATGAGATAAATGATTATTTTGTTCAAGAACAAGAAACAAAAGAAGACAAGACAAAACAAGTATTAAATTTGGAACATAATGCAACAATAGTAGAAGATGAAGACTATGAATTTCCACCAGTAGAACTTTTAAAACAAGGCACAAAGAAAACTGTAAAAGGTGGAAAAAAAGCTCTAACAGATACAGCTACTAAACTTCAAAGAACACTATACAGTTTTGGTGTTTCTGCAAAAGTAGAAAATGTGTCAGTAGGACCAGCAATTACAAGATATGAGTTAAAGCCAGCAGAAGGAGTAAGAGTTAGTAAAATTGCTAAGCTAGCTGATGATATAGCTTTAAATTTGGCAGCAGAAAGTATAAGAATAGAAGCTCCAATTCCAGGAAAGCAGGCAGTAGGAATAGAAATTCCAAATGTAGAAAAAGAAGTAGTACATTTTAGAGATATGGTTGAATCTAAAGAATTTAAAGATGCAGACTCAAAACTTTCAATGGGACTTGGAAAAAACATAGCAGGAGAAATAGTTATTGCAAATATTGGGAAAATGCCCCATGTATTAATTGCAGGTTCAACAGGTTCTGGAAAATCTGTATGTATTAATACATTAATCGCAAGTATTTTGTATAAAGCAAAGCCAAGTGAAGTTAGACTTTTAATGGTAGACCCAAAAGTAGTTGAACTTTCTGTTTACAATGGAATACCACATCTTTTAATACCAGTAGTAACAGATCCAAAAAAAGCTGCAGGAGCTTTAGCTTGGGCTGTTCAAGAGATGGAAAAAAGATATGCAAGTTTTGCTGAAAAAGGTGTTAGAGATTTAAAAGGTTATAATGAAGCACTAGTAAGAGAAGGAGAAGAAGGAAAATTACCTCAGATAGTTATTATTATAGATGAGCTTGCTGATTTAATGATGGTAGCAGCAAAAGATGTAGAAGACTCAATTTGTAGGTTAGCACAAAAGGCAAGAGCTGCTGGAATGCATTTAGTAATTGCTACACAAAGACCATCTGTTGATGTAATTACTGGTATAATTAAAGCTAATATTCCATCTAGAATAGCTTTTGCGGTTTCTTCTCAAATAGATTCAAGAACTATTTTAGATATGGCTGGTGCAGAAAAGCTATTAGGAAAAGGAGATATGTTGTTTTATCCAATTGGAGCTTCAAAACCAGTTAGAGTTCAAGGAGCTTTTGTATCAGATAGTGAAGTAGAAAAAATAGTTGATTTTATTAAGTCTTCAACAGGTGAATTCAAATATAATGATGACATTATAGAACAAATCGAAAAAGCTAATAAATCAGATAAAGAAATTGATGAAGATAAACAAGAAGATGAATGTGATGAGTATTTAATGGATGCAATAGATACTGTAGTAGAACTTGGACAAGCTTCAACTTCCTTTATACAAAGAAGATTTAAAGTAGGATATTCAAGAGCTGGAAGAATCATAGATCAAATGGAAGCGAGAGGAATTATTTCAGAATATGAAGGAAGTAAGCCAAGAAAAGTTTTGATTACTAAAGAGCAGTGGCAAGAGCAAAAAATGCAGATGGAAAAATTTGAGGCAGAGCATGGAGATGAAGTTTAAAATTTAGAAAGGAAACTAAGAAATTGAGATTATTTTCTAAACTGAAAGATTATAATGAAATATTAGAAGCAGTTTTAGACAAGAAGTACTTTTCTTCAAATATAAAAAACTTATTGCTAAATATGATTTATAAACTTGAAATAGCATATCCAGATTATGTAGAAATAAAAAGAACAGTTAGAAATAAAGATGATTTTTTAGAAGAATTAATAGATGCAATAAAAAATTATTGTGAGCATATTCAAGTAGTTGAACCAGATACAAAGGAATCTGAAATATTAAGAAAATATAATGTATATGCTTTAACAAACGATAGAGAAAGAAGTATTCTTTCTTATCCAACAGAAATTGCTTTTTTATATGCAATTTCTGATATAATACCAAAATATTTTTTTATAGAAAAAAAATATATTTTTAGAAGATTATTTCAAAATATGTTGGTAGAAGGTTTTAATTACAATAATTTATCGATATTACTAGATTTTAATGGTTGGTCTTGGGATAATTCTCCAAAAAAGAATACTCCTTTTATATCAAATTTAATTTATCAAAATATATTATGTATATTTGGAGAAAAATTTTTATATGATTGGCGAAATAGTTCTTCTACAAGAATAAGTTATTTAGAGGACTTGCAATACAAGATTGAAACACTTGATAAAGGAAATAAATATCTAATAGAAGTACAAAAGCTACTATATAAAAATGCAACGAAATTAGAAAAAGAAAAACTAGAGCCAGAACTTTTAGAAAAAAAAGATGAATTGTTTAAAATGAACAATAGAGAAGAATATTTGTTGGATGTCAAGAATAAAAAACATTATTATAATAAAAGGCTACAAGAAATAGATTACATGCTAAATGATGATGATTTATTAATTAAAGAATTTGAAAGCTTTAATAGTAAATTAGAAGAAGATAAGAGAATTACTAATATAAAAGCTTTTAGAAATATGATAATAAGAGAAAGAAAAGATGATAGCCAAAAAATTAAATTATTGAGTGATTTGCAAAATCCTATATTGTATTTAAAAAGAAAAGAGAATTTAGAAGAAATCTTTGAAGTATTTACTAATAACGAGAGGCTAGAAACTCTGATCGTAAAATCACAGCTAGAATATTTAAAGCTTTTTGAAAAAAAATTAAATCAATTTGTTACTAATTCTGAAATAATAGATATAATTTATGAATTAAGATATTATAAAAAAATCAATATAAGTGAAAATAAAAAAATAGAAGATATTCCAAAATTAAATAATGCAGTAGATGCTATTTTGAAAAAAGCTGTAACAAAAGCTTGTAAAATAGGAATTTTAAGAATTGTAAGTATGAATATTGCTTTTAATTTTGACATAATAAAATTAGCACTAAATACAAATATTATAGAATTAAAAGAAATAAACCTTTATTTTAATATAAATAAAGATGGAAAGCTATTAGTTAAAGTTTTTGATAAAGATGTTTACGAAAAAGAAGCTACTATAGATTTACCAAATGGTAAGAAAGATTTGGAAGTAAAACAAAGAAAAATGATTAAATTATTTATGTAACTGTTTTTATGTTTAGAGGAACGCTTTCAAAAATTAAGAGGATAGAAGTTTTTGAAAGATAATAAAACAGGATAGGAGGTACAAATGAAAATTACTTTTTTAGGAGCAGCTAAGACTGTAACTGGCTCAAACTTTTTAGTAGAAGCTGCAGGAAAAAAATTTTTAGTAGACTGTGGTATGTATCAAGGAAAAGCCAGCCAAGAATTAGAAAATTCAGATCCATTTTTATACAATGTAGATGAAATTGATTTTGTATTATTAACACATGCTCATATAGATCATTCAGGAAGAATACCTAAGCTTTATAATGAAGGATATAGAAAACCAATATATGCAACCAAAGCTACTTGTGATTTGTGTTCTATAATGTTGCCAGATAGTGGACATATTCAAGAAACAGAAATTGAATGGAAAAATAGAAAAAGAAAAAGAGAAGGAAAGCCAGATCTTCCACCATTATATACAGCTGAAGATGCTTACAAATGTTTAGAATTATTTGAACCAGTAGATTATGATGACATAGTAGATATAACAGATGAAATAAGCATTAGATTTAATGATGCAGGTCATATGTTAGGTTCTGCTATAATTGAGATTTGGGCTACAGAAAATGGAAAAACTACTAAAGCAGTCTTTACAGGAGATTTAGGAAATAACGATTTACCTCTTTTAGATGCTCCGACTATGATTAGTAATGCAGATTACTTAATAATGGAATCAACCTATGGAAATAGACTTCATATAAGAAATGATGATAAAGCAGAAATGTTTTTAAATATAGTTTCAGAGACTTTAGATAATGGAGGAACAGTAGTAATACCATCTTTTGCAGTAGGAAGAACACAAGAAATTTTATACGAAATAGATAAATTGAAACAAGAAAAAGGTCAAGACCCAGAGTTTGCTAAAAAATATAAAACAATTATGAATGTACCTGTTTATGTAGATAGTCCTCTTGCAATTTCTGCAACAGAGATATTTAAGAAAAATACAAATTTATTTGAAGATGAAATACAAGAAAAAATAAAATCTGGAGATAATCCATTAGAGTTTCCAGGGTTACAATTTACCAGAACTGCAGAAGAATCAAAAGCCTTAAATGAATCTACAGAGCCTTGTATAATAATATCTGCTAGTGGAATGTGTGATGTTGGTAGAATTAAACATCATTTAAAACACAATTTATGGAATCCAAAAAGTACAATTCTATTTGTAGGTTATCAAGCACCAGGAACTTTGGGTAGAACTATAGTAGAAGGAGCTAAAAAAGTTAAAATCTTTGGAGAAGAAATAGCTGTAAATGCAAGGGTAGAATATATTGAAGGATATTCTGGACATGCAGATCAAGAATGGCTTTTAAATTTTGTATATTCTTTTACAAATCAACCAAAACATATATTCTTAGTACATGGAGAGCCTGAAGGACAAGAAGTTTTAAAACAAAAAATTGAAGAAAATCCAGGAACTAAAGTTACAATACCAGAATTCGGACAATCTTTTGAGCTTGTTGGAGAAACACCAGTTCTACTTGAAAGAACAAGAGAAATTGCTGAATTTGATAAAGAAATTTTGCGTATGGATGTATTGGACAGTATTGAACAGATGAAAGATGAGCTTTTAGAATTAGAAAATACAGTAAAAGAAGAGAACTTTGTTGCACAAGATGAAGAAATAAGAACTTTAAGTGAAAAAATTAGAGAAATACAAGAGCAAATTAAGAGTATGATAAGATAAAATTTTAAATTTATAATTAAGTTTAAATTCTAAAAAATAAATTTGAGTATATAAGAAAAAGTTTAAGGGGGAAATGTATTGAGAACTAAATATTTTAATGATGCCTTTGTAGGAAATGGAAGAGTAACAGCAAGCTTTTCTAAAACAGGAGAACTTTTAAGATTATATTATCCAACTATAGATTATAAACAATTTTTTGAAGAATTTTATTTAGGAGTTAAAATAAATGATTCTGCTTTAATTTATCTGCACAATGATATAAATAATAGTTATGAGCAAGAATATTTAGAAAATACAAATATATTAAGAACCAAAATACTAAATAGCTATTTTAATTTAGAAATTACACAAATAGATTTTGTTCCAATATCAAATGATGTTTTAATAAAAAAATATACTTTTAGAAATGTGGGAAAGATAGATTTAGATATAAACTTTTTAGAAAATTCAAAAGTAATTACAAATTTAAATAATGATACTTGTGGATATATAAAAAATAATTGTTTAATACAATATAATCACGATTATTCTGTATGTACTTTCTCCAAAGAAAATCTTTTATCTAGTCAAGTAAATGATATAGATAGAAATTTTTCAGATGGTATTATAAAAGGAAAAGATTATATAGGAATGTCTTCTGCTTCTGGAATAAGTTACGATATAGGTACATTAAAGCCTCTAGAGGAAAGAACTTTTTTCTTATACATATATATAAATCCAAATAAGCAAAAAAGCTTGTTAAATGATTTAGATACTGAAATAGATAAATTAAAAAAATTAGACATAGATTTAGAACTAGAAAATACTAAAAAATATTGGCAAAAATATGTAAAAGATCACGATAAATTAGGAATTAATAAAAAGAAAATAGATGAAAAAATGAAGAAAAATTATAATAGAAGTATATTACTTTTTTCTTTACTTACCAACAAAGAAACAGGTGGAATATCTGCTGGAATTGAAGTAGATGAGCAGAAAACTAAGTGTGGAAGATATTCTTATTGTTGGACAAGAGATGCTGTATTTATTACAAAAGCTTTTGATATTGTGGGAATGCAAGAAGAAACAGAAAAATTTTATCGAATTTTTTGCAAAAAAACACAAAGTAAAAATGGTATGTGGGAACAAAGATTTTATACTGATGGAAGTTTAGCACCTTGCTGGGGATATCAAATTGATGAAACAGCAAGTGTAGTGTATGGAGTTTATCATCATTACAAAGTAACAAAAGATAAGAAATTTTTAAAAGAAACTTTAAAAATGTGTGAAAATGCTATAAGTTTTCTAGAAAAATATGTAGACAATATGCTTGAAGATGGAAATAAGCTAAAAAGAAGCTATGATTTATGGGAAGAATACGAAGGTTATAGTATATATTCAGTAGCTTCAATATATTCTGCTTATTATTCTATGATAAAAATTTATGAGAATGTAAAAGATGTACTTGAAAATTCAAAAGCTAAAGCTATAAATATTCCAGAAAAAATAAAATACTATGAAGAAAGACAAAAGAAAATAAAGGAGTTTGTTTTAGCTCATTTTTACAAAGAAGATAAAAAAAGCTTTGTTAGAAATGAAGATGATGAAAAAATAGATATAAGCATAGTAGGAACAGTTTATCCTTTTGGAATGTTTAGCGTAGATGATAAAAATATTAAAAACACTATAGAAAAAATAAATATGACTATAAGAACTTATACAGGCGGCTATGTTCGTTATGAAGGCGATACTTATATGGGTGGATATAATCCTTGGCCTATTGCAACTTTATGGATGTCATGTTATTATTTAATTGCAAAAGATAAAACAAAGGCTTTGGAATGTTTTAATTTTGCAACTAAATCTGCTTCAAATTTAAATTTATTAGGAGAGCAGGTAAATAATGATGCAATGAGACCAGCTTGGGTAATAGGGCTTACTTGGAGTCATGCAATGTATGTTGTAACTTTAAAAAAATTATTAGAAGAGGGCTGGCTATAAAATTGTTATAGGAAGGATGTTTAAATGGCAAAGAAAAATACTACTGTTTTTGTATGTAATGAATGTGGATATGAATCAAGTAAATGGCTGGGAAAATGCCCAGCCTGTAATAATTGGAACACTTTTGTAGAAGAGAAAGCTATTGCAAATACTTCTGGAAAAGATAAAAAAAAGGAAAGAAGTGAACCAATTAGTTTAAATCAAGTAGAAAAAAGAGCTACTATAAGAATAAAAACAGGAATAGAAGAATTAGATAGAGTGCTTGGAGGTGGATTTGTAGAAGGTTCTTTAACACTTCTTGGAGGAGAGCCTGGAATAGGTAAATCTACTTTAATTTTACAAATTTGCGATAAAATACAATTAGATGGAAAAATCTTATATGTTTCTGGAGAAGAATCTGCAGAACAAATAAAACTAAGAGCAGATAGATTAGGAATAAAAAAGGAAAATTTATTGTTTTTAGCAGAAACAGATATAGACAATGTTGAATATGGAATAGAAAAATATAATCCTAAATTTGTAATAATAGATTCAGTACAAACTATGTATTCAGAAGAAATAACCTCAGCACCTGGTAGTGTAAGTCAAGTAAGAGAAATAACAGCAAGAATAATGAAAATGTGCAAAAAAGCTAATATTACTACTATTATAATTGGTCATGTTACAAAAGATGGAAATATAGCAGGACCAAGAGTTTTAGAACATATGGTTGATACGGTATTATATATAGAAGGAGAAAGGTACTTTTCTTATAGAATTTTAAGAGGTGTAAAAAATAGATTTGGCTCTACTAACGAAATAGGAATGTTTGAGATGAAAAACGAGGGCTTGGTAGAAATAAAAAATCCTTCTTCTATTTTAATTTCAGAAAGAGAAGGAAATCCACCGGGTTCAATTATAGTAGTAAGTTTGGAGGGCACAAGACCATTACTTTTGGAACTTCAAGCTCTTTCAGTTCCTAGTGTATTTGGAATTCCAAGAAGAAATGCAATAGGAATAGATTACAATAGATTAACTTTATTAATGGCAGTATTAGAAAAAAGAGCTGGTTTAAATTTAGGCTCACAAGATATATACTTAAATATAGTAGGTGGTATTAAAGTAAATGAGCCGGCTTTAGATTTAGGAATAGTACTTGCAACTGCTTCTGTTTTTAAAAATATAAGTATAAAAGAAGATGTAGTTGCAATAGGAGAGGTTGGTCTTACTGGAGAAGTTCGCTCTGTTAATATGATAGAAAAAAGAGTAAAAGAGGCAGAAAAGTTAGGCTATAAAACTTGTATTATTCCAGAAAGTAATAAAAAACTATTGAAAGAAAAGTTTAATTTAGATATAATAGGCGCAAAGAATATTATTGATGCTATGAAATTTTTAGGATTAAAATAAAAGCATAAAATAGAAAGGTGGAGAAAAAATGAGCAAAAAAATGCAAGCTATTATTTGGATAATTATTGCTATAATAGTACTAATTTTAATCGGAGGAGTAGCTTATGGAATTGTAAGATATGCTACTCAAGAAGTAAAAAATCCAGAAGTAACTTTTGAAATAGAAGGATATGGAAATGTAAAAATGGTGCTATACCCAGAATATGCTCCAAATACAGTAAAAAACTTTATAGCACTTGTAAACGCAGGCTACTATAATGGAAAAGTAATATATGGAAAAGATGAATTTTCTGAGTATTGGGGAAGAGATACAGAGGGAAATGTGGAAAACCCAAAACTTAGTACAATAAACTCTAGCATCGAAGCAGATTCTGATTCAGACTATGAATATGAAATAAATGGAGAATTTGTAGCTAATAATTTTAATCAAAATACTTTAAGTCATAAAAAAGGTATTGTTTCAATGGTAAGAGCAGATTATACAAAACAAGTTAATAATTTAACTACCCAAAGCTATAATTCTGCAAATTCACAATTTACAATACTAACACAAGATGCTACTGACTTAAATGGTTTATATGCAGCTTTTGGAGAAGTTGTAGAAGGAATGGATATTGTAGAAAAAATTTATGCAACAGAAACTAAAGAACAAAGTGCAGAAGAAGCAGGAACAGATTATAATGCGACTACAATAAAACCTTTCAATACAATGCCTGTTATAAAAAATGTAACAGTAGAAACTTATGGAGTAGATTACGGAATACCAGAAACACATGAAGCTTTCAATTATTCACAATATTTATATGAGTTAATGAACCAATATTATTCAGGTAATGAATAATAAAAAAAACCAAAGAGGAAGGAGAAGCCTTGCCTTATGAAAAATGAAAAAGGTGTTACCCTAGTCTCACTAGTTATAACTGTTATATTAATTATTATATTAGCTGGAGTGACAACATATTCGGGAATTGAATCCTATAACAATATGAAAATAGAAAACTATGTGGCACAACTAAGAGTAATACAAGAAAAGGTGGATCTTATAGTAAATGAATATCAAAATTGGCCATCAAAAACAGACTCTACGACAATAAATGATTATTTAACAAGTTTGGGTTTTAATAAGCTATCAGCTGGAGAAACTACCTTAGTAACTCTTATAGAAGAAATGGGAGATACTATGGATAATTATTACTATTTTTCTACTGAAGAATTAAAATCAAAATTAAATTTAAGTGGCTTTGAACAAACTGATATTGCTATAGCTGTTAATTTTGGAACAAGATATGTAATAGAAAAAGAAGGTATAAAAGTAGATGGAGTGGAATATCATACACAATATGATCTGCCAGGAGGACAAAAGATAATTGCAGAAACTATTGTAAATGCTCCAAGCTATGATACATCAAATACTGAAATAAAAAACTTTGGATTAACAGCACAAATAAAATTAGATTGGACAACTACTAAAGATGGACAAACTTCAAAAGTAACGAATTATGAATATAAAAAGAAAACAGATACCACTTGGAAAAAAGTAGAAAATTCAGATGGAACAAACTATGTTATAAATATATCTGAAGCAGGCGAATATGAAGTACGAGTTTCTGGAATTACTACAGGTGCTAGTAAGGATGTAACTATAACTTTAGTAAATCCTCCGGTATTGGCAGATGGAATGACTGCTAAATATTGGGATGGAAGTAATTGGAAAAATGCTTCTATAGATTCAGGTACATGGTATGACTATTCAAGTGGTGCTAAAAAATGGGCAAACGCTGTAGATTCTCAAGGGAATTGGTGGGTTTGGATACCAAGATATGCTTATTCTTTAGATACAAGTAACAAAAAAATAAATATAAAATTTTTAAAAGAAATATCAAATACAACTACAGAAAATAAAGCTTTAGGAACAAATGAAACCGTTCATCCGGCTTTTACAGCTTCTAGCGATGGTAAATATGAAAATGGCGAATGGAGTGAAGAAATTACAGGTTTTTGGATAAATAAATATCAAGTATCGAGTGGAGGAAAATCAGTTCCATCAGCAAGTATTGTAAATGGAACTACTCTAACACCTACGCTTTCAAACACTTCCTCACATTTAAGCAAACCTTCAGAACATGGAGCAGTATTATATTTAACTTATGGAGAAGATAAAACTTATGCAACAGTAAATACTACAGGTAGAGCTGGTGGTGATGCAACAGAAAATAATGTTTATAAAAATAAAACTGCAATGTCTTCTACAAAAAATTGTACAGGTGTTTACGATTTAAGTACAACGAATGGAGAATTATTAGCAGGTAAAGTAGTAAGTACTGCAACTACTAATACAAATAAACTTACTAATTATTTGAAAGTAAGCCCATATACTTATATAAAAGGAGATGCAATAAATGATACTTCAAGTACAGGAGATGGAACAATAACAAATTTTATCAGTTCTACGCCTTACAAAGTTGAACTAACATCTATGACAGCAAATCAGTTTATAATTTTCGGAAAAAAGAATGGTACAACAGAAAATATGTTTAATTGCATTTCTGGAACAAGTGCAGGATATAGAGGTGTTTTAATTACAAAATAGATATAATGGTTAATCGAAGTGGCAATTCTAAAAAGAGTTGCCATTTTTTTAGTTTAGCATTTTTTATAAATTCTTTAAAAACCCAGTAAAATTTAAAAAAAGCAAGTAAAAATACTTGACATTTAATAGAAAATGGTGTAAAGTATAATAGCATTACATTTAAAGGAGTGGTCAAATGGAAAAAAATGTTCAAATAAGTATTCTTTTAGAAACTTATGGGAAATTATTAACCAATAAGCAATTTCAAATGCTAGATGACTACTACAATAAAGATTTATCTTTATCAGAAATAGCTGAAAACGAGAAAATTACAAGGCAAGCTGTTAGAGATAATCTGAAGAAAGGAGAAAATAAGCTTTTCGAATATGAAGAAAAGTTAGGAATTATGAAAAAAACACTTATGCAAGAGAAAAAAATTGCAAGTATTTTATCAGAAATTTCAAAAATAAAAGAAAATTCATCTGATAAAGAAATTGCAAATATTCTTGAAGATGTAAAAAATAAATTAAATTGTTTAGTTTAAGAAAAGAGAGGTAATTGCAAATGGCTTTTGAAGGTTTATCTTCTAGATTACAAGATATTACAAGAAAATTAAGAGGAAAAGCAAGAATCACAGAAAGTGATTTAAAAGAAGTTTTGCGTGAAGTTAAACTCGCATTACTAGAAGCTGATGTTAACTATAAAATTGTAAAAGACTTTATAAAAGTAATAGAAGAAAAAGCCTTAGGTCAAGATGTATTAAAATCTTTAACACCAGGTCAACAAGTAGTAAAAATTGTAAAAGATGAATTAGTAGCTTTGCTTGGAGGAGAAGAGTCAAAAATTAATTTTACTCCAAATCCGCCAACTATTATAATGTTAGTTGGTTTGCAAGGTTCTGGTAAAACAACTACAGCTGGAAAATTAGCAAATATCATTAGAAAACAAGGTAAAAAGCCACTTTTAGTTGCCTGTGATGTGTATAGACCAGCTGCTATTAAGCAATTACAAGTCGTTGGAAAACAATTAGATATTCCAGTATTTTCAAATGAAACAGAAAAGAATGTAAGCTCTATTGCAAGACAAGCAATATCTTATGCAATATCAAAACTAAATGATGTTGTAATTATAGATACAGCAGGTCGTTTGCAAATAGATGAAGCACTAATGCAAGAACTTAAAGACTTAAAAAGAGATGTTAAACCACACGAAATATTATTAGTTGTAGATTCAATGACAGGTCAAGATGCAGTAAATATAGCTAAGACATTTAATGAAGAACTTGGAATAGATGGATTAGTTCTTACAAAACTAGATGGAGATACAAGAGGTGGTGCAGCTCTATCTGTAAAAAAGATTACAGGAAGACCAATTAAGTATATTGCAACAGGTGAAAAATTAAACGATATAGAAGCTTTCTATCCAGAAAGAATGGCTTCAAGAATTCTTGGAATGGGTGATGTGCTTTCTATAATAGAAAAAGCAGAAGAAACATTTGATATGGAAGAAGCTGCTAAATTAGAAAAGAAAATGCGTAAACAAGGTTTTGACCTAGATGACTATTTAACTCAATTACGCCAAATGAAAAAAATGGGTTCTTTTTCTTCTATTTTAAAATTAATACCAGGAATGAATAAATTAAAAGATATAAAAGTAGATGATAAAGAATTTGTAAAAATAGAAGCAATTATTTGCTCAATGACACAAGAAGAACGCAGAAATCCAAAAATATTAAATGGAAGTAGAAGATTAAGAATAGCAAAAGGTAGTGGAACTACAGTAGAGCAAATAAATAAATTTATGAAATCCTTTGAAATGACACAAAAAATGATGAAAGATATGACTTCAAATAAAGGCGCAATGAAAAGAATGATGAAAAATATGAATTTAGACCAATTAGATGATGTAGACATTTCAAAGTTTAAAGATTTAAAATAGATATTTTAATAAGATAGATCTAGATTTTTAGAGTTGTTATATGATTAATTTCATTATGAAGTTTTTATATATAAAGATTTAATTTGGAGGTGAATTTTATGGTAAAAATAAGATTACAAAGAGTAGGAAAGAAAAAGGCTCCATTTTATCATATTGTTGTTGCTGATTCAAAGAGCCCAAGAGATGGAAAAATTATTGAAAAAATAGGAACATACAATCCTATGACAGATCCAGCAACAATAGTATTAGATAATGAAAAAGTTGCTACTTGGGTAAAAAATGGTGCAAAACCTACAGATACAGTAAAAGCTTTAATTGAAAAAGCTGCAAAATAGTCATAACGAAAGAGGTGTTTTAAATGAAGGAATTACTTACAATAGTAATCAAAAATTTAGTTGATACTCCAGATGAAGTATTAATTACAGAAAAAGAAAATGAAAAATCTATTAGTTATGAAGTAAAAGTAGCTAAAAGCGATATGGGTAAAGTAATTGGAAAAAAAGGAAAAATGGCAAAGTCAATTCGTACAGTTATGAAAGCTGTTGCTACAAAAGAACATAAAAAAATTGTTATTGAATTTGTAGGCTAAGGAGTAAATATGAAACCATATTTAGAATTAGGACAAATTGTAAATGTTAAAGGCTTAAAAGGTGAAATAAAGGTAAATCCTTTTACTGAAAATATTAATAGATTTGAAACTTTAAATAAAATTTTAATTAAATTAAAAAATGAAATTAAAGAATATGAGATAGAAAAAGTATCTTATCATAAAAATCAAGTAATATTAAAACTAAAAGGAATAGATACTATAGAAGCAGCAGAAACCTTAAGAAACTACTATATATTAATTAATCGTAAAGATTTAGAACCTTTAGAAGAAGGTAAATATTATATAGCAGATTTAATTGGATTAGATGTATATACAGAAGAAGGTAAAGCTTTAGGAAAAGTTGATGACATTTATAATACAGGTAGCAATGATATTTATGTTGTAAAAGATGAACTAGGAAAACAAAAACTTTTACCTGGAATACCAGAAGTTATAAAAAAAGTTGACTTAGAAAATAGCAAAATAATTGTAAATTTAATAGAAGGGCTTTAATTAAATGAAGTTTGAAGTATTAACACTTTTTCCAGAAATGTTTGAACCAATAAATACAAGTATTATTGGAAGAGCAATAGAAAAGAATTTAATAGAAATTAATTTAATTAATATTAGAGATTTTTCAAAGGACAAACATAAAAAAGTAGATGATACACCATATGGTGGAGGAGCAGGAATGCTAATGAAGCCAGATGTTGTATGGGATGCTTGGAATTCTGTAAAAAGCAAAAATGCGAAAACAATTTATATGTCGCCTAAAGGAAAAACTTTAACCCAAGCAAAAGTTGAAGAACTAGCAAAAGAAGAACACTTAATTATTTTATGTGGACACTATGAAGGAATAGACCAGAGAGTAATAGATAGCATAGAATGTGAAGAAATCTCTATAGGAGATTATGTACTAACAGGTGGAGAAATACCAGCGATGGTTTTAATTGATAGTGTTTCAAGGTATGTATCAGGTGTTTTAAAACAAGGTTCTAAAACAGAAGAAAGTTTTTCAAATGATTTACTTGAATATCCACAATATACAAGACCTGAAGAATTTCTAGGAATAAAAGTACCAGAAGTTTTAACTTCAGGAAACCATCAAAATATTGAAAAATGGAGAAGGCAAAAATCTTTAGAAATAACTTTAAAAAATAGACCAGAGCTTTTAAAAAAAGCTAATTTAACTGAAGAAGATAAAATATTTTTAAAAGAGATAGAAGCTAAAAGTAATGAAAATATGAATTTTAGCTAATTGTAGAAAATATCTAAATTAAAAAGAAGGAGGAAAGAAAATGGATATTTTAAAGTCTATAGAGCATGAGCAAATGAAAAATAAAATTCCTGAACTTAATATTGGTAGTACAGTAAGAGTTCATGTTAGAATAAAAGAAGGAAACAAAGAAAGAATCCAAGTATTTGAAGGAATTATTATAAAGAAACAAGGTGGAGGAGTAAATGCAACATTTACAGTAAGAAGAATTTCTTATGGAGTAGGTGTTGAAAAAACATTCTTAGTACATTCTCCAATGATTGAAAAAGTAGAGGTAGTAAGAGTTGGTAGAGCTAGAAGAGCTAAATTATACTACTTAAGAGATAGAGTTGGTAAGGCTGCTAAAACAAAGGAGAAAATTGGAGCAAGAATTGAGACAAGAGAAATTGTTCTTAAAGAAGAAGTTGTTCCAGGTGAAGCAGATAGCGTAGAAAATAATGCAGAAGAAGTAGCTGAAGAACCAGTAGCTCAAGAAAATGTTGAAACAAAAGTAACAAATGCAGAAGCTACAAAAACAGAAGAAGCTAAAAAATAATATAAATTATAAGTTTGAATATGGAAGAAGCTCATAGGCTTCTTTCATATTTAAATGATATTTAATCTTATATTAGTGCAGTATATATTGCGAGTATAAATATTATAAAGTTAGTAAATTAATTACAAAAATAGATAAAAAACTATTGACAAAGTTAGCAAAATAATTTATAATCTATACTTGTCAAGGCAAGGTAGTTTGATGTGATGCAGGTGTAGTTCAATGGTAGAATTCCAGCCTTCCAAGCTGGCTATGCGGGTTCGATTCCCGCTACCTGCTCCA
>CALXPP010000002.1 GCA_944390345.1 uncultured Clostridia bacterium
ATTCCAATGAATATTTACTCATTAAAAAATGCACCTCCAAATGTTAGATTTTTGTCTAACATTTTGGGTGCACTTCAGCTAATTAAGGACTTTTTATTCTATGAAAATTTTAACATTTAACTTTTTTTAAGTCAAGGTTAAAACAATAAAAATTTATATATATAAAAAAAAGAAAAACATAAAAGATAGATATTGCAATACTTTTATGTTTTTTTTATTTCCTTAATTAGCATAATTAAGGAAAATCCATAAAAATAAAATAGGAGAGGTTTTGAAATGGTTTTCTTTCAAAGAAAAGCAAAAGTCATTAGACATGTTTGTTTTTTATGGATTGAAGGAGAAAAGAATTATTCTTTTCTCCAAAATAAATATAAAAAACATAGGAGGAAATGCTAAAATGAACAAAAGAAAACTGTTTCAAAATGTAAAACGGAATAACATTAATAGCATTAGTAATCTCAATAATAGTAATGTTAATTTTAGCAGGTGTGAGTTTAAATGCTACTATTGGAGAGAATGGAATAATAACAAGAGCACAAGAAGCAAAAATAATTCAAGGTATAGCAGTATTACAAGAACAAGTTAATTATAAGAAAATAGAAAAAACAACGGAAGATTTGTATGAAATAAGAATTTCTGATTTTTCTTATAATGAGTATCCAAATACTGGTTTTTTAAAAAGGGTTTCTTATGGTGCAGGAGATACATATGTATTTGATTTTAATTATATAAACAGACTTAGTGATGGAATTGAAAGTAATTTAGTTGGTGGTGAAGGTATTCAAGGAAGCTTGTCTTTATTAAGAAATGTATATGGAATTAACGAAGATTTTACTGTATGGTATATAGATGAAAATGGAAAAATGTATGGCACTGAAAGTATACAAGAAATACCAATAGATGTTAATCAGATTGTTAATACATCAATAGGTCTAAAAGAAGGTTTAGGAATAACAGGAGATGTTACTGTAGGAGATGTAAGAGGAAAAAAGACTCTTACTTTAGATGGAAATAATATGAGCACACCTATAACAAATATTGAAGAACTTTCACTAATGCCAAATTTAACTGAGCTTACTTTAAAAAATTTAAATTTAACTGATTTAAATGGTCTGCAATATTTAGCAAACTTAAAGTCATTATGGTTAGATAATACAAAAGTTAATGATTATAGTGGGTTAAAATACGGAATAAATGTAACAGGATTTTATCCAATAAATAATAGTATTACAGAAGAAAATATTATTTCTGTTACTGATGAATTTATAAATATGCCAAAACTAGAAGTTGTTAGAATAAGAAATAATTCTGAGCTAACGAATATACCAGCTTTAAATACTTTGGGAAATATAAATACCTTATATATTGAAGAAAATGCAAATTTAACAAATATTTTTGGACTTTCAACAGTTAAAGATAAAACTAAATTAATAAATTTATATTTAAATGAAAATAATTTAACTGATATAATAAATACTAATGAAAAAGATCAATTTAATCATCTTATTCCAAATCTATCTGAAAATAATATTATAAATATGAGTTATATTAACGGATACAAGGAATTGCAAAACTTGAACTGTGGTAAAATAGGAGGCTCTTGGGTATATTATGAAAATGGAGAAAGTGATACTGTAAAAACTACCAATAATAATTTACATTATTTTAATGCAATAAATAATGATAATTTTGTTGGAGTAAGTAATTTATCAAAATTAAAAATATTAGATTTTGAAGGTTGTGATATTTTAGATATAGATACTCTTGTTAAAGGAGCTTTTACACAGATAGAAGAGTTGAATTTAATAGGAAGTGAAAATTTGGAAGATATGCAAATAAATTCTATAATTGATTTTTTAAACAATATAAAAGATTTATTTCTTTCAAGTAAATATATCACATTAATAAATTCTGCAAAACCAACACTAAATTTAAGTAATACAGGAATTACAGATTTAAGTTTTTTAGAAGGTAATACAGTAACTACTACTTTATATTTAAATGGAAATACCAAAATTGATAATAGTCAAACGAAATATATTACAGGAATGAAACAGCTTAAATCATTAAGTATTAGTAGTTGCACAGGTATAACTGAATTTGACTTTTTAAAAGAATTAGTTAATTTAAAAAGCTTATCAGCGAATGGTACAGTAATTAGTAGTGAAGACTTAAGCTCTCTTTCATATGGAGATAATATGGAAATTCTTTTCCTTGAAAGATGCAGTAATATCACGGATTTGAATTGGTTATCTAATTTTCCAAATGCATATATATATGATTACCTTTTTCCTAATTTAGATGAAAATTATGATTTAACACCTATAAACAATAGAAAGTTAGATAATCTTTGGCTATCACATGGTGATTTAACAAAGGTACAAGATTGTATAAATCAATTAAATATAGAATCTGATGGTGGATATTGTTTATACTTAGATGGAAATACAAATTTTTTAAAAAAGTTGGAATTATGTACAAGGCTAACGCAATTGTCAATACGCACACGAGATTATAATTCAGGTACAAATAGTTTTTCTGGAGAAAATACATTAAATTTAAGTAATTGTAAGGAACTTAAAAAAATATATTTTAGAAGAACTTCAATAGAAAATTTAATTTTAACAGGTTGTGAAAATTTAGAAAATATAAAAATATATGATATGCAACAAGGAGAAAAATGGAGTATTAGTGATTTTTCACAGAACACAAACTTAAAATCTCTAGATTTAAGTAAGAATTATTTGCAGCAAACTGATTTTAATAGTTTGATAGATATGTTAGAGCCAAAATATGAAAATGATGATCTAGTCAGTGGAACTCCAAATCTAGAAAAATTAACTTTAAATGATAATCAATTTTCTTCTTTAGAACCATTGGAAAAATTGTCTGGAAAAACAGGCAATTTAGAAGTATATATATCAAATAATAGTTTAATATCATTGAATGGTATAGAAAATCTATTGCAATTAACATTAATAGATTTGCAAGGAAATTCTGGAATTACAAATATTACACCAATTTTAAATTTAAAAAATAAAGAAGGAAATAATTTGAAAACTGTAAAAATAAACGGTTGCATAAATATAACTGAAGAAATGAAGAATCAAATGAGGGATGCAGGTATAAATGTAGAAGAATAATTTAATAAAAAATAACAAAGGTGGGTGCGCTTATTGTAACGCTCCCACCTTTTAAGTTTAGCCACATCTAAGCTAGATTACAAGTTTTCGCCTTCCAAAATATTGTCACAGTCTTGTAGCAGATTACTCTTTAATATTTCCAGTGTTTGCATGAATTTGCATATGTTTATATTGAGAGTTTTGCTACCAGCACCAACTAGTGGTTTCATCTTTCCCTTGAGCCATTTGCTAGCTGGACTCATTGGCGCTACGATTTTGTAAGTTTTTCCGTTATATTCTTTGAGCAAAAAAGCTGGAACTTTTTTCTTTTTTAGCTCTGTTTTTGAAACTTCTACAGCATCACCGATATAAAGAGAATCAAAGTTTACTTCTTCATTAGGCTTTGTAGAATTCCAGTAAGCAAGAGGTGTTTTCTCTCGCCTCATAATAGCTTGAATATCTGAGTTAAAAGCATCAATTGCATCTGTTTTGCTAGTGGGTCCAACTCTAATTAGTCCTTCATCAAAAAAAGTGGTAGAAAGACTCACCAGCTTAACTAAAGCAGAGAAAGTATCTTCCAAGTTGTGAATTTTTTTTAGGTCAATTTCAGACACTTCTTTACGAAGCTTAGAAACTCTGAGTAAAATTAAGTTCCAAGCTCTTTGGTTAACAAAGTCCGTATAGCGACTGTTGTTACCAGAATATTTTGCCCATTTTGAGCAATTTCTCTTTACTGTTCTCCGAATGGATTTTGATCTAGAAGGTATGACTATTTCCTTCATAAAGCTTACCCCCTTGTTGTGAGTATTTAGTAAGAGAAGACTCTTACTAGAGGTTGTTATAAATTTCTACAATATTATATCACAAAACTATATATAATACAATGATTATTTAAGAAAGTTGACATAATTAGTGAAGAGGTATATAATATAAAAAGAATGTTATTAGGAGGAATCACATATGGAAACGAAGCGGTTAAAGTACGAAAAAAATAGTAAATTTTATAGCGTTGGCACAGCAAGTATATTTTCAATAATCAACAAGAAAACAGAGCAAGAAGTAGGTGAAATTATTGTAGCCGATACTGGTGAGATTTGTTACTGCATTGAACCAGAATATTGCGGATGTGGATATGCAACAGAAGCTTTGGGATTTGCTAAACAATATGCTAGAGAAGAAGGCTTGACTCCCTTTTTGAAAATAAGAAGTTATAATATGGCATCAAAAGCGGTAGCTAGAAGGAATGGATTTGTTCAAAAAGGCTTTTTGAGATATTTCGAGCTTTGGAAATGTGAGGAATTTGAGATGGGCTGACCATCTCTTTTTTTCTTATTTACAAAAAATAAGAAAATGAATAAACTTTTTTTTAAGAAGTGAAAACAGCTGAAAATAATTGATTTTTTAATAAAATTAGAGTATAATTAATATATTAATTTTATTAACTTATGAAAGGGGCAAGCTTGAATAGAAAATTTCAAGCCTAAAAAAGATATGAATAAAAAAAGAATTTTAACTGGAGATAGACCAACAGGAAGATTACATATAGGTCATTATTTTGGTTCATTAAAAAAGAGATTAGAATTACAAGAAAATGAAAATTATGAGCCATATATATTAATTGCAGATGTTCAAGCATTAACAGACAATTTTAATAATCCAGAAAAGGTTAGAAAAAATGTTAGAGAAGTAGCAATAGATTATTTATCAATAGGAATAGATCCAAATAAAACAACTATATATATACAATCAATGATACCAGAAACTGCAGAGCTTACAGTTTTCTATTCAAATTTTGTAACTATTGCAAGATTACAAAGAAATCCAACTGTAAAAACAGAAATAGAGCAAAAAAGAGAACTATTTGGAGAAAGTGTAACTTATGGATTTTTAGGTTATCCAGTAAGTCAAGCAGCTGATATAACTGCTTTTGAAGGAGCTCTAGTTCCAGTTGGTGAAGACCAATTACCTTTAATTGAACAATGTAGGGAGATTGTAAGAAAATTTAATAGTGTATATGGAGATGTGTTAGTAGAGCCAGAGGCTGTTTTATCTAGTTCAAAGAGAATAAAGGGATTAGATGGAAATGAGAAAATGGGAAAATCACTTGGAAATGCTATTTACTTATCAGATAGTGAAGAAGAAATTTCAAGAAAAGTGATGAATGCTGTAACAGATCCAAACAGAATAAAAAAAGACGATTTAGGAAATCCTGATGTATGTATGGTTGCATATTATCATAATTTATTTACTGATAAAGAAGAATGTAATCATATTTGTGAGGAATGTAGAAAAGGCTTAAGAGGTTGCGTTGCTTGTAAAAAAGAACTTGCAAAAAATATTTCAGATACTTTAAAGCCAATAAGAGAAAAAAGGGCTTATTACGAGGCTCATCCAGAAGAAGTTGATAGAATATTAAAAGAAGGTACTGAAAAAGCAAGAAAAACAGCAAAAGAGACTATGAAAAAGATAAAAAAAGCTATGATGTTAAATTATTTTGAAGACTAGAAGGAGATAGAAATGTTTGTAGATTATGCAAAGATAATAATTCAATCAGGAAAAGGTGGAGACGGTGCTGCAACTTTTAGAAGAGAAAAGTATGTTGCTGCTGGAGGCCCTGATGGCGGAGATGGTGGAAAAGGTGGAGACATCTACTTTGAAGTTGATCCAGACAGTAACACACTAATTGACTTTAGATATACTAAGAGATTTAAAGCACAAAATGGAGAAAACGGAAGTGGTAATCGTTGCTTTGGAAAAAGCGGAGAAGATTTAACTGTTAAAGTTCCAAAGGGAACTATTGTGAAAGATGCAGAAACAGGAAAAGTAATTGTAGATATGTCAGAAGATGGACAAAGAGAGCTTATACTAAAAGGAGGAAGAGGTGGAAAAGGAAATGTTCACTTCGCAACTTCTACAAGACAAGCTCCTCATTTTGCTATAGATGGAGAGAAAGGAAAAGAAAAAGAAATAATATTAGAATTGAAACTTCTTGCTGATGTTGGTTTAATAGGCTTTCCAAATGTAGGAAAATCAACAATCTTATCTAAAGTAACATCAGCTACTCCTAAAATTGCAGATTACCATTTTACAACAATAGATCCAAACTTAGGTGTTGTAAAAACAGAATATGGTGATAGCTTTGTTTTAGCTGATATACCAGGTATTATTGAAGGAGCAAGTAGTGGAGTTGGTCTTGGAATTCAATTTTTAAGACATGTTGAAAGAACAAGGCTACTACTTCATGTAATAGATATTGCTGGTACAGAAGGTAGAGATCCAGTGGATGATTTTAATAAAATAAATGAAGAACTAAAAAAATATAGTGAAAAATTAGCTGGAAGAAAACAAATTATAGTTGCAAATAAAGCTGATAGTATGCAAAATGAAGAAAATTATAAAGAATTAGAAAAACTAGCTAAGGAAAAAGGCTTAGAAATATTTAAAATTTCTGCTGTAACGGGTAGTGGTTTAAAAGAACTATTTAACCATGTAGCAGAAGAAATAAAGAAACTTCCAAAAGAAGATATAGTAGAACCAGAAGAAAGAATGGTATATACTCTTGAAGAAGAGGAAGAGCCTTTTACTATTATAAGGAATAATGATGAATTTACAGTAGAAGGTCCTGCTATAGATAGATTAATGGCAAGAGTAAATACAGAAGATAGTGAATCTCTAGCTTATTTACAAAGAATGTTAAAGAAACTTGGAATAGATGATGCCTTAAGAAAAAAAGGTGTTAAAGAAGGCGATACAGTAAATATTCTTGATTGGGTTTTTGAATGGTATGATTAATATGAAAAAGATAGTTAAATACTATCTTTTTTCTTGATTTTTTGTAAATATAATATATAATGTCAAAAAAAGGAGTAGATAAATGGAAAAATTAGTATTAGAAGATTTATTTAAAATTTATATAAGCTGTATAGATAGTTATAATTCAAAAATATTACAAACTATTAATGATAAATATACTATAATTGATAAAGCAATGCTTGCAGTATATTTATATGTGAAAATATTAGAAGATAGAAAAGAAAATAGCGTAGAGTCAGAAGAAGTATTAATAAATTATTTATTAAAACAAACAATTTATGGAGAAACAGGAAATTTAGCTTTAGAGATTACAGATAAAACTAAAATAGAACTATATAAAAAAGTAATAGATGAACTTATTATAGAAAAATTTGAATATAAAAATAGGATATTAAAGAAATTAAAATATAATTACAAAATTGTAAAAACCAATGAATATACAGAATTATTAGATTTTTGTGAAAATGTCGCAAACTTAAGCATTTTAAACAGTTTATCAAGAAGAGGAAATTTAGATGCAAGATGTTATTTAGAAGAAAAAGAAAAAAATATTAATGTAGAAAATTTAGATAAAAAAGATAAATTTTTTAAAGAAAAATTTGCAATTCTAACTAAAATAAAAAGCAATAAATTTGAAGAGACAGAATATTGCAATTTATTAGAAGTAGCATTAAATCTAAAAGATGTGTATAGATATTCAACACTAACTACTACAATGCCAGAAAATGTATTATTTCATCAGTACATAATAACTGTAAGTAGCATAATATTTTCACAATATTTAAATAATGAATTAAAGGAAAATATTGATATATATAAAATTACTTTAAAGTCTTTATTTCATGATTTTGGCGAATATAAAGGAAATGAAATAGTAACTCAAGTAAAAAATTATAATGAAGATACTATAAAAATGTTTAAAGAAATTGAAGATAAAGATGAATTAGAATTAAAAAGTAAAATTGGTACGAATTTATATGATATAATTTCTAATTATAAAGAAGGGGCAGAAGGCTATATTTCAGAGCTTTTAGATAAAATGTTTGGAATAATGAAACTATGGGTAGAAGTTCGGATATATGGGAAACAATACTTATGTAAAATCAATTTGTTCTATATTTCAAGCTAGATTTAAAAGATTTAAAAAAATAGATAAAATTGATAGTTTAATAAATAAGGAATTTTATTTAAATTTAGTAAGAGAATGCTATATTTATGTAAAAGAACATCTAATGGAAAATGATGAAGATATGTTTTTAAATTATTTTACAAAAGAAGAGGGAGAAGAAATTAGAGCAGAAATAGAATTGATAAAAAAAGATAGAACTAGCTTTTTAAAATAGTTTTCAGCGATTTTAATTAAGGTAAAAATTGAATTTTATAAAAAAATATCAAACTTTCGTTTGACAAATCAAATGTTTTGTGATAATATTTTTTTAGATAAAAAACGAATAAAAGTTTCTATAAAATGTGGAATAAGGAGTGTTTAGTTATATGAGAAGAAAAGATCCAAATAGCCTAAATAAAAGGGAAAAAGCAATATTAAAATTTATTGAAAAGCAAGTTAATGCAAATGGTTATCCACCATCTGTTAGAGAAATTGGAAAAGCTGTTGGTTTGAAATCTAC
Organism: uncultured Clostridia bacterium; assembly: GCA_944390345.1. GTDB lineage: Bacteria > Bacillota > Clostridia > TANB77 > CAG-508 > Scatovivens. The sequence continues at coordinate 8,564 of CALXPP010000002.1, forward strand.
AGCCACAGTACATGGCTACTTAGAGTCTTTAGAGAAAAAAGGATATGTAAAGAAGGAAAGTCAAAAAGGAAGAACTTTAAAATTATTAAAAGGTGGAAACTTAGAAGGTGAGCAAACTTCTTTCGATAAATCTGTTTATACAAATAAAGAAATGGTAAATGTACCAGTAGTTGGAAAGATTACAGCAGGTGCACCTATTTTAGCAGTAGAAAATGTAACAGATACATTTCCTATCCCAATAGATTTTGTTGGAAACTCTGAAAGCTTTATGCTTACTGTAAGAGGCGAGAGTATGATAGAAGCTGGTATATTAGATGGAGACTATATATTAGTTCGCAAACAAAATACAGCTACAAATGGAGAAATAGTAGTAGCTTTAATAGAAGATGAGGCAACTGTTAAAACCTTCTACAAAGAAAAAGATCATATTCGTCTTCAACCAGAAAATTCTACAATGGATCCTATTATAGTTCCAAATTGTGAAATTTTAGGTAAAGTAATTGGTGTATTTAGAAAAATGTAAATAATGTAATTTATATAAAAAATAACCCCAATTGTTAGAAAATTTGGGTTATTTTTTTATGCATTTAATAATTCTTTTGCTTTTTGATAAGTATAGAAACTACCAATTATAAAATTGATTGTATTAGTATCTAGATTTTTAAGAGAGTTTTCTATTGCTATATCAAACTTTTCTTTTTCTAAAATATTATTAGAATTTAGGCTTATAGCATAATCATATAAAGTATCACTTGAGAAGAATTTATGCTCGCTACCAAATCCACTTGTAAAAATAAAAGTAGAGTTTTCAAAAGCATTTAATAATAGATTAATTAGAGTTTTATAATCTTTTGTTTGAATAACTGAAATTATAAATGTTTTATCATTTGAATTATAATTTTCTTTTATTGTTTCAATTAAATTTATCATTGCGTCTTTGTTGTGAGCACCATCATATATAAATATAGGATTAGTTTTTAAAATCTCAAATCTTGCAGGATGATACACAGATTTTAGTCCACTTAAAATAGCTTCTTTAGGTATATCAAAATTTTCTTTTTGCAATATTTTTATTATTTCAAGTACTACTACCGCATTTTCAATTTGTTTTTTTCCTTTTAAATTTATACAATATTTAGTATCTTTGTAAGTAAAATATTGAAAAAATTTATCAGAATGATAATTAGAAATATCATTATTTTTAATACATACTAAATTATTATGTTTTTCTAAGCAAACTTTTTTTATGGTATTTAATGCAGGTTGCTCAAATATTACTGTATTTGAATTTTCTTTTATTATACCAGCTTTTTGAAGAGCAATTTCTTCTAAGGTATTGCCCAAAATTGCTATATGGTCAAAAGAAATGTTGCCAAAAGCAGATACTATAGGATTTACAATATTGGTACAATCGTACATACCGCCAAGACCTACTTCTAATATTACAATATCACATTTATTTTCAAAAAAATATAGTATTGCCATAGAAGTAAGAACTTCAAATCTGGTAAGGCTTCTACCAGTTTCTTTTAAATAGTCTGATGCTATATTTTCAAATATAGGTATGTATTTTTCTACTTGGTTAGGTGTAATACTTTTATTATTAATTTGTATAGATTCATTGCTAGTTAGAAGATGTGGAGAAATAAATTTACCAACAATATACTTTTTGGAGCAAAGTATAATTTTATTTAGCATTTCTACTATACTACCTTTTCCGTTAGTACCTGCAATATGAACAAATTTTAATTTTTGATGAGGTTTTCCTAATCTTTCCATAATGTAGTACATTGCATCTAAAGTTGGAAAATCAGTAGTTTGAGTAAATTTATTTAGAAAAATATCTAAATTAATATCAAATTTATTTTTTTCCTTTGAAGTTTGGTTTGTGTTATAAGTATTCATAGACGACTCCTAAAAATTATTTTTCTATATAAGCTTTACTTTTTAGAGTAAATTCTAATTGTTCTGCTCTTTTAAATATAGATGTTAATAAAAGCTTACTGATAAGTTTTATACTGTGTATAGAATAATTTTTTATACCTTTAGATTTTAGTGAAAAACATATTTGTTTATATTCGTTTATAAAGTTTGGAATAAAAGTTAGTGCAATATTGATAATTAAACTAATATCCTCACTATAAATGCCAACTATTTTTAAAGGAGAGAATAAAGTACTTATCGCATTAATTATACTTAAAGTTCCTTGAAGCCTTTTATAAATAAGAGTTGCATTACAAACAAATATTAATTTTATAAAAACTAATATACTATTAAATATTGAGTCAAAAAACAAATTAAATATAAATGTCAATAAAATAAATGGAAGTATTTTGTACATTGAATAAATAATGTTTTTAAAATTAATTTTTTTTGAAAATAAAAATGGAATTTGCAAAGCAAATAATAAAATTAATAATTTAACATTATTTATCAAAAATATTAAAATAACATATGTTATAAAAATTAAAAAATAAAAAACATTTAGCATTTTTACTCCTTATTTGTATATATTTAAAAGATCATTTATATTTAAAGCAGAAATTTGTTTATTGCTTAGTTTTTTTATAAGAGATATTATACCTGGAGCTTCAAAATCCTTTAAAGAATCTAAATGATTAAGCAAAGTTTCCTTTTTAAAATCTTCTTTTATTTCGCCATTTTCCAAAAACAATATTCTATCTGCTAATAGTATTTCATCTATATTATTTGTGATATAGATAATAGTAATTGATTTTTCATGTAAATTATTTAAAGTTTTGTAAATGGCTGTTTTATTTATAGGATCTAACATTGTTGTAGGCTCATCTAAAATTAACAAATTAGGATTTATAGCTAAAGTAGAGGCTATTGCAATTCGTTGCTTTTGTCCTAAAGAAAGGGTATCTGTATAAGAATTTTTATATTCAGACATATTAACAGAATTTAAAGCATCATCTATAATATTCGAAATTTGTTCTTTAGAAAAACCTAAATTTTGCAAGCTAAAAGCAATATCATCATATACTTTATCAAATAAAATCTGATTTTCTGGATTTTGAAAAACAATTCCAATAGTTTTTCTAATTTCTAAGGTATTCTTTTTATCTTTTAAATTAATTCCGTTTACTATAATTTCGCCCTCTTTAAAGGGAAGTAATCCACTAAGAAGTTTAGAAAAAGTAGATTTTCCAGAACCATTTTTGCCGATTATACAAACAAATTCGCCTTTGTTTATATTTAAATTTATATTGTTTAAAACTTTATTTCCATTTTTATATTTATAACTTAAATTTTTTATTTCAATCATAACTTTATTTCTTTTCTTATTAACAAATTTTAATCCTTTTCAAATAGATATTTTTTAGATAAAGATTCTAAAATATTTGATAAAAAATATATAACAATTACTTGTATAGGAAACATTACAAGTTTTGCTACTAATCTGCTTGAAAGTATTACTAAAAATGCATTTCCATATAGCAAATGTAGCATTAGACTCATACAAGGTAGTTCTATAATTCCAAGTACTATAAAACTACTTAATAATAACCTTATAACTAGAGACTTACCTTTGTAAAAATTTTGATCTTTATTGTACAAAAATAAGCCATAAACAAGACCAACTAAAGCTTGTACAATAGTAAAACCAACAAAGTAGGTTCCAAAAGGGAATAGAAGAGCTCCTATTAAATCCCCTAAAGCAGCAATTAAACAAGAATATTTTGGTCCGAAGTAAAATTGCTGAAATCATAATCGGTATGAAGCTAAAGCTAATAACTAAAATAGGAGTCTTTATAGAGACAAACCTAGATAATACTACTAAAATTGCTAACAATAATGCTGCTATTATAATTTTTTTTGTTTTTGACATTTTTTCCTCCTTATAATTTATATTTATTTTAATTCGACAACAGTAACACCCATTTCACCTTCTCCAAAAGTACCTAAACGGAAACTTTTTACATGAGGATGATTTTTTAAAAATTGATGTATTCCTTTTCTTAAAGCACCAGTGCCTTTACCATGTACAATATGAATAGTTGATAAACCATTATAGGCACAAGTATCTAAATATTTATCTATTGCAAAACAGGCTTCTTCAACATTTTGACCGATAACATTGATTTCACGAGATACAGATTGTATATTTAGTTTGTGCTCTTTATTATATGTGTAATTTTTTTCTGTTTTTTCTTCAGTCTTTGCTAACTCTAAATCTTGTAAATTAAAATTCATTTTCATAATTCCTACTTGAACTTGAACAATTTTATCTTTATTTGGTAATGTTAAAATATTTCCAGTTTGATTTATTTTAGGAATAAAAACAGGTAAACCAATTTTTATATCTTTTTCATTTATAGCCTTTGCACTTGGAGGAGAAGATTTTTTTGTTTGCAAATTCTTAATTTTTTTATTCAAATTATTTCTAAGGTGATTTAATTGTTTTGTATCTGTGCCTTTTTCAATGTTTCTAATTATTTCATTAGCTTCTTCTTTTGCTTCTAATAATATATCTCTTGCTTCAATTTTTGCTTTTTCTAAAATAGCTTTTTCTTGATCTTTTAAATTAGAGCTGTTGTGTTTTAAAGCTTTTTGAAGAGAATCAACTTCTTTTGATTTTTCTAAAATTTCGGCTTTTTCTTTTTCTATAATTTGTTTGTCTTCATAAATATTTTTTAGTAAATCTTCTATATTTATTTCATCTTTAGACAAAAATTCTTTGGCTCTATCTATAATAGAATCTGGAATACCAAGTTTTTTACTAATAGAAAAAGCGTTACTTGTTCCAGGAACACCAATTAGTAATCTATAAGTAGGTGTAAGAGTATTTATATCAAATTCTGCACTAGCATTTTCAAAGCCTTTTGTAGTTAGTGCAAAATGTTTAATTTCAGGATAATGAGTTGTTGCTAAAGTTAAAGTGCCTTTTTTATTTAAATTTTCTAGTATACTAATTGCTAAGCTGGCTCCTTCGATAGGGTCTGTGCCAGAACCTAATTCATCTAAAAGTACTAGACTATCTGAAGTAGCTTCTTTTAAAATGTTTGAGATATTTGTCATATGAGAGGAAAAAGTACTTAAGGAATCAGCAATACTTTGTTCATCTCCAATGTCAGCAAATATATTATCAAAAATACAAATAGAACTATTTTCGTTTACTGGTATATGAAGACCACTCATAGACATAGCACTTAATAGTCCTACAGTTTTTAAAGTAACAGTTTTTCCACCTGTATTTGGACCTGTTATTATTAGGCTAGTATAAGAATCTCCAAGAAAGATATCATTTTTTACTGCTAAATTTTTATCTATAAGAGGGTGCCAAGCTTTTAATAAAGAGATTTGTTTATTGTGATTAATAATAGGAGCATTAGCATCTAAGTCTTTAGAATATTTTGCTTTAGCAAAAATAAAATCTAGTAAACCAATTAAATTAGAATTATTTTTAAGTTGACTTGTTAAATCGAAGAACATAGCTGATAAATTAGCTAAAATTCTTTCTATTTCTAAATTTTCATCTAAGCATAGATTATTTATATCATTGTTTAAATCAAATACGCTAATTGGCTCTATAAATACAGTAGAACCGCTAGAAGAAATATCGTGTACAAAGCCTTTAACTTCAGAACGGTATTCATTTTTTATGGGAACTACAAAACGACCAGCACGCATAGTAATTACTGGATCTTGTACATATTTAGTTCTTAAAAAAGAGTTTAATTTATTTCTAATTTCTTGTTCTTTTTCTCTTTTTGCTCTACGAATACCAGCAAGCTTATTAGAAGCACTATCAGAGATAGTATTTTCATCTATTATACTAGAAAATATAGTTTTTTCTAAATTTTCGTTTGTGTATAGATTATAAAATAAATTTGACAAATTACTAAATTCACTTAAATCTATTTCATTATTAAAAAAGTAAGCTTTTAATTCTCTGGAAATTTTTAAAATATGAGCTAAAGATAAAAGTTGTTTAGCTGAAATAGAAGATAAAGCCTCTAATTGTTTTATAGCAACTAATATATTTTCTATTTCACTTATTGGAGCAGAACCTTTGCGATAAAGTAAGACAACTGCTTCAGAAGTTTGATTTTGTGCTTTTGCTATATTTTTTTCTAATGTATAAGGTAATAAATTTAAAGCCATATCTTTTCCAATATAGGTTTTGCAATAATTACTTAAAATTTCACATATTTTAGGAAATTCTATTTTTTCTAGATATTTCTTGTTCATTTTGTTTATCCTTTCAGTTTTGAGCTGTTTTTTTAAGCTAACTCCAAAAAACATGCTAATTTGCTAAATAACAGAATTATTTTATCACAGAATGTAAGTAAAATAAACCATTCTAGCAAATAAAATAAAAAAATGTTTACAAATTTTAAAATTATTAATAAAATTATGTTAAAATAGGAGAATATAAGTATGAATATAAAAAAATACTATGATGAAGTTATTAACTTATTAAAAAGAATGTTTATAAAAAAAGATATAAAACTTTTAGAAGAACCAAAAGATACTGAAAATAAAGCTGTTAATTTTTCAGCTAAAGAAAATAGTGTATCGGATTTTGAATTACAACTAAAAAGAAGTGCAAATCCAAATATTTGTGATGGAAATGGGTTTGGAATTGTGAAAATTACTAAATTAGAGGATATTTATTAATATGGTTACTTATGAAGAATTTTTAAAAGAAAATAGTGAAATTAAAGAATTAAAATATATTAAGTTTGGTAAATCAAAAGTATCATCATATGAAAAATCTTATAAAGTTGCGATTGAAGGAAATCCTAAGGAATACTTAGATATTGCAGATAAAGCTACTTCTTTGCAAGGTATTGATATTGATGTAGTGCAAACTAAAGAATCAATGGAGGGTATTAGAGAATTTGTAAAACATTGTAGAGAAGATGTTAAAATATCTAATTCTATAGGAAAATGCAATAAAGAAGAATTTTTTTTGGGTGAAGAAATTATAGAGAGTGTGGTAAAGGAAATAAATCCAGAATGGACTGCCAAACAAAAACTAGCTTATGTGCATTATAAAATGGGAGAGTTAGTTTCATATTTGCCAGATTATAATTTTAATAATGTTGTACCATATCCAGATGCTATCATGGATAGTAGAAATATCTGGAAAGGCTTAGCTACAAAACAGGCTGTGTGTAATGGTATTACTGCTATACAAAGAAATATTTTAAGTAGAGTAGGAGTTGAAACTCAAGATCTTAGCTCTGGAACGCATAGTTTTATGCTTACTAGGACAGAAGATGGAAATGTTATAACTGATGCTACTTGGGATTTAGCTTATACTTATTATGGTATTAGACCACAACATTTTGGTTTATCTTATGAAAACTTTCGTCAAAAAGATGGAAATGTTAGTAGAGCTCATAAGTTAGAAAATCCACCAGAAAATGTTATTACTATTGAAGATGAAGAATTAAGAAACATATATCAAAGTATTGGAAGCTTTGGACCAGATAGAAAGTTTAATTCAAAATTACCATTAATTACAGGAAATTTAAATACACAATATCCAGCTAATTTAAATGATAGAATAACTGGACTTATGGAAGCTTTTAATACAGAACATAAAGATAAATTAAGTCACCTTGAGGAATTTAAAACAATTTTAGTAACTGCTTTATCTTTAATACATGCTAATATAGATAATGAACACTTATTTCAACAATGCATATATAGCAAAGAAGATTCTAATTTTACAAATCCAAAACTTATTACAAAGATAATTGGAGAAAATCAAGAAAATTTTATGTATATACTAGATCCAAAGAGTAAATCTTTAGAACAAACTAGTTTAGAAGAATTAAGAGATAAATATAATTATCATAAAAATAATACATTAGAACCTTTTTGGAATAAAGAAATAGATAAAGAAACTAGCGAAATTTCAAGAAATGATGTTACAAAGGAATAAAATAATAAAAAAATATAAAAAATTTATAAAAAAATATTGACAGAATAAAAATGATGAATTATAATGTAATAGCGTTCAGCAAAGAGCAGATGCGCCATTAGCTCAGCTGGTCAGAGCAACCGGCTCATAACCGGTGGGTCCAAGGTTCGAATCCTTGATGGCGCACCATATCAAAAGCCTTGAAAAATGGGCTTTTGATATAAAATAAAAATACAAAAAAGTAGCACAAACGGATACGGGTAGGTGGTCGAGTGGTTAATGGCACCAGACTGTAAATCTGGCGACGAGAGTCTACGATGGTTCGAATCCATCCCTGCCCACCAATGATGTTTCTGTTCGAACTAACAGTACAGAATTGATACAAAATCAATCAGAAAATAAATCTGGTTGATTTTTTTTGTTGTTTATAAACAATATAAAAATCATCCATACGAAAGGATGGTGTAAGAAAATGAAGATAATTAAGCAAGAATTACAATTTGAGAAATGTCTAAAACAGAGAATTGAATTTATATGTGAGTTCTCAAGCAACTTGAAAAAGAAAATAAGAAATTATTGAAAAAACACAAATAAATAGTTATAATCTTAATAAGAATCTATAAAAGAAAGTTGAATGTTATGAGAGATTATAAAAAGGAATTAAAAGAGGATTTAGCATATGCAAGACAAAATGATTTTAAATTTGTATTAGTAGAGGCTAATCTAAAAAAAGGTTTTAGTTATTCATATTTAGCATATATACCAAATAAACCTCAAAATATATTAATGATAGATTGCCTTAATGATTATGAATCAGAAATGCCTGAGGGACACTTAGAAAATTTAGAAGGTATGGAAGAAATATATAGTTTATTTCAATCTGGAGAAATAATTAGAAGTAATTCTTCTGATTCAAATAAAAAAGAAGAAACTAAAGACCAAACATTAGACAGAATGTATTATAGATTAGAAAAAGGTGTAAATGCATTAAGTAATATGATAGGAATTAATCCTAATGCACCTGCTATAGTTCCACTTATTCCTGGTTTTCGGTAATGAACAATTTGAAAGTGTTGTATCTCAATTAGATAAAGATGTTATAAATAAAACAGCACCGCAAATAAAAGCAATGATAGAAGATGCGAGAAAAATCATTGAAGATAAAACTGGTATAGAAATTAGTGATAAAGTAATTCCATTAGGACATTCAAAATCTGCAACATTTGCTAATAATTTTTCTACATATTACCCAGAAATGTGTGAAGCTAGTATATTAGGGGGTGGTGATTTTGGAACACTTCCAATTGGTGAAATCGCATTGCAAATAGTCCCTGATGATAAAATAACTGATAGCGAAAAATTTATGATTAAAAATGGAAAAATCACCAAAAAGATTACACAAGGTGATTTTAATAGAATAATTCAAGAATATAATGATACAAAAAGAGATTATCAAGGGGAAATAACAATAAATGAGGATGGAACATATAATTTACCGATGAATTTTCCAATAGGAATTGATGATATTGAACACTATAGAGATCTTTCAAATTTTCCAGATGGAAAAGAAGGCTATAGAAAAGCTTTATCAAATATGCCCAAAATGATTTTTATTGGAGAACAAGAAGATACTAAACCTGGACATTATGCATATATGGATGGAAAAACCGCAGAAGGAATAGATGTAAAAGCTGGAGATGATATATCACTTTTAGAAGGAAAATTGGGGCGTTCCATAAACGAAATTGAAATTGCTAGTATGCATAATAGAGTATTAGAATTAGAATATATTGCAGCATCAAATGTATTATTTGGAAGAAGTTCCAATGAAAGACTTGAAAGTTATATGCAATTATATAGTCTTCTTAATATTCCAGTTCAATCAAAAATATATGAAGGTGTAGGACACACAAATTATGAATATGCTAATGATATAGAAGGTCTTGATGGAATATCTTCTAAAAGCATTTATTGTTCTAGAACTTTAAAAAATGATATAGCCACATATTATAATGGAGTAATACAAAAAAATCCTCCTATATTAGATGATAATGATAGAGCAACTCAAATTAGTCCTATTCCTCAAATAATTAGAAGATATATTGCAAATGGAAAAGATGTAAAATTTCTTTCTGGTGTATCTGAAGGACAAATGGTGAATGCATTGAAAAAATACATAGATTCACAAAGTGATTTACAATGTAAAAACATAAATCGAGTATATGATACAATTTCTGCAAGTGAAATATCAAGTATATTACAAACGCTAGGAAGAGATGAAGTTATACAAGATGGTAAAAACGGATTGAATGATTGTATGCAAGATGGGACAGTAAGAATTTCTACAGAGCAAGAAGCAAGTAGAATAGTAAAAGAAACGGTACTTAATAAAGAAAAAGAATTAGATAAAGCTGAACAACAAAAGTAGGAGAAAAATATGGTAAATGAAAGATATGGAATAGCCATGGCTGAAACATTGCATTATTTGAAAGGAATAAGTCAAGATGATATAAATAAAATTCCAGATAAATTTATAACTTTTCTTAAAAATAATGCATCGCAAAATTATGAATGCAAATTTGATTATAAAAGACCTCTAAAAGAATTAAATCTAAAAAATGAAACTAGAGGCTTAATTGCCATGATTTGTTTAAATTATTGGTGTGAAACAGAAGAGCAGAAAAATAGTTTTATAGAACATTTAAATAAGAATGAAAAAAAATATCAAGAAGAATTAAGAGAAGAGTATAACATAGATGATATTTTTAAGAAAAAAGAATTTATTCCAAAAGTTGAAAAAACAACTGAAAATATAGATAAAAATAAATTACCAGTTCAAGCAAAACGAGAGAATATTTTTAAAAGAGTATTTACTCGCATTATGAAAATTTTTCATATAAAATAAAAATACTACTTAAGTTACAAGATGGATATAAATTAGTTACAAAGTCAATTACAAGGACAGCAAAAGCAATTTTAGTATTTAAAAAATAAGGAGTTTTTATGAATAGTATTATAGTATATGGATCTCATTATGGAACAACAAAACGATATGCAGAAGAGCTTTCAAAAAGAACTAATATAAAAGTAATTTCTTTCAAAAAGATTAATCAGCAAATAAATGAATATGATAATATTATTTATTTAGGTGGATTGTATGCTGGTGGAGTACTAGGCATGTCAAAAACGATAAAAAAATTAAATAATATCTTAAACAAAAAGATTATTATTGTAACAGTTGGTCTTTCAGATCCAATGGATGAAGTGAATAAAAATAATATCAGGAATAATATCAAAAAACAGGTATCAAAAGAAATTTTTGAAAAAGCAAAAATATTCCATTTAAGAGGTGGAATAGATTATTCAAAATTAAACTTTACCCATAAAACTATGATGAAGCTGCTATATAATGCAGTTAAGAATTTACCAGAAGAAAAGCAAACAGCTGAAGATAGAGCAATGATAGAAACTTATAACAAGAAGGTTAATTTTATTGATTTTTCTGATTTAGATAAAATAATCAATGAAGTACAAAAATAAATTAGTAATATGTTGATAGTTTATTTTACCTTTTCTTAAAAGCTCAAGTGTAATAAATATAGAAAATGACAATTCCACAAACATGGTTTTGCTAATATAGATAGAAAAACTCACACCTAAATCGTCAAATTTTACAGATGTGAGTTTTTTTATGTAGTTTTTATTTGTTCGCTCGTAAATTTATTAAGAAAGTGATTCAAAAGATGTAACCTTTTTAATAATTTTACCACTATAAAAGTGTAAGATATCTTATAAAGGAGCAATGAAGTGAAAGAGAAAAAAGAACTAGAAAATTATATTATAGATGAAGAACTTGATTTAGATAGAATAGTAGATGATTATACACCATATCTAAGAAAAGTAATACAAAATATGGTTAATAATAATTTATCAGAAGAAGATAAAGAGGAAATTATAATTGATACATTTTTTATATTATGGAAAAGGTATAAAGAAAATTATTACATAAGCTCTTTAAGTTCATATATGGCTGGAATTGCTAGAAACCTAGCAAAGGAAAAATTAAAGTCTTATAAATATACTTTTGATATAGAACCATATGAAAATCTAATTGAATGTAGTAATTTAAATAGTTATTTTCAAGAAATAGAAGAAATAGATGAAATATATAAAAGAATAAAAGGATTAAAGCCAATTGATACAAAAATAATTAATATGTTTTACTATTCTGCCAAATCAGTTAAAGATATAGCTAAAGAATTAAAAATTTCAGAAGTGAATGTGAAAACAAGATTGCATAGAATTAGAAGAAAGATTAGACAAGAACTAAAAAATGGAGGGTTTTAAAAGTATGAATGATAATATAAAAGAAAAATTAAAAATGAAAATAGCTATATCTCAAATGAAAAATGAGGAGGAAAAAGCTATGAATAAAAAAGGAAAATTAGTATTTAAAAATATAGCTATAGCAGCAGGGTTAATTATATCTTTAACAGGAGTTACTTTTGCAGGAAGTAAAGTTATAGAAAATATATGGAAAACACCAGAAAAGATAGAAGAAAATACAGAAAAATTAACTAAAGAAAGTAAAATTGAAAATATAACAGAAGAAGCTGCAAAAGAAATTGCCATTAATAAGTTACAAGAAGTAAATTTTAATTCAAATATAGTAAGTACAGATCATTATAAAGAAGTGGATTCTAATAAAATAATATATAGATTTGTTACTGAGGATAACTATGCAATAAGTATAGATGGACAAAGAGGAGTGTTTTTTGAAATAAGTAATTACAATAATAATCAAGACATAAATACAGAGATAACACAAGAAGAAGCAATTGAAATAGCAAATAATTATATTAAATTATTTGGAATAAACTTAGAAGGATACGAGATTAAAAGTATATATTCAAACAATAAAGAAGGAAGTGGAGAAGGTTCAGGATATAAAATTGATATAAACTACTGTAAGAAATATGGAGATTTTTATAATCCTTATGAATATGTAAGTATAGGAGTTGAGTCTAAAAATAAAGACTTTGATCATATAAGAGTAGGAAGTATTCCTTTTGATAATAACGAAACTATTATAACTAAGGATGAAGCAATACAAATTGCCTTAAAAGAGGATGAAAAAATAGATACAAATAAAATAGTAGAAACAAAAGCTGAAAAAATGGTTGTAAAAATGAATGCAGATGCTTATGAAAGAATAAATAATAAAGAAGAATATTATGCAGCAATGCAGACCCCAGATTATCCTACAGAAAAAAGGAACTATTACAATATGGAAGAAAGAGTAAGAAATGCATGGGTAGTAGTTTTAACTTATGAAGATAATTATAATGGAGATATAGTAAAAAGATATACAGAGGGAAAATATAGCTATTTTGTAGATTGTACAACTGGAGAGATAATTGGTGGAGATGCAATGGATTATACTGTTTCAAATTAATATTTTTAGATATATTGATACCTCCTAAAATTAATTTGCAGAATATTATAAAAAGCATAGAAAGTAAAAGCAAGATGTTTTTAGAAGAATATATACTCAAAAAACATCTTGTTTTATGCTAAAAACTAGAATATAATATAGAAAAAATAGTAGGAGATAAAAAATGAAAATATTAATGGGAACAACAAATCCAGGAAAAATAGAAGGAGCAAAAAGAGCTTTTGAAAAGTATTTTAAGAATGTAGAAGTAGAAGGAATAAAGGCAGATTCTGAAGTAGGAGACCAACCTGTAAATGAACAAATAATAGAAGGTGCAAAAAATAGAGTAAAAAATGTAAAAGAATATGCAAAGAAAAATTCTATTGAAGCAGATTTTTATATAGCATCAGAAGCAGGAATAACTAATTCAATGGGAACATGGATAGATATAAATGGAGCCGTTATTGAAGATAATACAGGATATCAAAGTATAGGAATTAGCCAAGGATTTTCTATACCAGAAAAATATGTTGATGAAATTATAGAAACAGAACTAGGCAAAGTAATGGATAAAATATTTAATGGAAAAAAATTAGGTAATGGAAAAGGTGGAATTAGCTATTTAACAAAAGATGAGGTAAACAGAATTGATTTAACAATGAATGCTTTTGTTATGGCAATTATTCCTTTTATAAATGAAGATATATGGAAATAAAAAAAGAAATAGCTTAATTTTATAGAACGAAAAAAGAAGTTTTATATTAATTTTATAATATGAAACTTCTTTTTAGTAACCTAAATGTAATAAAAAAATAATATTTTTGTAATAAAATAGTGATTTATTGGAAAAAGTATGATATAATACCAACTATGAAAAAAGAGAATGTAAAATTTGAATAAGAAAGAGGTTGGAAAAATGGACAATTATTCAGATATGAAGCAAAAAAATATAAGACTAAAAGTAGTTGGTGTTGGTGGAGCTGGAAATAATGCTATAAATAGAATGGTAGAAGAAAAAATAAAAAATGTAGAATTTATAGCAATAAATACAGAAAGCAAAATGTTACAGCTATCTAAAGCGGATAGAACTATTCAAATTGGAAAAGAAACTACTAAGGGCTTAAGCACAGGTGGCAGTGTAGAAATAGGAGAAATGTCAGCAAAAGAAAATGCAGAAGAGATAAGAAGAGTATTAGAAGGTACTGATATGCTATTTATAACAGCTGGAATGGGTGGTGGAACTGGAACAGGAGCAGCACCTGTGGTAGCAGAAATAGCAAAAAGTCTTGGAATATTAACAATTGGAATTGTAACAAAGCCATTTATTTTTGAAGGTATTAGAAGAATGAATCAAGCCAGAAGAGGAATTGAAGCTATAAAAAAATATGTAGATGCTTTAATAGTAATTTCAAATGATCAACTACTAAAAACAATTGATAAGAAAAGTACAATGATAGAAGCTTTTCGTGTAGCAGACAATACCTTAAAGCAAGGTATTTTAGGAATAACTAATTTACTAAATACAACAGGTTTAGTTAATGTAGATTTTAATGATATAAAAGCTGTTATGCAAAATACAGGTATGGCACATTTAGGAATGTGTGAAGCTAGTGGAGAAGGAGCTATAGTAGAAGCTGTAAAAGGAGCTGCTTTAAATTCTCTTTCTGAAACCAAAATAGATGGAGCAAAAGGTGTTATAATAAATATTTCTGGTAGCAAAGAATTATCTTTAGCAGATATGAATGTGGCTATTACAGATATTCAAGATGTAATCGATGAGAATGCAAATGTTATTTTTGGTACAATAATAGATGAAAAATTAAAAGATAAAATTGTAGCAACAATTATTGCAACAGGAGTAGAAGAAAAATATTAAAATTAAAAAGTGGCTTCAAGTAGAAGCCACTTTTTAGATATAAATAGTATAATTAATGTGAAGAGCCTAGATTATTTTTTTCTCATTTTTATGGTAATATAAATTGATTCAAAAAGATTTAAAATTTCAGCTATAAGTAATACAATACCACAAATCATAGATAGTATTTCTGTTGCAATGAAAGGATGTGCAATTATAAATATTCCAAATAAAATACTTAAAATTGAAACAAATACCATTATTTTCCAATTTGCAACTAAATCTTTTAAGGTGATAGACATTTGTAGTTTTATGATACTCTCAAAAATAATCCAAATACCAATTAGTAGATAAATAATAGAGATTACCCATTGAGGATTTAAAATGAATATAAAACCAAGAACAATTTCTACAACACCTTCTAATAGTTCAAAACTAAAGGCTTTAAATTCTGCTGGTTCATTAAAGTAAGAAACA
Organism: uncultured Clostridia bacterium; assembly: GCA_944390345.1. GTDB lineage: Bacteria > Bacillota > Clostridia > TANB77 > CAG-508 > Scatovivens. Next base: position 24,230 of record CALXPP010000002.1, read on the forward strand.
ATATGCCAAATGCCATCTACTACTACCATCACTCCTAAAATAATCATAATAGTATTTAATAATTGTATAGGATTTAAAATCAAAACAATTGCAAGTAAAATAAGTAATGTAGAAATTACGATAGAACGCATTGTATATTTTTTTAAAAGTTCTTCCATAAAAATCTCCCTTTCTTGTTAAAATTAACATATTTATAAAACAAATTATATCATTATTTATAGTAATAAACAAGTAGTATAAAGATATGTATATTAGCTAAAAAATAAATTAAAACATTTAAGTTTGTATAAGGCTTAAAAAATCTAAATTAAGTACAAGAAAAAAATATAAAATAAAGCTATAGCTTGAAAAAAATATAGATTTATAATACTATAATTAAAATTTATATTGTAAATATAATTTTAAAACAATTTTGAAAGGAATTTAATATGTTAAAAAAATTAAATTATGGCGATAAAATAGGTGTTATTGCACCTTCTAATCCAATAATTGAGAGTAATATACAAGAGCTAGAAATGGCAAAAAAGCTTGTAGAAGAAAAAGGTTTTAAAGTAGAATTCTCTAAGCATTTTTTTTCTAATACAAATGGTTATAGTGCGACACCTCAAGAAAAAGCAGAAGATTTAAATTATATGTTTGCAAACAACGAAATAAAAATGATTTGGTGTGCAAAAGGTGGAGAAAATTCAAATTCTTTATTTGAATTTATAGATTACAAACTAATAAAAGATAATCCTAAAATAATATGTGGTTATAGTGATATTACTTCTATAACAAATATAATAACAGAAAAGACAGGCATAGTAACTTTTAGTGGAACTAATTTTAAAACTATAGCGACAGATGAAACCAATTTTAGTTTTAATGAAGCTATAAACCGATTTGTAGATTGCAGTACAAAACTTGGAAAACCAGAAGATTATAAAGTTTTAAAAGAAGGCTATGCAGAAGGAAATTTAATTGGAGGAAACTTAAATTTAACTCATAATTTAGTATGCGGAAAATATAGTATAGATTTTACAGATAAAATATTATTTTTAGAAGAATTAGGAGTAGAAACACCACCAGCATTTGCTAGCAATTTCTTATATTATATGAAACAAAATGGCGTTTTCGATAAAATAAAAGGTTTATGGATAGGAAATTACAATCATGAATCAGGAATTCCACTTGAAAAAATTGTTTTAGATGTTTTAGAAGAAGAATATAATTTCCCAATTATTAAATCAGATAATTTTGGGCATACAGAAAATAAAATAGTTATTCCTATAGGTGCAAAAGCAAAAATTGATACAGGTTCAAAAGAAAAAATAACCTTATTAGAAGAAGTTTTAAGCTAATTTTAATTTTTATTTTATATAATTTCATATAGAAAAAATATGTTTTTTAATTTTGAAACCAGTGCTTTGGTAAAGTTGTTTATAAAACATATTATGCAAGGAGAAATTTAATTATGAAAATTTTAATTGTAGAAGATGATAAAATTTTAGCAAGAACTATAGAGCAATGTGTATCTCCAAAATATGATACAGATATAGCATATGATGGAGAGGAAGGAATTATGTATGCAAAACAAGGTATATACGATATTATTTTGCTAGATTTAATGCTTCCGGTTTATAGTGGATATGAAGTTTTAAGAACACTTAGAAAAGAAAAAATATTTACACCTGTTTTAATTTTAACTGCAAAAGATGGTTTAGATGATAAATTAAAGGGATTTGAAGATGGTGCTGATGACTACCTAACAAAACCTTTTGAAAGAAAAGAATTATTAGCAAGAATAGAAGCAATACTTAGAAGAGCAAAAGGAAACTACAAAGAAAATAATACTATTACTTTTAAAGAATTAGTTTTAGATTTAAACAATCGAGAAGTAAAATATAAAGGGAAAGAAGTAGTTTTACAAGGTAAGCAATTTGATGTTTTAGAGTATTTATTAAATTCAAAAAATACAATAATAACCAAAGATCAAATTTTTGATAAAATTTGGGGCTTTGACAGTGAAACAAGTACAAATGTAATAGAAGTTTATGCTAGTGGTCTAAGAAAAGAACTAAAAAAAATAGGTTATGATAAATATTTAAAAACAATTAGAGGTGTGGGCTATATTTGGAATGACAAAGAATAAATAGATTTAATAAAGTAAGGAGATTTAATGAGCGAACAAGATAGATTTAAAGGACAAATAATTAAACATACTTTATACAATATATCTGCTTTTACAATTATATTTCTAATTTTTGGAATATTAGTATTTTTTTTAGTTAGAAATATAACATTTTCTTCTGTAGATTTAACCTTGAAAGAATCTGCTAATTTATATTTAGAAACGGAAAATAGCATACAAGGTTTATCTGATTATTTTTTTGAAACTAGAGGAGTAGGAAAGGAAGAATTTGAAAGTTCTATAAATGCTATAAGAGATTATGTTTTAGCAAGAAAGATTACAAATCCAAAAGTTATAGTAATTATTAGAGATAAGAATAAAAATGTTTTAAATGAAGAAGATTTAGGAAGAAGCTACCATGAATATCTAACACAATTAAATTTTAATGATAAACTTTTAAATAAAATTTATAATATTAGAATAAATAATACATATAATTATCGTTCTATAAATTTAGAGCTTTATCCAGATACCGATAATACAAGATATGTTCAATTACTTATAAATGTAGATAGCGAAAATGAACTAGTAGCACATTATTTTGACATAATAACAGTTGCTATTTTATCAGGAATTACAATGTCTATAGTAGCAAGCTATATATTGTCAAAAAAGACTTTAGTACCAATAGCAGATACTCTAAAAAAACAAATGGAATTTGTTCAAAATGCATCACATGAACTAAGGACGCCTCTTACAATAATTCAGGCAAAACAAGAGCTTTTACTTGAGGAACCTGATGCAAAGATTATAGATAAATCAGAAGAAATAATGCTAACATTAAATGAAACTAAGAGATTAACAAAATTAACAAAAGATTTAATGACTTTAGCTAGGGCTGATGAAAATAAGATAAAATTAAAAAAAGAAAAAACAGATATTGATGAATTAATAGAAGGACTAGCTAAGCCATATATAGAAATGGCAGAATTAGCAGAAAAGAAGATAAATCTAAATCTGCAGTACAACGAAGAGGTTTCAATTGATGCTAGTAAAATATATCAAGTATTGGTAATATTGCTAGATAATGCTATAAAATATACAGAAAAAGGAGATACAATAGAAATTTTAACTTATAGTAAGGATGGCAAATTTACACTTGAAGTAAGAGATACAGGAATAGGAATTAGTGATGAAGCAATAACACATATTTTTGATAGATTTTATAGAGAAGATAAAGCTAGAAATAGAGAAACAGGAGGAAGTGGACTTGGTTTATCTATTGCTGATGTAATAGTTAAAGCACATAATGGAACTATAAAGGCTTCTCATAATAAACCAAAAGGAACAATTTTTACTATAAAATTACCAAAGTAAATTATAAAAAATATATTGTTAAAAAATAATTTATTTGATAAAATAATTAAGTAAAAAACAGAAGAGGAAGAATTATGGAATTAATATTTATTATAGGCTTAATTATTGCTATGTTAATAGCTTTTACAATAATTTTATATGAGTATAATAGTGGCAAATATAATGTAGAAAATAGCTTAATAGAAGAAAAAAGCTTAGAAGATTATCAAAAAGATTATCCTAGTAAAACAACAGAAGAATTAAAAATAGAAATAGAAAAAATAGCAGATAGACTTATAGATAATCTAAAAAGTAATAGATATACAGAAAAAATAAGAAAAAAAGCAGAAGATGATGAAGAAATAAGAAAGCTTAAAAACCAAATTGTAGATAATGTAAAAATAATAAATTATAAGGATAAGAAGTTAAAAGCAAGAGTAGATTATAATTTAGAAAATCTTGAATATAGTTTAATTTTCGATATGATAACAGTAAATAGAGGTAGAGTTTTCTTAAAAAAATATAAATTAATGAAGCAAAAATTAAAAAAAGAATTCAATTTTTAAAAAAATTAGCAATCAAAAGAAAAGAGTGCTAAAAATATCAAAAAAACGCCTAAATATAGCAAAAACATTCAAATTTCGGATTTGAATGTTTTTTTATTTGGTAGTATATTATATCTGTGAAATTGGTAAAATATAGAAGAGGAGATGATTATTATGCTATGTGATCGTTGTGGAAAAAGAGAAGCAACCATACAGTATATTCAAATTATAAATGGAAATAGACAAGAATTGCATTTGTGTTCAAAATGCGGAAAGGAAGTTGGCGTTGATGATTTTAGTATGCCTATAGACTTATCTGGCTTTTTTGGAGATATTTTTGGTGAATATGATTTACCATTAATAAATAGAGAAAGTAGATTAGTTTGTGAAAATTGTAGAACTAGTTTTGAAGAATTTTTAAATACAGGAAAAATGGGCTGTGCAAATTGTTATAAGACTTTTGAAAAGAAGCTAAATCCTATATTGAAAAGAATTCAAGGAGGAAGTGAGTATTTAGGAAATAGTAAGCAAGATACTACAATAGAAAAAATTAATACAAAAAAGAAAGAAGAAACTAATGAGGATAAAATAAAGAAATTAGAAGAAAAAATAAAAAAATGCGTAAGAGAAGAAAATTATGAAGAAGCAGCTAAAGTAAGAGATGAAATAAAAGCTTTAAAAGAAAAATCTAGCAAGGAAGGGGGAGAAAATTAATGAATTGGTATGAAGAGCCCGGAAAAGAAAATGATGTAGTTTTATCTACAAGAATAAAAATATCAAGAAATTTTGCAAACTTACCCTTTATGTATAAGGCTACAGAAAAAGATTTGTTAGAAAGTGCAAATAGAATAAATAAATTATTGCCAAAGCTAGGTTATGGATTAAAGTTTTATAAATTAAAGGATATGGATATAATAACAAAGCAAAGTTTGCTAGAAAAAAACTTAGTTAATCAAGAATTTATTTCAGATAACACAGATGTTGAAGCGATTGCAATAAATGAAGAAGAAAATATTTGTATAATGATAAATGAGGAAGATCATATTAATATACAAGTTTTTTGTAGTGGATTAGAATTAGACAATTGTTTTAATTTAATTTCAGAAATAAATGAGAAATTACAAAAAGAAGAAAAAATTGCATTTGATAAAAAATATGGATATCTAACAAGTGAGTTAACTAATGTTGGAACAGGATTAAAAGCTTCAATATTAGTACATTTACCAGGACTTAAAAAGACAGGAAATCTCCAAAAAATATTAGATGTAGTAGAAAAGTTTGGAATGAATATAAGAAATGAGTATGGAGAGTATACTAAACAAAATACAGATGTGTACCAGATTTCTAGTAGACAGACACTTGGAATTTCAGAAAAAGATACCATAGAAAATCTAAAGATAATTACAGAAAAAATAGTAGAACAAGAAAGAGTTGCTAGAAAATTTTTAGCAAAAAATAGTAAAACGCTTGAAGATACAATATATAGAAGCTTAGGAATTTTATTATATGCAAAAAGGATGTCTTTAGAAGAGGCAAATAGTTTAATTTCAGAAGTGAAATTGGGCGTAGATTTAGGAATATTACAAGAGCTTACAGATTGTAAAATAAAGAAAATGCTTTTATATGCTAAAACAGCAAATTTGCAAAAGTTATTAGGAAAGAATTTAACTAAAGATGAATTAGAAATAGAAAGAGCAAAGTTTTTACAAAAGATAATAAAAGAAAATTAATAAAAAGAAAGGAGAGCTTTTTATGACATATAAATTTACAAAAAGTGGAGAAAAGGTTTTAGAAATAGCAAATGAACTTGCTATAGAACTAGGACATAATTATATAGGTACAGAACATATTTTGTATGGATTAGCTTGTGAAGAAAGTGGAGTAGCAAGTAAAGTATTAGAGAAGCAAAATGTGACACCAGAAACTGTAATAGAGAAAATAGAAGAATTAATAGGTGTAAATACAATGAATGAAGCTATTGTTATTGGGTTTACACCTAGAACTAAAAAAATTATAGAAAATGCCTTTTTAGAAGCAAAAAGACTAGGTTCTGATTATATAGGAACAGAACATTTATTAATTGGAATTATGAAAGAAGGAGACAGCATAGCTGTTAGAATAATACTAGATTTAGGAGTAAATCCAGAGGAATTATATGATGACATAAATCAAGTTTTAAATGATTTTGAAAATTATACCAATGAGAGCAAAGATATAAAGCAAGAAAAAAATAGCTTTAATTCAACACAAACTCTAAATCAGTATGGAACAGATTTAACAAAGCAAGCAACAGAAGGACTATTAGATCCTGTAATAGGAAGAAAAAAAGAAACAGAAAGAGTTATTGAAATTTTATCTAGAAGAACTAAAAATAACCCTTGCTTAATAGGTGAACCAGGAGTTGGAAAAACAGCAGTTATAGAGGGATTAGCGCAAAAAATAGTGAATGGAAATGTACCAGAAATTTTAAAAAATAAAAGGGTAGTTACATTAGACATAAGCTCAATGGTAGCTGGAGCTAAGTATAGAGGAGATTTTGAAGAGAGAATAAAGAAATGTTTAAATGAAGTAAAAAAAGCAAAAGATATAATACTATTTATAGATGAAATTCATACTATAGTAGGAGCTGGTGCTGCAGAAGGAGCAATTGATGCAGCAAATATTTTGAAACCTTTACTTGCAAGGGGAGAAATTCAAGTAGTAGGTGCAACTACATTAAGTGAATATAGAAAATATATAGAAAAAGATAGTGCACTAGAGAGAAGATTTCAACCAATTATAGTAGAAGAGCCTTCATTAGAAGATTGTAAAAAAATCTTAGCAGGTTTAAGAGATAAATATGAAGCTCATCATAATGTAAAAATTACAGATGAAGCTATAGCTAGTGCAGTAGAGCTTTCTAGCAGATATATAAATGATAGATTTTTACCAGATAAAGCAATTGATTTAATAGATGAAGCTTCTGCAAAAGCAAGACTAAAAACTTATATTGAACCAGAAGACTTAAAGAAAATAGAAGAAAAATTAGAAAAAGCAAGCAGAGAAAAGGAAGAAGCTATAAATGTACAAGATTTTGAAAGAGCAGCTAAATTAAGAGATGCAGAAAAAAATTTAAGAGAAGAATTAGAAAAAGAGAACAATCTTTGGAAAGAAAAAAATACTAAAAAAATAGTAAATATAGGAAAGCAAGAAATAGCAGAAGTGGTTGCAAGCTGGACTGGAATAGAAACCAGCAAAATTACAGAAACAGAAACCAAAAGATTAAAAAATTTAGAAAAAGAATTGCATAAAAGAGTTGTAGGACAAGATGAGGCAGTGAGTGCAGTAGCAAGAGCAATTAGAAGAAGTAGAGTTGGCTTAAAAGATCCTAATAGACCAATTGGCTCTTTCTTATTTTTAGGACCAACTGGTGTGGGAAAAACAGAACTTACAAAAGCTTTAGCTGATTGCTTGTTTGGAGATGAAAATGCAATGATTCGAGTAGATATGTCAGAGTTTATGGAAGGGCATTCTATTTCTAAGTTAATAGGTTCTCCTCCAGGTTATGTAGGCTATGATGAAGCAGGAGGATTAACAGAGAAAGTTCGTAGAAAACCATATTCTGTAGTATTATTTGATGAAATAGAAAAAGCTCATCCAGATGTAATGAATTTATTATTGCAAATATTAGATGACGGTAGATTAACAGATAATCAAGGAAGAACTGTAAATTTTAAAAATACAGTAATTATAATGACTTCAAATGTAGGAGCAAGATTAATTACAGATAAGAAGACTTTAGGATTTTCTGGTATTTTAAGTAAAGAAGATGAAAAGCTAAAAGTAGAAAATGAGACTATAAAAAAAGATGTTATGCAAGAAGCAAAACGAGAGTTTAAACCAGAGTTCTTAAATCGTATAGATGAAATTATAGTATTCCATAAATTATCTAAAGAAGATATAACACAAATTATTAATAATATGCTAAAAACAGTACAAATGCGTATGAGTAAACAAAATATTAAATTTGATGTAGATGAAAAGGCAAAAGAATTAATAGCAAAAGAAGGAACAGATTTAAATTATGGAGCAAGACCACTTAAAAGAGCTATTCAAAATTTAGTAGAAGATAGAATTGCAGATGGAATTTTAAATGACGAAATAAAACCAAAAAAGAAGGTTACACTTACTGCAAAAGATGAGAAAATAATAATTGCTAATTCATAATACAAATTATTATTTAAAATATTAATATATAAATTCGTAAAATAAGGAATTAATGCTAAGTTAGTTTCTTATTTTATTTTAAAAGTACAAATTTATAAGTGTTTTCATAATATATAATAGGAGGGATTATTATGTGTTGTGAAAAAAATATTCTAAGTAAAATGATATTTATTTTGCTTATAATAACCTTAGTAATTTTTGCAATTATTCTTAACCAGGAAAATACTAGAAATCCAAATATACTAGTTGCTATAGCTGAAAATGGAGACAATACTACTTTGGGAATAACAACAATTAAATTTAGCCAAAATGAAATAGAAGAGGGAACTGCTATAACTCATCAAACAGGAAGTGATGAAATAATTATAAATGAAAATGGTATTTATCAAATATCTTATCAATTATATGGAGTCCAAGATGTAAGTGGGACTTTTAATTTTAATGCGGCCCTTTCTGTAAATGGACAAATTTTAGAAGATACTTTTAATCAATCTCCAGTAATAAGAAATAGCACAGAAAACAGAATGACTATAACTAGTACAGTAATTCTTAAGTTACAAGCGGGGAATGTCTTAAAATTAAATGGAATATCTATAGAAGATATAGAATATCAAACAGCAAGGATTGACATAGAAAAAATAAGATAAAAAGCTAAAACTAAAAAAGGAAATTATTTCCTTTTTTAGTTTTTATTTTTCTGGGGTATCATTTTTGGGAGTTTGATTTTCTTTTCTGCTGTCGATTTGATAATCCTTATCCTTTTCATATTTTTTAACAATTTCAGCAGTATTTATTTGAATTCTAATTTTTTCCTCTGGATCTAGTTCCCAAGATTTTTTTTCTGTAGTTTCTGTTCTATTACTAATTTCTTGAAGTAATTTTTCAGCGTGTAAAATTTCTTTTGATACTTGAGTAGTATCAATATTATTTTTAGAGTAAGATTCATACATTTCGTTAAGAAATTCCAAAGATTTCTTTAGTGAAGTAGCAAAGATATTATTTTTGTGTGTTTGAGGGCTTGGAATATTGTCTAAATCTTGTAAATAATTATATAGTTTATTTCCAGATAGTGTAATAGAGAAGCTTTTTTCTTTTGCACCGTTGTAAGAAGAAAAAGCAGTTATATTATCTTGCTCAGAAAGTTTTTGGATAATATCTTGAGTTTTTATATTATCTTCATTTATTTCTAACATTACCATTGGAATATTATCGCTTTCTTTTGTAGTACAGGCTATAGTTTTTATACCTTTACACCATAAATTTTGTAAAGCAATTGATAAATCTTGCTTACCATTAGATATACTATTAGCCATATTTTGTTGTTCTTTAGGAGGAAGAGATATTATGTAGTCTGGTTTTATTAGATAAAAATCAGACAGATTTGATTGAATATGGTCATTCAATAATCCTTCTAGTATATCTATACCATTTTGGTTAGGAATCAAGTCGTGTAATTTTCCATTTTTTATAAAATTATCTAATATGGATTCTACTGTAACTTTGTCAAAAATAGTGTCTAACTTTTTACCACCTAATACATCCTTTAAATCTGCTTTAGAATAATTTCCTTGTTTTATTCCATTTATTATCTCGAAAATTTTTTCTTCATCAAGTTTCATTATAATATTTCTCCTTAATTTTGATAAAATTTTATCATTTAAGTATTAGATTGTAAATTACTTTTATAATTTTCATTAAATATAAAAAGAGAACGATATAAAGTATCGTTCTCTTTTAAAAAAGTTTTTATAATTATTTGTTACAATTTTTACTAATTTAAATTTTAGTAATTACAACCACAAGAGCCATTTCTATTATTTGTATTCATATTCTTTAAATTACTTATAGTATTTACGCCATTTACTGTATTATTTCTCATTCCAGTGTACCATCTTTTTTCTGCTAATTTATCTTGAACATTATTTAAAGCTTCACCAAATCTTTGAAAATGGACAATTTCTCTTTCTCTTAAGAAACGAAGTACATCTATAACATCTGGATCATCTTTACAAAGATCTATCAATTTTTCATAAGTTGCTCTTGCTTTTTGTTCAGCTGCTAAGTCTTCAGTTAAATCAGCAATAGGATCACCTTTTACTGCAATTGCTGCTGCTGAAAAAGGGAAGCCACCTGCAGACTGAGGATATACACCAAAGCCATGATCTGTGTAATAAGCACTTAAGCCCATTTCTTGCATTTGTTGAGGAGTGCAACCTTTTGTTAATTGGTGTACTAAAGTTCCTACCATTTCTAAGTGTCCTAATTCTTCAGTACCGATATCGTTTAATACTGCTTTTGATTTTTGATCTGGCATACCAAACCTTTGAGATAAATATCTTAAAGATGCACCTAGTTCACCATCAGGACCACCATATTGTGATATAATTACTTGAGCAAGTTTTGGGTTTGGTGTTCTAATATTAATTGGATATTGTAAATGTTTATTATAAGTCCACATATTTTTTAACTCCTTTCCCAAGGCCAAGGTAAATCTATCCAACGCCATTTATTGCAAGGACATTCAATAGTTAATGGCCCATATTTTCTTTGATATTCATCTGTTAAGTTTCTTAGCTCTCTACTATATTGATTATGAAGAGCAATAGCTCTTCTATCGCAAGGGTGAGTGTCTAAATAAAGAGCTAAATCATTTACAGAAAATCTTAATTCTCTAATTTGCATAAGCATTTCTTGTTGATTTGAATTATTGCAACCACAATTACAACCCATTATTTTCACACCCACTTTCTATTACATTTGATTCTAAAAAATCAGCTTCGATAACAGAATCATTTGGAGCATACGGACTTACAAGCTCAGGAAAAATAGTTCCATTTGCTAATCCGCAATCTTGTCTAAAAACCTCTCCCATTTTTTGATTAAGCACATACGCGTGCCCATACATTGGATTTTCTGAAAATCTTTCATTACTCGATTCAGAGAAGCCACATTCACATTCTTCATATTCTGTATTGCAAGAATAATTAGAAGTTCTGGGCATTATATTGTTTGTATTATATAAATTGCAACAGCCACCTGTTCTTTGGTTATAGCAATTTGAGTTGCAATTTCTATTATTACAACATCTTCTCATTTAAATAACCTCCTTTTATAGTTATATTAAATAATATGTCGAATTTTTTGTTTTGGTTACTTAAAACCTCTTAAATTTTAATATTGTTATTTTTTTACTTATATAGTAAAATAGTATTGGAAAAAAATAGCAATAAAAAATATAATGTATAAGATAAATATTATTTTAAGGAGGGAATGTATGAAAAGATATTTAAAACTTGTAATTTTATATATAGTAATTGTTTTTTTACTATCTACTATTACATATGCAAGTACAGAAACTAGCATCTCTAATGCAGTAACGAGAGATGAAATAGAAGAAAACTCTTTAGAAGAAAGTGTAAGTGGAGAGATAGAAACTTTTTCTGATTTTACTTATGGAAATTACAAATATACAGAAAATTCTGATGGTACAGTTAAAATTACAAAATACACAGGAAATGAACAGAATGTTTCTATACCAAGTTCAATAAATGGTAAAAAAGTTACAATTATAGGAGCTGCAGCTTTTTATAGTAAAACGAGCATACAAACTGTAATTGTACCTAATACTGTAACAGATTTAGAAACTGGAGCTTTTATGTATTGCAGAAATCTAACAAGAATAACACTTGGAAGCTCTGTTAAAACAATAGGAGATTGTGTTTTTGAATCTTGTAGCTTTACAGAAATTAAAATTCCAGCAAGCGTTACTTCAATTGATGTTAGAGCTTTTTATGATTGCCCAGCACTTTCAAAAATAGAAGTAGATAGTGCAAATGCAACTTTTTGCTCAATAGATGGAATTTTATTTAGTAAAGATAAAACAAAATTATGTAGTTATCCTAAAGCTAAGACAAATACCACTTATACAATACCAAATACTGTTAAAGAACTAGGAAGTTACAGTTTTGAAAGCAATAAAAATTTAAAGAATGTTACAATTCCAAATAGTGTAACAACTTTAGGATATGGCGTTTTTTATAAAGCAGAGGCTTTAACAAGTATTGTATTACCAAGTAGTATAACAAAAATGGAATTTTCATGTTTTGAAATGGCTACTAGTTTAAAAAATGTTGTTATTAATACACAAACATCATCAATACCACATAGCTGTTTTAAAGGTTGTACTAATTTAGTAAGTGTTGATGCAACAAATTCTACAGCTAATTTAGTAAATGATGATGCTTTTAAAGAATGTACAAAATTAACACAAGTTAAATTACCTTCAAAACTAGAATGTATAAGAGAAGGAGCTTTTGCAAATTGCAATAGTTTAACAACATTAACAATTCCAGATTCTATACTATTAATAGAAAAAGATTTTGATTTAGATAGCGAAAAGTTAACTAATATAGATATGCCAGATGGAATAGAAAAGGCAGAAAGTGGAAACTATATTAAAAATGTAAAATTAACAATTTCAGGAACTAATAGATACGACTTTGTTAATCAGGTTGTAAATTTAGTAAATAAAGAAAGAAAATCCAATGACTTAGGAAATGTAACTATAGATAAAGAATTAACAGAAGCAGCAATGGAAAGAGCTTTAGAAATAAGTTTATATTTAGAACATAGTAGACCAGGAACTGGTGATTGTTTTACTATAAGTTCTAAGGCAATGGCTGAAAATATTGCTGGTGGTCAAAGCAGTCCAGAAAGTGTAATGGATAGCTGGATGAATTCAACAACACATAAGAGCAATATATTAGGTAAAAATTATAAATCTATAGGAATTGGATGTTTTGAAAAAGATGGAACTCTTTATTGGGTTCAATTATTTGGAAATTCTAATGCTTCAGGAACTGTCGCTACAAATTCACAGAAGGTAACAAAAACAAAATTATTATATTACTATTATGCAGAAAATTTAAGTTCAAATATAAGTAGTAATAAAAGATATAAAGTAGGAGAAACTATAAATGTAGTTCCTTATTTAATAAATGCTGCGTGGAGTGGAGCTAGAATATCACTTTTACCTACAGAAGTTAGTTTGTCTAGTTCAGATACTTCTGTAATGACAGTAGATAAAAATGGAAATATGAAAGGTCTTAAAGCTGGAACAGCAAACTTAATAATTAAGTTAGGTCCTGGTATAGAAACAATTAAAGTAAATTTTGAAAATGAAATAAATTCAAATGAAGATACTAACAATAAAACCTATACACCAGAACAAATAGCAAATTTGGTTTTTGACTACAAATATTATGCAGATAAATATCCAGATTTAAAAGCAGCTTTTGGCTATAATGAAGCAAAGTTTAAGTTACATTGGTTAAATAGTGGTATTAATGAGGGAAGAACAGCTTCAAGTGTATTTGATGTAAAATACTATTTAGCAAATAATAGTGATTTGCAAAAAGCCTTCGGGACAAATTATAAGTCTGCTTATGAACATTTTATCTCAAATGGATATAAAGAGTTAAGAAAAAGCTCAAGTTTATATTGGGGAGAATACTATAAAAATAATAATTCTGACTTAAAAAATATGGATGCTTATGAGCTAATGCTTCATTATATAAATTTTGGCAAAAATGAAGGAAGAAAAGCAAATGAAGTTTCAGAAGTAGTAAATATTGTAAAACCAGAAGATATTAGAAATTCTTTATTTAATGCAAAACTGTATTATGATTTATATCCAGATTTGAGAGTAGCTTTTGGTTACAACGAAACAACACTTAAAAATCATTGGCTAAATAGCGGAATTAATGAAGGTAGAATTGCTTCTTTAGTATTTGACGCTAAATATTATTTGGAAAATAATAGTGATTTAAAAAAAGCCTTTGGAAACAATTATAAGTCTGCTTATGAGCACTTTGTAAATAATGGTATAAACGAGGGAAGAAAAGCATCTTTATATTTTGATGTAAAATATTATTTGAATAATAATAATGACCTAAATAAAGCTTATGGAAATACATATTCAGTTGCATTAAATCATTTTGTAAATATAGGAATGAAAGAAGGAAGAAATGCTAGCAGTGATTTTAAAGTTTCTATATACAAAAGTAATTACGAAGATTTAAGAAAAGCTTTTGGAAATGATATTTTAAGTTATTATGAGCATTATATATTATATGGAAAAAATGAAGGAAGAAAAGCTAAATAAAAATATTGAATAAAAAATAAGTATATGTTATAATTTTCAAAGAACAAAAGAAAGATGGTGTAATATGGAATTTTTAGCAGTTATTTTCATACTATTTACAGTAATATTATTTTTAACAGTATTAGCTATTGCCCAAATTAAAATGGCAGGAATGAATGTAACAGATTTTTGGTCTTTTATTAAAGCTAATGAAACCTTAGATAAATTATATGCTTTTAGTATAAAATATGATAATTTAACTCCACAGCAACAAATAATTTTTATGCAAGAAGCAGATAAGATTTTTGAAGCTTTTGACAAAGTTCCAGATGCACTATGGGAAGAAGAATATCAAAAATATATGAAAGTACTAGATAAGTACAAAGATATAAAAATGCTTAGATGGGAATCAAAATAATTTGAAATGGAGCGGTTCTTTAATGGCACCGTTCTATTTTTTGTAATAGAGAGGGAGAAGAAATGGAAATTTTAATAACAAGACATGGACAAACAGATTGGAATTTACAAAGAAAATTGCAAGGAAGAGCTGATATCGAGTTAAATCACACAGGAATAGAACAAGCAAAGATTGCTAAAGAAGAACTTGTTAATGAAAAAATAGATTTAATTATATGTTCTCCACTAAAAAGAGCGAGACAAACTGCAGATATTATAAATGAAGGAAGAAATATACCAATAATAATTGATGAGAGAATTTCAGAAAGAGATTTTGGTGAATTTGAAGGAAAAAACAGAAATGAATTTAGTTTTGAAGACTTTTGGAGTTATAAAAAAGCGGAAAATTATGAAAAAGCAGAGAAAATACAGGACTTTTTTGAGAGAATATATAATTTTTTAGATGATATAAAAGAAAAATATAAAGACAAAAGAATTTTAATAGTTGCACATGGTGGTGTGAGTATTCCTTTTAGATGTTATTTTGAAGGAATTCCGGATATTGAAAACCTAACAGGGCTTGGACTTAAAAATTGCGAAGTTAGGAAATATGTATTTTAAAAAGAGTTTTTTTGATATTAATAAACATATTTGTTCCCATTGACATTTAACAAAATATATAGTAAAATTTAATACAATGTAGTAAAAAGTCGAATGGAGGAAATAAAAAATGATGTATTTTGCAAATAATAATAAAATAAAAAAAATTGCAAATACATCTTTTTTTATTATTCCTATTTTTTTACTTATAAAAACTCAAAAACACTAAATATTGTATTTAGTGTTTTTTTTTAGAATTAAATAAGGAAAGGAGCTAAAATGAAAGGCTATTTAGTTTTAGAAAATGGACAGATTTTTGAAGGAGAACGATTTGGTAGCTACCAAGATACTGCTTGTGAAGTAGTATTTAATACTGGAATGGTAGGATATGTAGAAACTTTTACAGATCCATCTTATGCAGGACAGGGAATAGTAATGACATATCCTCTTATAGGAAACTATGGAGTTTGCTTAGAAGATTGTGAATCAAAAAAAATATGGGCTAAAGCTATATTTGTACATGATATAGGAGAATACGAAAGCAATTTTAGGTCGCAAGAAAATGTAGATAAATTTTTAAAAGATAATAATGTTCCTGGTTTAAAGGGTGTTAATACTAGAAAATTAACAAAGATTTTGAGAGACAGTGGAACTATGAAAGGGTATTTAACTTCTAGCATAGGAAATATGGAAAAAATACAAGAATCAATTGAAAATTATGAAATTGGAAGAATTGTAGAAGAAGTATCAACAGACAAAATAGTAAATTATGGGAGAACTAAGCCTAAACAAGTAGCACTTTTAGATTTTGGTGCAAAAGATAATATAGTAAACTCTTTACTAAAAAGAGGAGTTGGTGTTACTGTTTATCCTAGTAATACAAAGGTGGAAATGATATTAGCAACAAGACCAGATGGTATAATGCTTTCAAATGGGCCAGGAAATCCAGAAGATTGTATAGTTGAAATTGAAACCATAAAAAAACTATACAAGACAAACATACCAATTTTCGGTATATGCCTAGGTCATCAATTAATGGGCTTAGCAACAGGTGCAAAAACAGCAAAACTAAAATATGGACATAGAGGACCAAATCATCCCGTAAAAGATTTAAAAACAGATAGAGTGTATATAACTTCTCAAAATCATGGTTACTATATATTAGAAGAAAGCTTGAATCCAGAGATAGCTGAGGTTACACATATAAATTTAAATGATAATACAGTAGAGGGAATTAAATATAAAAATAAAAATATATTTACTGTACAATTCCATCCAGAAGCTTGTCCTGGTCCAGAAGATACAGCTTATTTATTTGATGAATTTGTAGCTATGCTATAATAAAAAATTAGATTATGCAAAGAAAGGAAAAAGAAATGCCAAGAAATAAAAATATAAAAAAAGTTTTAGTGATTGGTTCAGGACCTATTATAATAGGTCAAGCCGCAGAATTTGATTATGCAGGAACACAAGCTTGTAGAGAACTAAAAAAGGAAGGAATTGAAGTAGTTTTAGTAAATTCAAATCCGGCAACTATAATGACAGATAAGCATATGGCAGATAAAATTTACTTAGAGCCATTAACAGTAGAAACAGTAAAAAAGATAATAAAAAAAGAAAAACCAGATAGTATACTTCCAAATTTAGGTGGACAAACAGGACTAAACTTAGCAATGGAGCTTGCAGAGAGTGGATTTTTAGAAGAATATAATGTAAAACTTTTAGGAACAAAAGCAGAAGGAATAAAAAAAGCCGAAGATAGACAAGCTTTTAAAGATATGATGGAAGAAATTGGTGAGCCTTGTATATCTAGTAAGGTTGTTTATAATGTAGAAGATGCAGTTGAATTTGCAAATAAAATTGGCTTACCAGTAATTGTAAGACCTGCATATACTTTAGGTGGAACCGGAGGAGGAATTGCTTATACAATAGAAGAATTAGAAGAAATTTGTTCAAGTGGACTTCGTATGTCTAGAGTACACGAGGTTTTAATTGAAAAATGTATATCAGGTTGGAAAGAAATAGAGTATGAAGTAATGAGAGATGGAAAAGGCAATTGCATTACAATTTGTAATATGGAAAATATTGACCCTGTTGGAGTTCATACAGGAGATAGCATAGTAGTTGCACCATCTCAAACTCTTGCTAATAAAGAGTATCAGATGCTTAGAACCTCTGCAATAAAAATTATTTCTAGCTTAAAAATAGAAGGCGGTTGTAATGTGCAATTTGCTTTAAATCCAAATAGCTTTGAATATGCAGTAATAGAAGTAAATCCAAGAGTAAGTAGATCTTCAGCTTTAGCTTCAAAAGCTACAGGTTATCCAATAGCAAAAGTTGCAACTAAAATCGCAATAGGATACTCTTTAGACGAAATAATAAATTCTGTAACTGGAAAAACTTATGCTTGCTTTGAACCGGTTTTAGATTATGTAGTAGTAAAAATTCCTAAGTGGCCATTTAAGAAATTTTTAACAGCAAGTAGAGATTTAGGAACTCAGATGAAAGCAACAGGAGAAGTAATGGCTATTGCACCAAACTTAGAAGCAGGTCTTATGAAGGCTGTTCGTTCTTTAGAAGAAAATTTAGACTCTTTAATTTTACCTAAATTAAAAGAGTTTACTAGAGAAGAAATAGATGAAAAATTAAAAAAAGTTGATAATGAAAGAATTTTTGTAATGGCAGAAGCTTTAAGAAGAGGAATTTCTATTGAAGAAATACACAATATAACTACTATAGATAAATTTTTTATTGGTGTAGTTAGCAAAATAGTAGAAATGGAAAAAGATTTGCAAACTAAAGAATTAAATGCATATTTAATTAGAAAAGCAAAAAAATATGGTTTTACAGATAAAGTAATTGCCGAACTTTCAAAGCAAGATATTAAAGAAATAAAAGCTATAAGATTAGGAAATAGAATCGTAGCAAATTTCAAAATGGTAGATACTTGTAGTGCAGAATTCGAAGCTCAAACACCATATTACTACTCTAGTTATGATGAAGAAAATGAAACTAAGCTTAGCGATAAAAAGAAAGTATTAGTTTTAGGTTCTGGACCTATAAGAATAGGACAAGGTATAGAATTTGATTATTGTAGTGTTCATGGAGTATGGTCTTTAAAGAAGGCTGGATATGAAACTATAATTGTAAATAACAATCCAGAAACAGTTAGTACAGATTTTGATATAGCAGATAAACTATATTTTGAACCACTAACAGCAGAAGATGTAGAAAATATAGTTGATGTAGAGAAGCCTTATGGTGCAATTGTACAATTTGGTGGACAAACAGCTATTAAATTAACAAAAGCTCTAACAGAAATGGGAGTTAAAATCTTAGGTACTCAAGAAGTAGATATGGATAGAGCTGAAGATAGAAAAGAATTTGATGAAGCTTTGAGTCATTGTGGAATTTTAAGACCAAAGGGTAGTACAATTTTTACAGTAGAAGAAGCAAAAAAAGTTGCAAATAATTTAGGGTATCCAGTACTAGTTAGACCATCTTATGTTTTAGGTGGTCAAGGTATGGCCATTGCTTATGATGATAAAGAAATAGAAGAATATGTAAATGAAATTAATGAGGTTGCACAAGAACATCCTATTTTAGTAGATAAATATATTCTAGGAAAAGAAGTAGAAGTAGATGCAATTTGTGACGGAGAGGATATCTTGATTCCTGGAATAATGGAACACTTAGAAAGAGCAGGAGTTCATTCTGGAGATAGCATCTCTGTTTATCCAACACAGACCTTAGATTTGAAATATGAAAAAGAAATAATAAATTATACAGAAAAGATAGCAAAAGAATTAAATGTAATAGGAATATTAAATATACAGTTTATAGTTAGTAATGATAAAGTATACATTATAGAAGTAAATCCTCGTTCTAGTAGAACAGTTCCATATATTAGTAAAGTTACTAATTTACCAATGATAGATATAGCAACAGAAGTAATACTTGGCAAAAAACTAAAAGATATGCCTTATGGAACAGGTTTATATAAAAAGAGCGAATATGTATGTGTAAAGATGCCGGTATTTTCTTTTGAAAAAATTAAAAATGCAGATACAAGCTTAGGTCCAGAAATGAAATCTACGGGAGAAGTTTTAGGAGTAGACAAGAATTTTGAAAATGCCATACTAAAAGCATTTATAGCTAGTGGTGCAAATGTTTCTAAAACAGGAAGTATACTAATTACTGTAAGAGATAAAGATAAACCAGAAGTTTTACCGATAGCTAAAAAATTTAAGGAAAAAGGCTTTATAATATATTCAACTATAGGAACAGCAAAATTCTTAAAGGAAAATGGAATAGATGCCATAGTAGTAGAAAAATTATGGGAAGGAAAAAATAGCATTGCTGATTTAATTCAATCTGGAAAAATAAATTTTGTTGTAAATACTCCAACTAAAGGAAAACATGCAAATAGAGATGGATTTAAGATAAGGAGATTAACAGTTGAATGTAAAATTCCTTGTTTTACATCTTTAGACACTGTAAATGCATTGTATAAAGCAATTGATGATAATGTAGAAGAAAAAGATTTAGAAGTAGTTGATATTACTAAAATATAAATAAAAAAAGCCCCTCTGGGCTTTTTTTGTGCCTGAAGGGGCACTATAAGGTTTTACTGGTTGCGGTAACACCCTTCTGCAAGTAAACTCACTACATTTTTATAGGTGCTCGCCATCTCGTTTTGCTGTCCTTTCTTAAGTAAATCGGAAAGCTCTTGCTTGTTAATAGGCTGATTGGAATCAGTATCACTCAATATATAGTAAAAGAAATCTGCATAATCCCTTACGAATTCAGGATCCGTTTCCTCGATGTGTTTAACTAATTCCTCTAATTTCTGTTTGTCAATATTCCGCTCCATATTAAACCTCCTAATAATAAAATGTTCAAAATAGATTATACTACAATTTACATAAGATTGCAAATTGTATTTTTTAGTTCTTAAGTTTTTCTTAAATATATTGACAAAAAATAATTAATATGATACATCTGTACTAACACAAATAATACAAATAATTTTCAAACTTGAATTTTATTATTTATTTTAAATTGGAGGATTTTAGATGATTGAAATAAGAAATTTAAGTAAATCTTATGGAAAAAAGAAAGTATTAGATAAATTGAACTGTAATATAAAAACAGGTTCAATTTACGGATTAATTGGAGCAAATGGAGCTGGAAAATCTACTTTACTTAGAATTATAAATGATGTATTTAAAAGAGATGAAGGCACAGTTTTAATTGATGATGTAGAAATAGAAGATAATGAAGAATTAAAGCAAAGATTGGTATTTGTTCCAGATGATTTATACTTTTTTCCAGGATATACATTAAAAGAAATGGCAAAGTTTTATGAGGCTATGTACAAAAAATTTGATATGAAATACTTAGAAGAATTAGCTAAAATACTAAAACTAGATTTAAATGTGAAAATTCAGAATTTTTCAAAAGGAATGAAAAGACAATGTAGCTTAATTTGTGCAATAGCTACAAATGCAGATTATATGTTTTTTGATGAAACTTTTGATGGACTAGATCCAGTAGTAAGAAACCTTATGAAGAAAATTTTAGCAAAGCAAATGGAAACGAAGACAACTACAATAATAATGACTAGCCATAATTTGAGAGAATTAGAAGATATATGTGATAATCTAGGATTATTATATAAAGGAGGAATTTTATTTGAAAGTGAAGTAGATACTTTAAAAACAAATATTTTTAAAGTTCAAATATCTTTAAAAGATGATTTCTCAGAAAAAGATTTTGAAAAATTAAATATTCTAAATTTTAAGAAAACAGGTAGTGTTGCAACTATGATAGTAAAAGGTGAAAAGGGAGAATATGAAGACTATTTAAAGGAAAAACATCCATTAATTTTAGACTTTTTAACTCTAACTTTGGAAGAAATTTTTATTTATGAAATGGAGGTATTAGGCTATGAATTTAACGAAGTTATTTAATAAAAATTATTTTATTCAAAACTTAAAAAAGTCTAAAACTTTACTAGGAATTACTATTTTAGCTGTTCCTGTTTTAACGGTATTAGTATTAATAAATTTATATCTTACAGATGCTTGTAATATAGATTATGAAGAAACTACAAAAGCTTTTAATATTGTAAATATTTTAGGAATGTATATTATTCCTGTTGCAATTTCACAGATATTGTTTGGATATATCTTTAAAAGAAAAAGTATAGATTTTATAGGTTCTATGCCTATTAATAGAAGAAATATTTTTTTAACAAATATTATAGGTGGAATTTTATTAATTTTATTGATACAAATTTTAACTTTTATTGCTGCTTTAACTACTTTAACTATTTTAAATAATACAATTATAAATATTAAAATGTTAATAGATTCTTTGATACTAGGAGTAGTTTCTTACATATTTGTTTTTTCTGCAACTAGTATAGGAATGGCAATTTCTGGAAATTTAATTACACAGATAGTAGTAACTTTATTAGTTTTATTTTTAGTTCCATTTACAACTGATGCTATAAGCGGGTTTGATACTTATGAGGAAGTAGAATTTGTTCAAAGCGGAATGGAAAATGTCTCAGTAAGTACAGAAGAACTTAAAGATTATACAATGCCTTATAATTACTTTAGAACTTTTATCTATGAAAATATAATGTTTACAAATAGTATAATTATAAAAATGTTAATACTTAGTGTTATTTATATGTTTATAGCATATTTCTTATTTAAGAAAAGAAAAATGGAAAACACAGAGGAAGGTATTTCAAATACATTAGTACATTTTTTAATAAAGGGCTTAACTTTAGTTCCAATGATAGCTGTAGTGGTAGTTGTAGATGCACCGATTAAAACAATGATATTATTATTTGCAATTATATTTGTATACTATTATATATATGATATTTTTACAAATAAAAGAGTAAAGCTTAAAATAGAAATTCCAATATTTATATTAACATCAGTAGTTCTTTTTGGAACACTATATTTTGTAAAAACCTTAAATGAAAAATCTGTAGAAGAATATGCAAGAGCAGATATAAAAAGTATAGGTATTGTAGAATTAGAAAATTATTATAATAGAGATAATTTTTTGACCTTAGAAGAAATAAATTATGAGATAACAGATGAAAAGGTTTTAGATATATTTTATAATGGATTAATAACGGGAAGAAGTAGTTCTTCTCAAGAATATTTAATTGGTGATTATATTTTTGTAAAAATTAATTTTAAAAATGGAAAAGAAATATTTACAGATGCATGCTTAGAAAAAAATAGTTACAATAAAATATTAGAATATGTAGCTAATGATGAAGAATATATAAATAATTTAAACAAAGATTTAACAATAGAAAATACAAATGATTATTCAATAATTTATGATAATCAAAAGCTAACAGGAAAAGATAAGGAAGAAATTATTAATTTAATAAATAAAAGCATAAAGAATAATTATAGAGAAAGAAACACTTATAGTGAAAATTACTACGGAATTAAAATAATAGACTGTTTTTATTATAAAAATCATAGATTATATAATTTAAGAGTACCTGTAAATATAAGTGATGAGCTACAAGAATACACTATGAGCTTATCAAATAAAATAACTTTAGAAGTACTAACAAAATTAGAAAATAAAAAGGAAAATAAAGAAGATGTATATTACAATGTGTTAGAATATAAACCAGAAGAAACAGGATATACCTATTATGAGATGATTTACGATAGAAATGGAAATTTATTGAATTTTATAAAAAATGCAGATTTAACAGTTAGCAAAGAAAATGCTTATTATGAAATACTTATAAATATTTCTGGTGAAAATTATTATAGATATTGGTTTTATACTAATGCTATAGAAGATTTTATAGAAGCTATTGGTGGAGAAAATATTTTAATGAATAATGAAGTATTTACAGAAGATTTAAATACAGATGATTTAAACTTAATAACTTCTACAGTAGAAACATATCCAGAAAGTATAGAAAATACAGCAGAACCAGTGATTGAAAACACAATAAAAACGAATAATTAGAGAGGAGTGATATGTATGATTAATTTAGACTATCAAAGTAGAACTCCAATTTATGAACAAATAGTTGAACAAGTAGAAAGGTATGTAGCACTAGGAATTTTAAAACCAGAGGAACAAATACCTTCTGTAAGAGATATGGCAACAGATTTAGGAATTAATCCAAATACTGTAAAAAAGGCATATACAGAACTTGAAAGAAGAGGAGTTACAGTAACTATTTCCACAAAAGGAACATTTATAGCTAGCAATACTAAAAAAATAGTAGAAGATAAAATAGAAGAAAAATTAAAAAAAATAAGAAATCTAATAGAGGAAATAGAACAATTAGGATTAACAAAAGAGGAAATAAAAAAGATGCTATAATAAAAAGAAAGTTTAGAGAAACTATCAAGATTTTGATAGTTTCTCTTTTAGTCAAATTCAAAAAAAATCTTGCAAAATTCTAAGAAAAATTATATAATTACACTAAATTTGAATTAGGTGGAGTTTATGAATAAAACAAAGAGAAAAATTTTTGAAACCTCGATGAAGCTCTTTGCTGAAAAAGGTTATGATGCAACTAGTATAGAAGAAATAACTTCTGTAGTTGGAGTTGCTAAAGGAACTTTATATTATCACTTTTCAAGTAAAGAGGAAATTTTTAATTTTCTTGTAGAAGAGGGAATGAAGCTTTTAAAAAATAGTATAGAAATAAAAACTTCTAAATGTGAAACTACAATAGATAAGTTAAAAGCTATTTCTATTATTCAATTAAAAACTATTTATAAATATGAAAATATTATAACTATAGTTTTAAGTCAAATGTTTGGAACAGGTTCTAGAAATGTTTTTTGTAGAGAAAAAGTAATAGAATATATAAATGTAATACAGAAGATAATAGAAGAAGGCTTAAAAAAAGGAGATATACGAGAATGCAATAGCTCAGTTATGGCAGCTCAAATATTTTCTTTAACTTGTACTAGTTTAATATATATTAGAAAAACTAAGCAAGAATTACAAATAAAAGAGTTAGAAAATGAATATGAACTAACATTTTTAAATTTGTTAGGAAAGTAACATATTATTTTAGAAGGGGAAGATAAAATGGAAGAAAGAAAACATACTTGTACAAAAAAACTATATGAACCACAAAAATTTAACAATATAAAAGAAATTATAAACAATACACAAGAAAAATTTGGAAATAAACCAGCATTTAAAATGAAGACAGAAAAAGAAGGAGAATTTAAAGAAATTTCTTATAAAGACTATATAGATGAGGTAAAAAGCTTAGGAACTGCACTTATAAGTATTGGCTTAAAAGATAAAAGAATAGGAGTTATAGGAGAAAACAGAAAAGAATGGCAACTTAGTTATTTATCTATTGTTTGTGGCACAGGAATAGTAGTTCCTTTGGATAAAGCTTTGCCAGATAATGAAATTTTAAGTTTAGTAGAAAGATCTGAAATAGAAGCTATTTTTTATTCTGAAAAGTATAATGATGTTATGCAAAAAATTAAAGATCAAAAAATAGGAAAAATTAAATTTTTTATTTCTATGGATGCAGAAGAAACTAAAGATGGAATTTATTCACAAAAAGAATTAGTAAGATTAGGAAAAGATTTATTAAAAAATGGTGCTAGAAGCTTTTTAGATGCAGAAATAGATAACGAAAAGATGTCTATAATGTTATTTACTTCTGGAACTACATCAAAGTCTAAAGCTGTTGCTTTGTCACACAAGAATATATGTTCAAATATTTACGATATATCAACAGTTTTTGATGTAAACGATAATGATACTCTTTTATCATTTTTACCATTACATCATACTTTTGAGTCTACAGTAGGATTTTTGTATCCAATAAGTGTAGGAGCATGTATAACTTTTTGTGAAGGTATAAGACATATAGCAGAAAATATAAAAGAATATAAAGTTAGTGTAATGATAGCAGTACCTATTTTATTTGAGAGTATGTATAAACAAATATGGAAAAATATAGATAAACAAGGAAAAACTCGAAAAGTAAAATTTGCAATGAAATTAAGTAATTTCTTACTAAAATTTGGAATAGATATTAGAAGAAAAATTTTTAAGGAGATTCACGAAAACTTAGGAGGAAAATTAAGATTATTTGTTGCTGGAGCTGCAGCTTTTAATCCAGAAGCAGAAAAAGGATTTAACAATTTTGGTGTAGAAACTTATCAAGGATATGGATTAACAGAAACATCACCAGTTGTTGCAGCAGAGCATAAAGAATGTGTAAGAGTAGGTTCAATAGGAAAGTTATTCCCAAGCTTTGAAGGAAAAATAGTAGATCCAAATGAACAGGGAATAGGTGAGCTTGTAGTAAAAGGTCCTTGTGTAATGCTTGGATACCAAAATGATGTAGAAGCTACTGAAGAAGCAATAAAAGATGGTTGGTTCCACACAGGAGATTTAGCTTATTTTGATAAAGATGATTATATATTTATTACAGGAAGAAAAAAGAGTGTAATTGTTTTAAAAAATGGAAAAAATATTTATCCAGAAGAGCTAGAAGCTTTAATAAATGAAATTCCTGGAGTAAAAGAATCTTTTGTATATGGAAAATCAGATAATGAAGATAAAGATGATTTAAAAATCTGTGCTAAATTAGTATACGATAGAGAAATATTTGAAAAAGAATTTGGTTTAAGCAAAGAAGAAGATATAAAAAATAAGTTATGGCAAGAAGTAAAAGCTATTAATAAAAAAATGCCAACTTACAAATATGTAAAAGAAATTAAAATTACGGAAGAAGAATTAATAAAAACAACAACTCTTAAAGTAAAGAGATTTGAAGAGATGAAAAAAGTATAATAATTAATAAAATTATTTAATAAAAAGGTTTAGATTGAAAATTTCTAATACCTTTTTTTCTTTATGTAAAATAGACTAAAAAAAGCAATTTATAATAAATGTTTACAAAATGTAATGAAAATGTAATAGAAAAAAGTCGAAAATCACTTGAAATGAAAAGCAAAACAAAGTATAATTATTTTAGTATTGATAAAGTATTAGGGAAACAGTACGAAGGAGGTATGTTTACAAATGTCATTTTTTCATAAATCAGGCATAGTAAACGTGAAAATGGTAATCACGGAAGAAAAAATTTTATCTAATATAGATAAAGTTCAAAAGTTAATAAATCCAAATAGCAAGAAACAAATTGTTCAATTAGAAGATGATTCTTATTTTAAAGATTTAGTAGAATCAATCAAAACTTATCTTTTAGAATACCCTAAAAAGAAAAACTTTCCAAGAAGTGTTTATAAGGCAGCATACAATTTAGTAGAATATGCAACAAACCAATTTGAAGAAAACACAAAGAAGATTGAAGAACTAATTCGTAAAAGAGAGAAGAATATTAAACTTGCCAGTGTTTTAAGAGATGCAACAGCAGCTGTAAAAGCAAGAGCAAAAAATTGGAAAGAAATAGTAAAAAAATTACAAACTAAATATCCTGCAGATGTTGCAGAAGCTTTAAATATAATTGGGGGAACTAAAGATAAAGAATCTGATGAATATAAAGGTGCTTGCAAATTAATAGATGCTAAAATAAATAATTTAGAAGCAAATTTACATATTGAAATAGATATGGAAAGAATTGAGGATAAATCAAAGGCTTTAAGTTATATAGGAATAGAAATTGCAGAAGCTTTAAAATATATACCAGCACCAATAGAAGAATTTGTTCAACAAGAAGAGCAGACTGTAAATGCTACTGTACAACCAGAAGAAGTAAAAGCTTCTAAAGTTCAAGAAATAGTAGTACCAAAAGAAGTAAAGGTTGAAACAAAGAAAGCAGAAGTTAAATCTGAAATTATTCCAGAAGTTGTTAAAGAGGAAGTTTCTCAAGCTCAAGCAGAAGAACAAGAAGCTTTTGTTCAAGAAACTAGATTTGAAACAAAACCTTCATTATGGCAAAGAATTAAAAACAGTAAATTTGTTAGAACTATTAAATATATAATGCAAATTAAAGTTGTTTTGGATTATCCTGCTTTACCAGAAGGTAGAGGAGACAATTTCTAATAGATAAATATTTTAGGAATGTAGAAATACATTCCTTTTTTGTTTTTTAGTGTAGCTATTTACTTTTTATAAACTTAATGATATATTTACAGAAAATGATTTTAGGAGGATAATATGACAGAAGCAGATAAAAATTTTATAGAAACTTGTAAAGAAATATTAAAACACGGATATTCTTCAGAAGGTACTAATGTTCGTACTAGGTGGGAAGATGGAACAGAAGCAAATTATATTTCTATAATAGGAGTTTCAAATAAATATGATGTTGGAAAAGAATTTCCAATGATAACTCTAAGAAATAATAGTGGAACAGTAAAAAGAGCAATAGATGAAGTTTTATGGATATGGCAAAAAAAGTCAAATAAAATTAGCGATTTAAATTCTCATATATGGGATCAATGGGCAAGAGAAGATGGAACTATTGGAAAAGCTTATGGATATCAAATGGGAAAAAAATATGAATTTAAAACAAAAGATGGAATAAAAGAAATGGATCAAGTAGATTTTGTGCTATATTTGCTAAAAAATGATCCATCAAGCAGAAGAATTATGACAAATATCTTTAATCATGCAGAATTAAAAGATATGGCATTAGAACCTTGTGTATATGGTACACAATGGCTAGTAAAGGAAAATAAATTACATTTAATATTAAATCAACGCTCTCAAGATATGTTAGCAGCAAATGGTTGGAATACTATGCAATATGCAGCTTTACAATGTATGTTTGCTCAAGTATCTGGATTAGAAGTTGGAACATTAACACACAATATTGGAGATTG
Source organism: uncultured Clostridia bacterium (assembly GCA_944390345.1). Lineage (GTDB taxonomy): Bacteria > Bacillota > Clostridia > TANB77 > CAG-508 > Scatovivens. The sequence goes on from CALXPP010000002.1 coordinate 52,427, forward strand.
TCATATATATGATAGACATATTCCTTTAGTAAAAAAATTAATAGAAGGAAAAACAATGAATGTATCTCCAAAATTAATAATAAATAATCCAACTAAGAATTTTTATGAATTTAAAGTTGAAGATTTTGAAATTGAGGGATACGAATATAACAAAGAAATGAAATTGGGAAAAATACCAGTAGCAGAATAAGGAGAAAAAAATGTTAAGTATAATAGTAGCAAAAGCTAAAAACAATATAATTGGAAAAAATAATAAACTTTTATGGTCTTTACCTGAAGATTTAAAAAGATTCAAAAAACTAACTACTGGACATACTATAATTATGGGAAGAAAAACTTTTGATTCACTTGGAAGAGTTTTACCAAATAGGAAGCATATTGTATTTACACAAAATCCAGATTTTAAAGTAGAAGATGAAAATGTAGAAATAGTACATTCAATGCTTGAAATTAAGCAATATATAGATGATGAAAATGAAAATTTTGTAATTGGTGGAGCAATGATCTATAATTTACTTTTACCATATACAAAGAAAATGTATGTTACAGAGATAAATCAAGATTTTGAAGGAGATGCATTTTTTCCAAAAATTAATTTAGAAGACTGGAAGATAATAGAAAAAGAAAAAGGCATAAAAAATGAGAAAAACAATTTAGAATATGAATATGTAACCTATGAAAGAATTGAAAAATAGATATAAATTACAAAGTTATCTAATTCTTTAGATAACTTTGTAATGAAAATGAAATATAAATTTATGCATAAATACTTGAATTTAGAAATATTATTAGGTATAATTTTAAAGAAGTTAGAAATACTAACAATATTAAACTTAATATTCCTCGTTAGCTCAGTCGGTAGAGCGTTCGGCTGTTAACCGAAATGTCGTAAGTTCGAGTCTTACACGAGGAGCCATAAATAGCAGATAAGAAATTATCTGTTATTTTTTTTGTTTACTAGTAATTTATTAGTAAATATTGTATAATTTTATATAAATATTAAAATTTGAAAGGAATAAAGAAATGGATAATAAATTGGGAGAATATTTAGAGTTTGCAAAAGATATAGCTAAATATGCTGGAGAAATAATGATAAAGTACTTTAATCAAAGTAATGGAGCAAGCTACAAAGGAGATAAAACAATTGTAACTCTTGCAGATAAAGAAATAAATTCATATTTAATTAAAAAAGTGAAAGAAAAATATCCTACACATTCAGTAGATGGAGAAGAAGAACAATTTGGAAAAAGTGATTATGTTTGGGTATGTGATCCTGTAGATGGAACAGCAATGTATGCTAGACATATTCCAGTTGCTGTATTTTCATTAGCTTTAGTTATTAAAGGCATTACTATGGTTGGAGTAGTATTTGATCCATTTACAAATAGCTTATATACAGCTATAAAAGGAAATGGTGCATATAAAAATGGAGAGAAGATTTCAGTAAATAATTATGATTTAGAAGATATGCGAACTATATGTCACTATGATTTATGGGTAGGGGCAGATTATAATTTGTCTAGTATTTTAGAAGATTTAGGAAAAAAAGCCTATATCGTAGGTATAGGAAGTGTAATTAGAGCATGTATGTGTGTTGCTTCAGGAGATTTTACTCTTGCAATTTTTCCAGGTACAAAACATAAAAACTGCGATATTGCAGCAGTAAAAGTTATAGTAGAAGAAGCTGGTGGAAAGGTTACAGATTTATTTGGAAATGAACAAAGATATGATGAGAGTATAAATGGAGCAGTTATTAGTAATAATAAAGTACACGAAGAAATAGTTGAAATAATAAATAAATATTTAAAAAACCGAAAATAATTGCAAAAGAATAAAAAAGCATTATTACTTTTTAGTAATGGTGCTTTTTTAAAATTAATTTATGATATCTAAATTTTATTTTTAATTGCTAATAAAACTTCTTTAGGTAAATATTTTTCTGCATTTAAGCCATGTTCTAATAATTCTGTTACCATACTTGAACTTATAAATCCAAGTAATCCAGCTCGAATATATATGGTATCTATATCAGAGATTTCTTCATTTATTTGAGCTAAATTTTCTTCATAGCTATAATCCATATCATTTCTTAGGCCACGAATTAAAAAATTTGCATTATTTTCTAGTGCGGCAGAAACAGAAAGATTATTATACAAAACTACTTCTACATTTTTTAAATTCTCTGTTTCAAGAGTTTTTTCAATGGCTGTTTTCATTAGTACATTTGAAAATCGACGCTTTTTTTGTGAATTAATACCAATTCCAATAATTACCTTATCAAATAATTTAGCTGCTGTTTTTACAACATGCAAGTGACCATTAGTAAATGGATCAAAACTTCCAGGATAGAACCCAATTTTCATCTATAAACCTCCATTTATGTAAATGTAATACAAGTATAGCATATATTATTAAAAAAAACTATTAGAAAAATAAATTATTTCATATATTGCTTTAAATTAATTTATAATATAAAATATAAATATATTATTTTAAGGAGGAGATTGAATGGCTAAATATATAAGAATAATCTATTTATATGTAGTATCTTTTATTTCACTTGGTATGTTAGTAGCTGGAATTGTAGCAACAGTAAGTTCTATAACAGAGTATTATTTTCCAACTGATTATGTATTTTTCAGAGAAGAACAGACTTCATCTTACTATTACAGCACAGATGATGAATCAAAAACAGAGATAGATAAAAGAAATGAGCAAAGAAAACAAATAAAGGAAATCGCAACAGATGTAGCTATTGTAGCATTAGCAATACCTTTATATACTTATCACTGGAAGAAAATCCAAAAAGAAAGAGAGATGGAGGTAGAGTAAAATGGGAATATTAGTTTCAATGATTGCTATTCTAATATTAATAGCTCCTATAATTGTAGTTGCAATGATTGTATCAGCAATTGTTAAAAAGAAAAATAATGAAACCAATAAAAGTTTTTTTGAAGATACTATAAGAGCAATATATGTATATATAGTATTAATTTGTGCTCTATGTGCAATAATAGGTGGAGTTATATCAACTTTTAATTATGGTCTAGATGTATTTTTACCAGAAGAAGAATACGAAGAAACAGAACTTTCAAAAGAAAGAGAAAGAAATGAAAATATAGTTGATTTAGCTACTAATATAGCAATATTTGCAGTAGCCGTACCTGTATTTGTATATCATAGCAAAATTGCTAAAAAAGCAAACAAAGATGCTGAAAAATCAGAAAATGTCGAAAAAAGTCAAACGAATTAATTGAATAAATATAAAGCGTGAAATACTAGAATAATCTAGGTTTCACGCTTTTTTGTACTAAATAAAAAAATGATAAAGTAAAAAAAATCAAAAAAAGTATTTACAAATAAAAAATACCGTGCTATAATCCAAACCAAGTTAAATATTTTTTAGCGTAATTTTTAAATATTCTAATTAAAAGATTATCTTCATTCTGAAGTATAATTGAATTTCCAAAAAATTAAAATTGAATATTAATATAAAAGGAAAAGTTTTAGTCAGATTTTTGTTTTAAGTTTATTTATGCCCCCGCAAAATAAGTCTAGTCAAAAATATTAGATTTTACTGTTAAAAAATATTTAACACTATTTTTTATAGAAAGGAGGTATGCCTTTGAACAAAAAAAGAGCAATTGGAATGCTCATAGTTCTTTCCTTAATACTTTGTATTTTCTTAGCAGGTTATACTTTTGCTAAATATTATACTGTTGTAGATGGAGGTGGAAAAGTAGGAATTGCAAAATGGTCTTTTGTAGCAAGAGACAACAATAATAATATTACAAATATTTCTTTAATAGATACAGCAAATGAAGTAAGTCTTGCAGAAGGAAAAATTGCACCAGGTACACATGGAAGCTTCGATATTATTATAGATGCTACTGGTTCAGAAGTTGGTGTAGATTATGATGTAAACATAGTTTCAGAAACAAATATACCAACAAATATGAAATTCAAACAAAAAGACGGCAGTAATTCGTATTCTAGCTTAAAAGCATTAGCAGATACAGAATTAAATGGAACCATTGATTTAGCAGAAAATAACAAAGTTAAGACAATAACAGTAGAATGGGAATGGCCATACGAAACGGAAAACGGCGATAATGCTGATATGGTCAATGGAACTAATGCTGGAAATTATCAATTTGCTTTACAAATTGTAGGAAGCCAATCAAAACTTTAGTAATGTAGTATCCAATTTTTCGTAAATTAAACCTTATATTATCCAAATATATTATCCGAATAGACAGAGAGCTATAGCTCTCTGCTAAGGTAATTCACAAGAATTGTTTTAGTAGAAAGCTAATAGCAGTTAAACTAAAGAAAGGAGTTTCGAATTGAAAAAAATTATTCAAAAGATTATTTTATTCATACTAATTTTAATTCTATTATTTACCTTATATTCTAAATTTATTTTAAAAGAAAATCTAATTAAAATAGCTGGAAAAGCAGTACTAATAGTAGTTACAGGAAGTATGGAACCAGAAATTATGGCAGGAGAATTAATAGTTATTAGTGAATCTAAAGACTATCAAATAGGAGATATAGTAACCTATAGGGAAGATGGAGAATATTTAATTACACATAGAATTACAGAAAAACAAGAGGATTATTTAATAACCAAAGGAGACAACAACAATTTAATAGACAATCCTATAAATGAAAGTCAAGTAGAAGGAAAAGTTATTTTTCATTCAAGATTGTGTGGATTTTTTGTACTTTATCTATTAAAACCTATTACTTTAGCTTTAATATTAATAATATTAATAAAGGATAGTACAATTTATATATTTAAAAATAAAGAGGTTAAGGAGAAAGAAAGCAAATGTTAAAGAAGAAAGGCATATATATAGTAAGTATACTTATAATACTGTTAGTTATAATAATTAGTTTTTCAAAAGCAAATTATAAACAAATTATACAAGGAAATGGAGTAGTATCTATTGCAAAACCAATAGTTGAAATAAAAACAGGAAATAAAATTTTAAAAGAAGCATATAACGGAATGGAAAGTATAGATTTTAATTTTGATGTGCAAAACTACAAAGAAGAATTAATTAGTGAGTTAGATTTTGAATATGTAATTAGCATAAAAGAAACGGAAAAGAATTTTCCAATAGAATATGTTTTACTAGATGAAAAAGGAAGTAAAATACCCTTAAAAAATAATACAAGCAGTAAGATTTTGCTGAAAGGAAATGAAAAAGAAAAACATAGCTATACTTTAAGAGCTAATTGGAAAAGCAAATTAGGCGATTTATCAGCTTCAGATAATATAAAAATAGAAGTTGAAGCGGTACAAAAAATTAATAGAAAATGAGGAAATTTATGAAGGAAGAAAAATATAAAATTACTACTTTTTTAAAACTAATTTTAATAATTATTTTATTAATAATATGCATTGTTACAAGTTTTGTAACAGGACAGAAATATTATGATTTAAAAAATACACAGTTAAAAAATAGTAATTCACAAATAAGTACAGATATAGCTAAATGGAAATTTAGAGTTACTGTTGTATATTAAAAGGAGAGAAAATGAAGAAAAAATTATTTTTAAGTATTATAATAATGAGTATATTGTATTTAATAATTCAATTTAGTTTATCAAAGTATAATTATAAAATATCTGTAGAAGCTTTTGAATTTACGAGAGACACTAGTTTACCAATAGTAAATATTTCGTATTCTACAGAAGAGCCTACTAATAGCCCTGTAACAGTAACAATACAAGTAGATAAAGAAGTTCTAGCAGTAGATGGGTTTATTTGGAACAAAGAAAAGAAAACTTTAACTAAAATAGTAACAGAAAATGAAGAAAATAAAATAGTCTTAGAAGATCTTTCAGGAAATAAATTGGAAGTATCTTATAAGGTAGATTGGATAGATAAAATAAAGCCAGAAATATTAGGAATAGAAAATGGAAAAACTTATAATGCACCAGTAGATATTTTATATAAAGATAATGTAGGAATAAAAAGTGTAGAAGTTCAAAATTATGGATATTTAGAGCTTGAATTTAATGGAATATCTCACGATACAGAAAAGAAATATGCCTTTGATTATACAGATTCTACTTGTAGATTAAGAGTTATTCAAAAACCAAGAGAAACTGTTAAATTTAGATATTATTGTAATGATATATTTTGCATAGAAACAACAGAAGAGGAATATACATATAAAAATCTAGAAAAAGACATTGAAGGAATAAAGTTTACAGTAGAAGCAATAGATAGAAACGGAAATGTAATTGAAAGAAGAGAAGAAAAAGGTCGTACTGCTAACTATAAAAGTGTGAGTGTAAATAAAAATAACTTAGGTGCAACAGTTGCTTTAAGTGGAATTGATTCAAAAGTTAGAAGTGTTAGATATTATATTTGGGAAAGAGGAAAACAGGATTCAACTCAAGTAGGATACGAGACTTTGGTAAATAATTCTAGTGCAAATTTATCTTTTAAAATAAGTGATTTTAACAATAAAAAATGTGTATATACAATGCATATATATACAGTCGATTTTGATGGAACGCTTAGTCTAGTAAATGGAATAGATATAGAAATAGGTAAAAATTATAATCCTGATTTAGAAGAAAAGGTAGAAATAATAGAAAAACCAACAAATGTCAATAGATTAGAACAAAAAGGCAGATATATTATAAAAGCAATAGATTTAGCAGGAAACGAAACAGAATATATAATAAGAATAGACAATTAGTGTGAAAATATTTACTTTTTTTCTATCTATGGTATAATATTTAAGAAGAAAGGATGTTATATGGAAAAAAAGTTAGAAGTAGAAGTAGCAAAAAAATTATTAGAAGAAGCAAACAAAATGAACCCAGGTGGTTGGTATGACCATTCTTTAGTTGTAGGTGAAGTTGCAGGTAAAATTGCTAAAGCTTTAGGAGAAGATGAAGAAAAAGCCAAAGCTTTTGGATATATTCACGATATTGGAAGAAGAGTAGGCAGATGCCAATTAAAACATATTTATGAAGGCTATAAGTATTTAAGTAGTTTAGGTTACGAAGAAGCAGCTAAAATATGTTTAACTCACTCTTTCTTTGAAAATAAAGTAGAAGGAGTTATTGGCAACTGGGATATGAGTGAAGAAGAAAAGAATTTTGTTTCAAATTATATAGAAAATACAGAATTTGGTATATACGATAAGATAATTCAACTTTCAGACACAATATCTTTGGCAAGTGGAGTAACAACTTTAGAAAGAAGAATGACAGATGTATTTTTTAGATATGGTTTTAATGAATATACAGAATATAATTTTAGAGTTAGACTAGAACTACAAGATAGTTTTGAAGAAAAACTAGGATATCCAATTTATAAATTATTTAAAAACGAAATATGTGAAGAAATAGAAAATGATAGAGTAAAAAAGGTAGTAAGATTTTGGAAATAGGAGTAAGATAATGTTTGCACATAAAATTAAAACTTATGCTTTTGTTGGTCCTTCTGGAACAGGAAAAAGCTATAGAGCTCAGATGGTGGCAAATGAAAGAGGAATAAGTTATATAATTGATGACGGACTATTAATTTCCGGCAATGAGGTTTTGGCAGGTATATCTGCAAAAAAAGCACCAACTAAGATAGAAACTGTAAGAAATGCTTTATTTACAGATCCAGAAAAAAGAAAAGAAGTTCAAAAAGTAATAAAGAAAAATAAACCAGATAGTATTTTAATTTTAGGAACTTCAGATGGAATGGTAGAAAAGATTGCAGAAAACTTAGAGCTTCCACCAATAAGTGAAAAAATATATATAAACGATGTTGCAACAGAGGAAGAGATGCAAACAGCAAGGAGAATAAGAGTGACACAAGGAAAGCATGTTATACCAGTTCCAACTTTTGCAATAAAAAAAGATTTTTCAGGATATTTATTAGATCCACTGCAAATTTTTAAATCTATGGGAAAAGGGAAAGCTCCATATATTTCAGAAAAATCAATTATAAGACCAACTTTTAGTTATATGGGAAATTTTGAAATTTCAGATAATGTATTTAAACAAATTATAGAGTATGTAGCTCAAACTATAAAAGAAGTATATAAAGTTTCTAGAACAATTGTAAAAAAGCATGAGGGTTATAATGATGGAATATATATATATATTGAAGTTATTATAGAATATGGTTTTCCAATAAATGAAACTATGAAAAATCTAAAAAAGAAAATTATAAAAGAAATAGAAAATTTAACAGCAATGAATGTTTTAAATATGGAAATTATAGTTAAAGGTGTTCACTATGAACCAGAAAAAAATAAATAGAAAGGAGAGTATGATATATTATTTATCATACAAATAAAAAGATGTCTTTTATTGTAGCAATAGATGGACCAGCAGGTAGTGGAAAAGGAACTGTAGCAAAGCTTATTTCTAAAGATTTAAGCTTTGTAAATATAGATACAGGTGCAACTTTTCGTTGTGTAGCACTTGCAATGCTTCAAAAAAATATAAAAAAAGAAGAAGAAAAAGAAATAGAGAAAATTTTAAAGAATATAAAAATTGATATGAAAGCAGATGGAACTATATTATTGAATAATGAAGTAGTAACAGATAGGATAAGAGAAAATGATGTAAATGAACTAGTATCACCAATATCTACTATTAAAATAGTAAGAGAAAAACTACTAGAAATTCAAAGAAATATTGCTAGTGGAAAAAATGTAGTAATGGAAGGAAGAGATATAGGTACAGTAGTTTTTCCAGAGGCTGATGTAAAAATATATTTAGATGCTTCTGCAGAAGAAAGAGCAAGAAGAAGACTAAAACAAAATAAAGAAAAGGGAATTGAAAGCTCTTATGAAGAAGTATTACAAAATATAAAAGATAGAGATAAAAGGGATTCTAGTAGAGAAATAGCACCATTAAAAAAAGCTGAAGATGCTATTTTAATAGATTCTACAAATTTAGAAATAAATGAAGTAGTAAAGGCTATAGAAGAAATTATAGAAAAAGTAAGATAATAAAAAAATTGGAGAATATATATGGAAATATTAAAAAAAATTGGTAGAGTAATTGTAAGAAACGCAATATATATATATTGTAAAATTGTATATAAATTGCAAATAATAGGAAAGGAAAATGTACCAAAAGAAGATGCAGTACTATTTTGTGGAAATCATAGAACATATTTAGATCCACCACTAATAGTTGTTACAGCAGGAAGACATATGCGATTTATGGCAAAAGAAGAATTAGCAAAGAATAAATTTTTAGCTTTCTTAGGAGTAGTATTTGAAGCTATTTATGTAAAAAGAGATTCAAAAGATATAACTGCTATGAAAGAAGCTTTAAAAACTTTAAAAAATGGTGGTTGTATAGGATTATTTCCAGAAGGAACAAGAAATGGTTTAGAAAAAAATCATGGAAAATTAAAAAATGGTGCAGCATATTTAGCTTTAAAAACAGGAGCTAAGATTGTACCAATAGGAATACAAGGAGATAGTAAGCCTTTTCATAAATCAATTATAGTATATGGCAAACCTTTGGATTTGAGTAAGTATAAAGATTTGAAAAAAATAGATGAACAAGTAGAAGATGAAGTAAGCGAATTGCTAAAAAATGAAATTGTAAGATTATCTACTGAAGATATTAATAAATTAAAAAATTAAAAAATTTAAAATAAATGAAACACCTCAAATACTCGTTGACAAAGTATATAAAGTGTTATATAATAATATGGTTAAATTTTACTAGAAAGAAATTTAAATTTAAAGTAAAATTTAACCATTTATTTGTTTGTAATTAAAATTTATATAAAGAGGTAATAAAAATGAATAACCAAAAAATCAGAAATGTAGCAATAATCGCACATGTTGACCATGGAAAAACAACTTTAGTAGATGCAATGCTTAAACAAAGTGGTATTTTTAGAGATAATGAACAAGTTTCAGAAAGAGTTATGGACTCAAATGACTTAGAAAAAGAAAGAGGTATTACAATTCTTTCAAAAAATACAGCAGTTCATTATGGAGATATAAAAATAAATATAGTAGATACACCTGGACATGCTGATTTTGGAGGAGAAGTAGAAAGAGTTTTGAAAATGGTTGATGGTGTTGTTTTATTAGTTGATGCTTTTGAGGGAGCAATGCCACAAACAAGAGAAGTTTTAAAGAAATCTTTAGCTTTAAATTTAAAACCAATTGTAGTAATAAATAAAATAGATAGACCAGGTGCAAGACCACTTCAAGTCGTAGATGATGTTTTAGATTTATTTATAGAGCTTGGAGCTAATGATGATCAATTAGAATTTCCAGTAGTATATGCTTCTGGAAAGCAAGGTATTGCAACTTTAGACTTAAATACACCAGGAAAAGATTTAAAACCTTTATTTGAAACAATTATCAATACTATTGAACCACCAAAATGCGATTTAGATGGAACTATGCAAATGCTAGTATCAAATATTGATTATGATGACTATGTTGGGAGAATTGCAATAGGTAGAGTTGAAAGAGGTACAATAGAACTTGGAATGCCAGTAGCTATTTGTAAAAAAGAAGATAAAATAGAAAATGCAAGAATAACAAAACTATATACTTATGATGGTTTAAAAAGAATTGAAGTAGAAAAAGCTTCAGCAGGAGATATTATTGCTTTATCTGGAGTTACAGATATAAATATAGGAGATACAATTTGTGACTACAATAATCCAGAGAAAATACCTTTTGTAGATATAGATGAACCAACAGTTTCTATGACTTTTAGTGTAAATAATGGACCTTTTGCTGGTCAAGAAGGACAATTCATAACTTCAAGACATATTAGAGATCGTTTATTTAAAGAATTAGATAGAAATGTATCTTTAAGAGTAAAAGAAACAGAATCTCCAGATTCTTTTGAAGTATCAGGTAGAGGAGAGTTACATTTATCTGTATTAATTGAAACTATGAGAAGAGAAGGTTTTGAGCTTTTAGTTTCTAGACCAAAGGTTATCTTTAAAGATATAGATGGTGTAAAATGTGAACCAATTGAAAGATTAGTAGTAAATGTTCCAGATGATTGTGTAGGAAATGTTATAGAGAAATTAGGTAAAAGAAAAGCCGAGATGCTAAATATGGAACCAGCAGAAATTGGACATACTAAATTAGAATTTAAAATTCCAGCTAGAGGTTTAATTGGATATAGAACTGAATTTATGACAGACACTAAAGGAAATGGAACAATGAGCCATATTTTTGATGGATATGAACCATATAAAGGAGAAATACAAGCTAGAACAAGAGGTACTATAGTAGCTTTTGAAAGAGGAAAATCAATTACTTATGGTCTATACAATGCTCAAGATAAAGGAGATTTATTTATAGGACCAGGTGTAGAAGTATATGAAGGTATGATTGTTGGCTTAAATTCAAGAAGTGAAGATTTAGCTATTAATGTATGTAAAGAAAAGCATTTAACTAATACAAGAGCTTCTGGTTCAGATGAAGCATTAAGATTAGTTCCACCAATTCAAATGAGTTTAGAAAAAGCTATAGAATTTATTCAAGATGATGAGCTTGTGGAAGTAACACCAAAAAATATTCGTTTAAGAAAAAAGATATTAGATAATAAAGAAAGAGAAAGAGCAGCAAGAAATGCAGCAAAATAATATATTAAAAATTATTAGATAAAAAATAAAGCTTTTAAATAGAAACCCTATTTAAAAGCTTTTTGTTTTTATAAAAACTATAATATTAATAATTTTATGTAAGACTTTATATAATAAAAATTTTAAATAATTATCTGATTAAAAATGGACGACGCCCCACTGGAGCCAGTAGGGCGTCTTGAGGATGTTATTTGTTTCGGTAATATAGCTCTCGAAAACCGTATTTGGAAGGAGTGGTTGAAAATGCCCAAAAGGGCTTATGTATGTTTAATTCCTGGATTTTATTGTGTATTACTCCTTCCTGCAGAAACTTTAAAGTGTGCCGATTTGACACAAAGAACCGAAGAGGCTTAATAAAGTTGCCAACTTCGTATTCAAAAACAATCTCGTCTCTTGTCTGTAGATGAAAGATCATAGCTTTATCAAGTAAATTCATTTCCACGCCGTTTAACTGTCTTTCTAAGGTTTCGAGAAATTGTTTCTCCAAAGTTTCTTCTTCTTCTAATTCTAACCGAGCAAATATTCTTTCCATATAGGAATCCTCCTTCTTCTAAATTTAAAAAATTTTTTTGCGCCTAACTTATTATATCACAAATTTACATAAATCGCAAATTTTGATTTTAAGTGTATTAACTTTATAATAATTATTATTAATTGATGCTTATTGTTTTGCACTTATAATTGTATTATTTATAAATTTAATACTTAAGAAAAGCAAGACTTGTTTTTTGACATAAAAAATGATATAAATAAGTGAAGTAAGAAAAAGGAGCAAATATGATAAATCTAGAAGAATTAGAAAAAATAAAGAAAAAAGCTTTAGAAGAGCATATTCCAATAATAATGGATGATACTTTGGAAGTAATAAAAAAGATTTTAGAAGAAGAAAAACCAACAAATATTTTGGAAATAGGAACAGCAGTAGGCTATTCTGCTATACAATTTGCAAGATATTCAGAAGGAGCTTGTGTAGATACTATAGAACTAAACGAAGAAAGAGCAAAAACAGCAAAGGAAAATATAAAAAAAGTAGGACTTGAAGAAAAAATAAATATTTTAATTGGAAATGCTGTTGACATTTTGCCTACTATAAATAAAGAGTATGATATTATTTTTATAGATGCAAATAAAGGAAAATATCCTATATTTTTAGAAGAAGGAATTAGATTAGTAAAAAATAATGGAATAATTTTAGCAGATAATATTTTATATAAAGGCTATGTTTTAAGTGACTATAATAAACATAAACAGAGAACAGCAGTAAGACATTTAAGAGAATATATAGCAAAGGCAATAGAAGATGAAAGACTGAAAAGTCAAATATTAGAAGTAGGTGATGGACTAGCTATTTCTAGAGTAACCAAATGAATAATGTCGAATAATATATATTAAAAAACAAGATAAATTTTGCAAACAGACAAAATTTTGTAAAAACATTGCTAAAAAATGTAAAATATGATATTCTAAAATCGTTGAAATTAATAAAAATAAAGATTATTGGTTCGAACAATAAAATTTCTTAAAAAGAAAGGAAATTTACTTATGAAAATTTTAGATAATGAAGAATATGTAATTACTGTTATAATGGCTGCTGGAAAAGGTACAAGAATGAAATCAAATAAATCAAAATTAGTACATAAAATTTACGGAAAAGAATTAGTAAGAAGAGTAGCTGAGTTAGCTTACAAGATTGGTTCAGATGAAGTAGTTACAGTAGTGGGGCACTTAAGAGAACAAATTCAAGAGGTCTTAGGTGATAGTGTTAAATATGCATATCAAGATGAGCTTTTAGGTACAGGTCATGCTGTAATGCAAGCAATACCTTATCTACAAGGAAAAAAAGGAAAGGTTGTGGTTTTGTATGGAGATGTTCCTATTATAAGACCAGAGACCTTAAAAAAATTAATAGAAAAAAGTGTTACAAGTAAGGAATATGCTACCTTGCTAACGGCAATATATGAAAATCCAACAGGTTATGGAAGAATTGTGCGTGATGAAGGTGGAAATATTGAAAAGATTGTAGAAGAGAAGGATGCAAATCCACTTGAAAGAAAAATCAAAGAAATTAACTCAGGTATTTATTGCTTTGATATAGAAGAATTATTAAAAGCTTTAAAATTTATAAAACCTAATAATGCACAAGGTGAATATTATTTGACAGATGTTATAAAGATAATGAACGATAAAGGTTTAAAAACTGGTGCTGTTATTGTAGAAGACAATACAGAAATATTAGGTGTAAACGATAGAGCTCAATTAGAACTATTAACAAGAGTACTAAGAATGCGTATAAATAGTGAACATATGAGAAATGGTGTAACTGTAGAAGATGCAAATTCAACTTATATTTATGATGATGTAAAAATAGGAAAAGATACGGTTATTCATCCAAATACTATAATTCAAAGTAATGTAACTATTGGAGAAAATTGTGAAATAGGTCCAAATGCTTTTATTAGAGAAGGTTGTGTATTAAAAAATAAAGTAAAGATAGGAAACTGTGTAGAAATAAAGAAAACTACAATAGGAGAAGGAACTAAAGTACCGCACTTAACTTATTTAGGTGATTGTAAGGTTGGAAAAAATTGTAATATAGGATGTGGAACTATTACTTGTAATTATGATGGAGTAAATAAACATCAAACAATTATAGGAGATAATAGCTTTATTGGTTCAAATGTAAGTTTTGTAGCTCCTGTTAAAATTGGTAATAATGTTACAGTTGCTGCTGGTTCTACTATTACAGAAGATATACCAGATAATACTTTATCTATAGCAAGAGAAAGACAGATAAATAAAGAAGGTTATTACAATAAAAAATAATTAGAAAAGCACTTTTAAAAGTGCTTTTCTTGTTTCATACTGTTTACAGATTAGAAAAAATCTTTGTATACCTTTTTTGCTCTAATAGAAATAGAGTAACAGTTAAGGATTTTGTTCGCCTGGAATTATATAATCAATTACTCCATAAATTAGAGCACCAATAATAGCAGCTACCCAAGAAATTGAATATCCTGCAACAAAAAATTGTGTAACATATAAAGTGATAACTGCTAAAACAAATCCAACAAAGCCTTTTCCAAAAGCAATAGAATGAAGACCAGTAAATTTTACTATTAAATAATCCATAACAGTTAAAACAATTGCAGCTAATGCTAAAGCCCAAAGATTGTTAATAGAAAAACCAGGTGTAAAAAATGCAGTAATTCCAAGGATTATAGCTGCGACAATAAATCTTCCTAAAATTTGTCCAAAAGTACCCATTGTACTATTGCTGGATTGTATATCAGTATTATTGTTATCCATTTTGTTCTCCTTCCTTTTTTTAAATATATTTATTTTTAATATAAAAAACAAATATATAAGTATATTTTAATATTTTTTGCAAAAAATATTCACATAAAAGAAAGGAATAAATAAATGATATTAATATTTGTAAAAAGTATTATTTTATATACAATTGTTTTAATTGTTATGAGGTGTATGGGAAAAAGAGAAATTGGACAGATGCAGCCTTTTGAACTTGCTATTGCAATTATGATTGCAGATTTAGCAACTACACCAATGACAGAAATAGGTATACCTTTATTATATGGAATTATTCCTATTTTAGGTCTTCTATTTATGCATATTATTATTTCACTTGGAAATTTAAAAAGTATAAAAATGAGGGAATTTATATGTGGGAAGCCTAGAATTTTAATATATAGAGGTAAAATAGATGAGCAAGCTTTAAAATTAGAAAATTTTACAATTAACGAATTACAAGAAAGATTAAGAGTAAACAATATAAACAACTTAGGAGATGTGGAATTTGCAATACTAGAAACTAGTGGGCAAATAAGTGTAGTGCAAAAACCAGAAAAAAGAGCTTTAAAGCCAGAAGATTTTAATATAGATGCTAAATATGAAGGAATTTCTTACGATTTAGTAATAGATGGAAAAATAATGGAGGATAATTTAAAGAAGCTTGGGAAAAGTAGAGCTTGGTTAGAAAGGGAAGTTGGCAAATTTAATATGAAACCTGAGGAAGCTTTAGTAGTAGTCTTAAATGGTGATAGAACAATTTTTTGTCAAAAGAAGGAGGAAAATTGAAAAAAATAAAAAGGGAAATATGGCTTTTAATTTTAATATTAATAATTATTGCAGTTTTAGAAATTATAACCAATTTAATATCTAATAATAGTGTAGAGCAGATACTCGGAAATCTAAAAGAAGTAAAAACAAACTTAGAAAATGTAGAAAAAAATGAAGAAGAAAAATTGTCTTTAGCTAATAGTCAAAAACTAGAAATAGAAGAATCCAGTGAGGAAATAAATGGTTTAATGGAACAAATAGGTAAATTAAAAGAAGAATGGTTTAAGGCTGAAAAAAAATTATCTTTTTTTGCAGAACACGATGAACTAGAAAAAATAAGTTATGCTATTACTATATTAGAAGAAAATGCAAAAAATAATGAATATAATGATGCTTTAGAAAATATTGTAGAAGCAAATTATTGGCTAGAACATGTAAAAGAAAAAGATAGTTTCAAATTAAAAAATATTTTTTAAAAGCTCAAACTTAAATGAAAAGTTTGAGCTTTTAAGATCTATTAATTTAAATATTTAATTTTATTTTGGATTTTCACTAGTTTCTCTAACAATGTATACAGGCCTTTTCTTTACTTCTAAATAAGTTTTTGATAAATATTGTCCTATAATTCCAAGTGAAAATAATTGGATACCACTTACCATAAATATAATACAAACTAAAGAAGGCCAACCACTAGTAGGATCTCCATATATAAGTGTTTTTCCTATAATAATTATTATTAATAGGAAGGAAATTATACAAAATAAAATTCCAAGAACAGAAGAGAAAATTAAAGGAGTAGTAGAAAAAGCAGTAATTCCTTCTATAGCATATTTAAATAATTTCCAAAAAGACCATTTTGTTTCTCCAGCAACTCTTTCAATATTTTCATATTCTAACCATTTTACTTTGTAACCAATAAAACTAAATAGTCCCTTAGAATAGCGATTGTACTCTTTTAATTCTAATAGTGAGTTTGTAGCTTGTCTTGTCATAAGCATATAATCTCTTGCACCATCTACCATTTGAACTTTTGACATTTTGTTTATAATCTTATAAAACATTCTAGCAAAGAAGCTTCTAATAGGAGGTTCTCCTTTTCTAGTTACTCTTCTAGTTCCAACTATATCAAACCCATCATTTTTTATATAATCATACATCTCTTTTAGCAAAGCTGGTGGATCTTGTAAATCAGCATCCATTAAAGTAACAAAATCACCAGTGCTAGCTTCTAAACCAGCATACATGGCAGATTCCTTTCCAAAATTTCTAGAAAAGGAAATATATCTAACTTTAGAGTCTTTTTGATGTAGGTCTTTCATTATTTTTAAAGTATTATCTGAAGAACCATCATCTACAAAAATATATTCAAATTCTACATTTTGAAAATTTTTTATTTGTTTTTCCATTTCTTTATAAAACAAAGGTAAAGCTTTTTCTTCGTTAAAGCAAGAAACAATAACAGATATTTTATCCATAATTTAATTCCTTTCTATATTAATTTTTTTATTTATTAATTCAAATAAAATTTCAAATCCATTTGCAGCAGAAGGAAGCAATAAGAAGTAAAAAGGTATTACATAAATACATTTTGTCTCCCATAATATATGAAATAAAAAGCCTCCTAAAAAGCAAAGTAATAGTACAAAGTTTTGCTCATTAAATTTTTTATTTTTAATATTATAAATAGTAGAAATACTAGCTGTTATAAAAATTAAAATATTAAAAATATTTAAATAAAAATCTAAAAAACTATGAAGCTTTCCATGAAAAATACTTTGCAAAACTTTATTATTTTCTACATAATTTTTGTATTCAGTAGAATTATTTTCGAATTCATCTAAAGGTTCTGCTGTCCATATTGTTTGAAAAGCTGGTTCACACCAAGTAGATAAAATTTTATCTGCATAAAATTTTACAAAACTTATAGGTGAATCTAAAAAATCATTTAATCTATTTTTAATAATTTCTATGCTTTCTTTAGTAGTTTCATTTTTATTATAATTATTTTGAGCATAGATAGCTTCTACATTTTTACTTTCATTGTACCAACCAGCATTTCTGGTAGCTGGTTTTTGAATGCCCATAGCAATATAAGAAATCATTGGAATACCTTCATTTATCTCTTTTCCTGTGCGAAGTTCTGCAAATTTTAATATTGCTTTATTGGAGCATAGGCATAATACTAATATTAATAATACTATCAAAAGGTTTCTTTTGTCAAATTTTTGAATAAAATCCAACACCAAAGAGATTATAATACCAATCATAATAATTTCATAATTACTTTTTAGTATTATGGAAAAAGCTAAACTAAAACTTACAAAAATTAAATACTTAATTTTTCTATTTTTATAGTACAAAAGTAAAAGAAAAATTGCTAAAAGTGAAAAGGTAAAGCCAAAAATATTTCCATAAACTAATATAGAAAGCATAGGTAGTACCAAAAAACTAGGAAATATAATTAAAACTAATTTATTTATTTTTTCATCTTGATAAAGTAAATTTGTAATTTTAAACATTAAATAAAAAGAAATTAGTACAAAAACTATATTTAAATTCTGAATTAATAAAGGAGAATTATTTGAAAATATAGTAATTATAAATTCTAAAAAAAATACAATTCCAAGTTGTAAAGGATGTAAGAAAAGATACTTTCCTTCTTCTAAAAAATCAAAATTATTATTTTTAAAATTAATTGCAGCAGCAAGCACAAATTTTTGATCAGCTCGTACTGGTGCTTGAACAAAATTTACCCAAAACAAGCTAAAGATTGTAATAATAGCTAAACTAATAGCTAGAAGTATTTTTATATTTATTTTTTTAAATAAAGTATATAAAAGATAGAAAATGCCTAATAATATAATTACTCCAATTAAAATAATAGGAAGAAAATTTATAGTATAATAAAGTCCTTCATTATAATCTGTATAGCTAGTATTTCTAAAATTTGCTCTTATAAAAATAGTACAAATACTTAAAGCTATTAGAATAATTGTTACTAAAATAGTTACAAAATTAATTGAAAAAGAATTAAAAGCTTTTTTTGGATTTAATTTATCTATTTTCATTAATTGTTTCCTCCGAAGTTTAAAGAATTTTTATCTATATTTTCTATTTTACCAATTTCTCTGCAAACAACTGATGAAATATGATTTTGCAAATCTTCTGGCAAAAGGAATATTGCTGTTTCTAAGCTTGATTTTGGAAGCTCAAAAATAATTTTTTCACTAATATCTGATACAGGATGTCTAGAGTTTAAAATTCTAGTAGCAATTATATTATTATTTTCATCAACTACAGAAAAAGAATTGTTAGTTCTAATATCTGTATTTATTTCTATTTGACAGTAGTTTTCTCTAACACTATAAATAGCAGCTACACTAAAATATCTTGCAGCAAATTGATTAATAAAATCATTATTTAGAGAATCTAAAAAATTATCACAAATTATATTTTGAGGTGGTATTTTATCAGTATACTCAAATTTACTTACAACTAAAGTAGAGGCACCTGCTTGTTTTTGACTTTCTGCTTCTGATAAATATTGCTCTTTATAAGGTTTTAGATATTTTATACAAAATACAGAATTGCTAAATAATGGAAATAAACTGCAAAAACTAAAAAGTATAGTGGCACCAATTAAAAGCTTATTTCGAGCTTTGGTATTTTTTAAAAGAGATTGTAAGTTATAGATTATTCCACTAATTACTAAAACTTCATAAGGTAACATACTTCTATCGTAAAATTCAGATATTATAAGCATTGGTGATATAGCAACAGCACAAGGAAAAATAACATATTTTAGTTGATCTAAACAAATTGCATAATTTTTCTTTGAACTATTTTCTTTTAAAAATACAGCCAAAAACAAAACAATATATATAACTATTAGATTTTGTATATGAAAAAGATTTCTTGCTACATTTATAAAATATAACTGAGAACGGTTTTCTGTATTTAATCTAACAAAATTACCAGGTGCAAATATTAGAAGCATACTACCTATACCAAAGATAGCAATACTTATAAGCCAGTATAGTTTTCTTTTTATAGGTAATTTTAATAATTTTTTTATATTAAACAAAACTAAAGCTATTATAAAAGAGCCTGTTACAAAAGCAGTGTTTTCTTGGGACCAACCAGTAAGAAAGGCTAGAATCCAATACAAAAAGCTACTTATTATAGAGTATTTTTTTTCATAAACAATTCCATTATAAAAAAAGCTTAAAGTATAAAGCATTAAAGTTACAGGCCATAAATAATTAAGACTTCCAGAAATCCAAATATATTTTTCATTAAAGGCATAAGTACAATAAATAATAAGAAATAGAGTAATTGCTAAATGAAAAACAGAAACTTTATTTCTAAATAGTTTTATAATTCCTATTAAAAATAATATAAAAACTATAGAATTAAGTACATAAAATAAATTTATATTTAACCATAGAAATAATTGTATCGCTCCATGCACTAAAATTCTACCAGTCCAATTATTGTAAAAACCAGATAAAGATACTCTTAGATCTGATAAAGAAGAGACTCTTTGAGTAGTATTGTAAATATTAGAATAGTTATATTCATCTGGTGCAAATAAATTTGCATTACCTATTAAAAATATACAAATAGCAGTAAAGATGAGAAAAACTGTAATAGGTAAATATTTTTTAATATATTTATTCATAAATAAAAACCCCTATATTTAAAATTAGTGGAATTATATCATAAAAGATAAGATATAACAATAAGAAAAGATTTTTTAAATAAAAATGTAGAATAATAAATTATACAAATTTATATATAAAGGTTGATATTTTACTAAAAGTGTAATATAATCGTAACATAAATGTAATGAATAAATTTTATATAAAAATTACATACTTTAAATTGGTAATTTTTTATACATAGATAAATTAAGAAGGGGACGAAGATCTGATGTTTGGACAAGATATAGGAATTGATTTAGGAACTGCTACTGTTATTGCATATGTAAAAGGTAAAGGAATTGTTTTAAGAGAGCCTTCTGTTGTAGCAGTAAACAATGTAACTAATGAAGTTCTAGCAGTTGGACATGAAGCTAGAAGAATGCTTGGAAGAACACCGGGAAACATAGTAGCCACAAGACCTTTAAGAGATGGTGTTATTTCAGATTATACAGTTACAGAAAAAATGCTTAAATATTTTATAAATAAAATAGGAGGAAAATTTTTATTTGCTCCTAGAATAATGATTTGTATTCCTTCTCAAGTAACAGAAGTTGAAAAAAAGGCGGTAATAGATGCAGCATCTAATGCAGGAGCTAGAAAAGTATATTTAATAGAAGAACCAATTGCAGCTGCAATTGGTGCAGGAATAGATATATCTAAACCAAGTGGAAATATGATTGTAGATATTGGTGGAGGTACTACAGATATAGCTGTTATTTCTTTAGGCGGTTCTGTTGTAAGTACATCTTTAAAAGTTGCAGGAGATAAATTTGATGAATATATAGTTAAATATGTTAAGAAAAAACACAATGTAATGATAGGAGAAAGAACAGCAGAAGAACTTAAAGTAAGTATTGGTTGTGTTTATCCTAAATTTCAAGACATGGAAATGGATGTAAGAGGTAGAGACTTATTTACTGGACTTCCAAAAACTATAACAATTTTCTCTAGCGAACTAATGGAAGCCTTAGAAGAACCAGCAATGATGATAGTAGATGCAGTTCATTCTGTATTAGAAAAAACCCCACCAGAACTTGCAGCAGATATTAGTGATAAAGGTATATATATGACAGGTGGAGGTTGTCTAGTAGATGGATTAGATAAATTATTGCAAGAAAAAATAGGAATAAATGTAATGATAGCAGAAGATGCAATATCTTGTGTAGCAATTGGTACAGGAAAAGCATTAGACAACTTAGATAAAATAGATAGAATGAGTAGATAAAAAAGAAAGCCATTAATCAAATTCTTTATTTATACACAAAAAGAAAAGTACTAGTATTTTTTACTGGGCTTTTCTTTTTTTAGAAAATTTGATTTTTATCTAAATAGATAGTATAATACTTAAGTATTAATATAGGAGGAAGAGAGAAAAAATGGAACAAAAAAAAGTAGCTTTTTATACATTACGGGTGTAAAGTAAATCAATATGAAACTAATGGAATGATTCAAAAATTTTTAGAAGCAGGTTATAATATAGTAAATTTTGAGGAAAAAGCAGATATATATATTGTAAATACTTGCACTGTTACAAATATGTCAGATAGAAAATCTAGGCAAATTTTAAGAAGAGCTAAAGAATTAAATAAATCTGCAATAGTTGTAGCTGTTCGGTTGTTATGTACAAGTAGCAAAAAATGAGATTGACAAAATTCCAGAAATAGATCTTTCTCTAGGTACTAATGAAAAAGTTGATATTGTAGAAAATGTAGAAAATTATATTAAATATGGTAAAAAAATAAATCTTGATGATGTTTTGCATAATAGCAAATATGGGGATTTTGGAGATATTACTTATACAGAAAAAACTAGAGCTGTTATAAAAGTACAAGATGGTTGCGATAGATTTTGTTCTTACTGTATAATTCCATTTGCAAGGGGAAGAGTAAGAAGTCGAAAACCAGATAGTGTATTGAAAGAAATTGAAGATATAAGTAAAAAAGGAATAAAAGAAGTAGTAATTACAGGAATACATGTTGCTTCTTATGGAAAAGACTTTAAGAATAATTATAGTTTAATAGATTTATTAGAAGAAATAAATAAAATTGAAGGAATAAAAAGAATAAGACTAGGTTCTATTGAGCCTCTTTGGATTACAGATGAGGTAATATATAGATTAAAAAAACTAGAAAAACTTTGCCATCAGTTTCATTTATCACTTCAGAGTGGTTGCACAGAAACATTAAAAAGAATGAACAGAAGATATACAGCAGAAGAATTTAAAGAAATTGCAAGTAAATTAAGAGAAGCTTTTAGTGATTGCATACTAACTACAGATATTATAGTTGGATTTGTAGGGGAAACAGAAGAGGAATTTAACATAACTTATGAATTTTTAAAAAATATTAAATTTTACAAAACACATATTTTCAAATATTCTGAAAGAAAAGGAACAAAAGCAGCAGAAATGAAAGAACAGGTGGCTGGAAACATAAAAGAAGAAAGAAGCAAGCTTTTAATTAAATTGTCTGAAGAAAATGAAAAATCATATTTAAAAGATTATATAGGAAAAGAAGTAGAAGTCTTATTTGAAGAAAAAGATGAAGAATTTTTTAAGGGACATACAGCAAATTATTTACTAGTAAAGGCAAAAAGCGATATAGATATTAGTAATAAAGTTGTGAAAGTAAAAATAGAAAAGCAAGAAAACTTAGAGTTAATAGGAAATGTAATGTAACAAATGTAATATTTTAGTAATTAAAACTTAATAAAAAAAAATTAAAAATATATTGAACAAATTTATAAAATATAGTATAAATAATGTAAAGAGTTCGAGATATACATAGGAGGAAACGAGATGAAAGAATATAATTTAAATGAAAATAGTGGAAATAACTTACCTGCAGAAGTTGGATTATGGGGAAAAGTAAAAGGCTTTTTATTTCAAGAAATAGATTTAAATAAACCAATAGTATTAGAATTAACACCAAAGGAAGAAAAAGTATTAGGTGAAGTTCATGACTTTTTATTCCAAGAAGTTAAATTTCCTGAATTACATGATTTCCTATTTCAAGAAATTACATTATTTAAAAGAAAAAAGTAATATATAAATAAAAGTTTAACAAAGAGATAGTAAAACTATCTCTATTTTTGTTGTGTAAAAGAATAAATTAAAAAAATTAAATGGAAAAAACTATTGCAAAGAAAATAAAAATGTTATACAATACTTTTGGTCAAATAGACTAAAATTTTTTTAGATACTTGTAAAAAGTAGTATCAGAATGGGAGGATTTTTTATGTCAGTAAAACTAGGAATTAATGGTTTTGGAAGAATTGGAAAATTATCATTCCAAGCAGCATTAGCTAAAGAAGATGTAGAGGTAGTAGCAATTAATGATCCATTCATTACAGCAGACTATATGGCATATATGACAAAATTTGACACAGTACATGGAAGATTTAAAGGAACAATAGAAGAAAAAGATGGAAACTTAGTTGTTAATGGAAAAGAAATAAAAGTATATAACGAAATGGATCCACATAATATTCCTTGGGGAGAATTAGGTGTAGAATATGTATTAGAGTGCTCTGGAGTATTTACAACTTTAGAAAAAGCACAAGCTCATATTGATGCAGGTGCAAAACAAGTTGTTATTAGTGCTCCATCAAAAGATGCTCCAATGTTTGTTATGGGAGTTAATAATAAAGAATATAAACCAGAAATGAATATCGTATCAAATGCATCATGTACAACTAACTGCTTAGCACCACTTGCTAAAGTAATTAATGATAAATTTGGTATTACAGAAGGATTAATGACAACTGTTCACTCAACAACAGCAACACAAAAAACAGTTGATGGAGCTTCTAAAAAAGATTGGAGAGGTGGTAGAGCAGCATCTGCTAACATTATTCCATCTTCAACAGGTGCAGCAAAAGCTGTAGGAAAAGTTATTCCTTCATTAAATGGAAAATTAACAGGTATGTCTTTCAGAGTACCAACAGTTGATGTTTCAGTAGTTGATTTAACTTGTAATTTAGCAACACCAACAACTTATGAAGAAATTTGTAAAGCTATGAAAGAAGCTTCTGAAAATGAATTTAAAGGAATTATTGAATACACAGATGAACCAGTTGTTTCTTCAGACTTTATTTCAGATCCACATACATCAATTTTTGATGCAACAGCTGGAATAATGTTAACAAATACATTTGTAAAATTAGTAGCTTGGTACGATAATGAATGGGGTTATTCAAATAAATTAGTTGATTTAGCTTGCTATATCGCATCAATAAAAAAATAATATAAAATAAAAGAAAGCAATTAATCTAGTTGCTTTCTTTTTTTGTATTTATAAAAATAATTTTCTTAGAATAACTACTTGAAAACTGGAAAAAAATACTATACAATAGAAATGCTAAGAAACTACATAATATGTAGTAAGAAAGGAAGGATTTATTTATGAACAAGAAAACAGTAAGAGATATTGATGTGAAAGGCAAAAGAGTATTAGTAAGATGCGATTTTAATGTACCTTATGATGAAAATAGAGTTATAACAGACAATAGAAGAATTGTTGCAGCATTACCAACAATAAAATACTTAATAGAAAACAATGCAAAAATTATATTATGCTCTCACTTAGGAAGACCAAAGGGAGAAGTAAAACCAGAATTCTCTTTAGATATAGTAGCAAAAGAGCTTTCTAGATTACTAGGAAAAGAAGTTGTCTTGGCTAAAGATGTTGTAGGAGAAGATGCTAAAGCAAAGGCAGCAGCTTTAAAGCAAGGAGATGTAATGCTTCTTGAAAATGTAAGATTTGAGCCAGGTGAAGAAAAAAATGACGAAAATCTTTCAAAAGAATTTGCTTCTTTAGCAGAAGTGTATGTAAATGATGCATTTGGAACAGCACACAGAGCACATAGCTCAACTACAGGTGTTGCAAGCTATTTACCAGCTGTATCAGGTTTCCTAATTGAAAAGGAATTAAATTTTATGGGTTCTGCTCTAGAAAATCCAGAAAGACCATTTATGGCTATTTTAGGTGGAAGAAAAGTTTCAGATAAAATAGGTGTAATCGAATCTTTATTAGAAAAAGTTGATGTTTTAATGATTGGTGGAGCTATGGCATACACTTTCTTTAGAGCAATGGGATACACAGTAGGAAATTCTATTTGTGAAGAAGATAAATTAGATTTAGCAAAAGAACTAATGGAAAAAGCTAAAGCTAAAGGTGTTAAATTTATGCTACCAATAGATACAAAAGTCGGAAAAGAATTTAGTAAAGACACTGAAAGCAAAGTTGTTAAATTCTCTGAAATTCCAGATGGATGGGAAGGTTTTGATATAGGACCAGAAACAATAGAATTATATTCTAAAGAACTAAAAAATGCTAAAACAGTAATTTGGAATGGACCAGTTGGACTATTTGAATTTGATCAATTTGCAGTAGGAACAAATTCAATTGCAAAAATCTTAGCAGACTTAGATGCAGTAACAATAGTAGGTGGAGGAGATTCAGCAGCTGCTATAGAAAAAGCAGGTTTAGCAGAGAAATTTACACATATTTCTACTGGTGGTGGAGCTTCATTAGAATTCCTAGAAGGAAAAAAATTACCAGGAATAGAAGCTTTACAAGATAAATAAAATTAGGAATTTAGTATAATGGCAGAAATGATAGATATTTTTACAGAGCAAGGTACAAAAATAGGAACAATTTCAAAAAAAGAATACTATTCAATGTGTGGAGAAGTTCCTTGGATAAAATGTTGTACTTGCTTTGTAATAGATGAAGAAGAAAATAAAATATTATTTGAAAAAAGAGGAAAAAGATTTCTAGATTCAGGAAAATTAGATTTATGTTCTGGCCATATTAGATCTGGAGAAGTTCCAATTCAAGGAATGGTTAGAGAGCTTGGAGAAGAACTTGGAATTCCAGAGATTATTGCACGAAACATACATTATTTAGGAAAAATAGATATGGACTATACAAATTTACAAGATGAAACTAATCGAAAGAATTTAAAGTGTTTTGTAAGTTGCTATGCTTTGAAAATAAAAAATAAAGATACAATTAATATAGATGGACTAGAAGCAATTAGCACAGGTTGGTTAAATTTTGAAGATAGTATAGGTTTTATTTCAAATAGTATGACAAGGCTTCCTTATGAAAAGGGAGTAGAAGAAAATTATAGACCAATATTTGAAGCTTTAAAAAGTTTTATGGGACTAGAAAAAGACCATAAAGATAATCAAAAACAGAAGGGAGATTAATATGCGTAGAAAAGTAATTGCAGGAAACTGGAAAATGAATATGCTTCCAAATGAAGCAATTGATTATATTCAAGCTTTTGAACCTTTAGTAAAGGATGCAAAAGCAGAAGTGATTTTATGTGTACCATATACAGATTTGTTCTATGCAATAATGAATGCACAAAATACAAATATAAAAATAGGAGCACAAAATGTTCATTTTGAAGAAAAAGGTGCTTATACAGGAGAAGTTTCTGCACAAATGTTAAAAGCAATAGGTGTAGAATATGTAATAATTGGACACTCAGAAAGAAGACAATATTTTGCAGAAACAGACGAGACTGTTAATAAAAAAATTAAAGCAGCATTAGCAAATGGATTAAAACCAATTGTATGTGTTGGAGAAACATTAGAGCAAAGAGAAGCTGGAAAAACAGAAGAGATTATTACATCTCAAACTCGCTTAGCATTAGATGGATTAACCCCAGAAGAAGTTAAAGGTATTATTATAGCTTATGAACCAATTTGGGCTATAGGAACAGGAAAAACAGCTACTTCAGATGATGCAAATAATAGTATAAAAGCTATAAGAGCAGAAATTGCAAAAAATTATGGCAAAGACACTTCAGAAGAAATTATAATTCAATATGGAGGAAGTGTAAAATCAACTAATGCAAAAGAATTATTTAATTGTAGTGATATAGATGGTGGATTAGTTGGTGGAGCAAGCTTAAAGCCAGAAGAATTTGCAAAAATAGTTAAATACGATGAATAAAACTAAATAAAAGAATTAAAAGTAACTTTAAGAGGAGCGTAAGATATGGATAAAAAAACAACAATGTTAATGATTTTAGATGGTTTTGGAATAAATGAACAAACAGAAGGAAATGCTGTAAAACTAGCAAATATTCCTAACTTAAATAAAATTTTATCAGAAAATCCAAATACAATAATTCATACTAGCGGATTAGATGTTGGATTACCTGACGGACAAATGGGAAATTCAGAAGTAGGACATACAAATATTGGTGCTGGTAGAATAGTATATCAAGATTTAGCAAAAATTACAAAAGCAATAGAAGATGGAGATTTCTTTAGTAATTCAGAATTTGTAGCTGCAATTGAAAATTGTAAGAAAAATAATTCTAAATTACATATAATGGGCTTACTTTCAGATGGAGGAGTACATAGCCATAATCGTCATTTATATGCTTTACTAGAACTTGCTAAAAGAAAAGATTTTGAAAATGTGTTTGTACATTGCTTCTTAGATGGAAGAGATACACCACCAGCTTCAGCTGAAGGTTATATATCAGAATTAGAAGCTAAAATGCAAGAAAAGGGAGTTGGAAAAATTGCTTCTTTATCTGGAAGATTTTACAGTATGGATAGAGATAAGAGATGGCAAAGAGTAGAAAAGGCTTACCAAGCAATAGCTTGTGGAAATGGAGAAAAGGCTGTAAGCGCAACAAGTGCAATAGAAGAATCTTATCAAAAAGAAGTCTTTGATGAATTCGTAGTTCCAACAGTAATAACAAATAAAAGTGGGGAGCCACTAGCAACAATTGAAGAAAATGATTCAGTTATATTCTTCAACTTCAGACCTGATAGAGCGAGAGAAATAACTAGAAGTATTGTAGATCCAAACTTTGATGGCTTTGAAAGAGAGTATAAAAAAACTTTCTTTGTGTGTATGACTCCTTATGATGAAACAATGCCAAATGTAGAAATAGCTTTCAAAAAAGAGGAAATAAAAAATACTTTTGGAGAGTATATAAGCAGTAAAGGATTAACTCAGCTAAGAATTGCGGAAACTGAAAAATATGCACATGTTACTTTCTTTTTCAATGGTGGAGAAGAAAAACAATATCCAGGTGAAGATAGAATTTTAGTTCCATCACCAAAGGTAGAAACTTATGATATGAAACCAGAAATGAGTGCTTTTGAAGTTACAGATAAAGTAGTAGAAGCAATTAAATCTAAGAAATATGATGCAATAATATTAAACTATGCAAATCCAGATATGGTAGGTCATACTGGAAGTATGGAAGCAGTAATTAAAGCATTAGAAGCAATAGATAAATGTGTTCAAAAAGTAGTAGATGCTATAAATGAAGTAAATGGCGTACTATTAATTACAGCAGATCACGGAAATTGTGAGCAAATGGTTGACTACAAAACAGGAGAGCCACATACTGCACATACTACAAATCCAGTACCACTTGCATTAATAGGATTAAACAAAAAATTAAAAGAAGGTCGTTTAGCTGATTTAGCACCAACTATGTTAGATATAATGGGATTTGAAAAGCCAGAGGAAATGACAGGCGAGAGTTTATTAGAAGATTAATAGGAGTTTTGTATGATAAGCTTACCAGAAGATAAATTAATTTATTCGGAAATACAAAAGAAATTATTTTATATAATTCCAGAAAAATGGGAAAGTATATTTTTATATGCCTCTATTATTGATGTGCCAAGAGGTAGACCAAAAGGAGAAATGTATTTTTACTATTTTCCAAAAGGAATTATAAAGAAAAAACCAGTAAATTGTTATGAAATACCATCTTTGTTTGATATAGACGAAGAAGAATATTCAAAATTTATAACTGATTTGTATTATACTATAAAATCACTTAGAGATAGTTTAATAAAGCATAAAAGAAAAGTATGGAGCAATATAATAATTTCAATAGAAGATTTTCAATTCAAAATCGAATTTGGATATGAAAACTTAAATACCTTACCTTTTGATTCTTACGAAAGACATATAATATGGAGATATAAATATATAGATAAAGATATAGAATTATATCCAAAAAAAGATAGGAAAATAATAGAAAAGTATTTAGAATATGTGAAAGAAAATGGTATGCTAAAAAAAGAAAAATATGTTGAAGGAATATATAAGCTTCCTTTAAAAAATATTATAGATTACGAAAAAACTCTAACTGTAGATGAAGCTTTGGCACAATCTAAAGTAAATAATCCAAAGCAGAAAAAGAAGATTAATTTTATAAAAAAGAAGAAGCAAGAAGATATTATAGACAGCGAAGAAAGTAATAATTTTAATAATCAAATATTGAATTGGAATAATAAAAATAATATAAAATAAATATCTAGTTACATGGGCATTAGATATTTAATCAAACAAAAAAATAGTAGTATAAAATGTAGTAAAAAATGTAATTAAAATGTAGTAATAGAAGTAGTAATTCATATAGAAAAACTGCTTCTATTTTTTTATAAGTTTAAAGCTAAAATCCTAATTTAACAAAATATATTAAACTTTAAAACTGTATAATAATAGTAGCCTTGGAAATAATAGTAAAAAAGTTTAGAAAGGAAAAGATTATGAAAGATTCTTTAAAAATTGAAAGTGTAAAAGCATGGGAAATTCTAGATTCTAGAGGAAATCCAACTATTCAAGTAGAAGTGGTTACTGAAGGAGGTTTTTGTGGAACTAGTATGGTTCCTTCTGGTGCATCAAAAGGAAATTTTGAGGCAGTAGAATTGAGAGATGGAGATGAAAATAGATTTTCAGGGAGTGGTGTATTAACAGCAGTAGAAAATGTAAATAAAAAAATTGCCAAAAAGATAGAGGGAATGAATGTATATAATCAGATAAAAATAGATGAAACTTTAATTGCCTTAGATGGAACAGACAACAAATCAAAATTAGGCGCAAATGCAACACTTGGTGTATCTATAGCTGTTTGTAAGGCTGCTGCAGAATCTCTTGGTTTATCACTTTACAATTATTTAGGTGGAGTAAATAGTAAAATGCTTCCAATACCAATGATGAATATTTTAAATGGTGGTAAGCACGCAGATAATAATATAAACATACAAGAATTTATGATAGTACCAGAGGGAGCAAAAGATTTTAGACAAGCTATCAGAATGGGCTCAGAGATTTATAACTCATTAAAGAAAATTCTAAAAGCTAATGGATACATTACTTCAGTAGGAGATGAAGGAGGTTTTGCTCCAAATTTAAAAAATGAAGATGATGCCTTTAAGTATATAATAGAGGCTATAAAAATGGCTGGTTACGAAGTAGGAAAAGAAGTAGCTTTAGCTTTAGACATTGCAAGTACTGAAATGTATGAAGCTGCCCAAAAAGAAGGAAAAGAAGGATATTTATTTTGGAAAACAGGTGAACTCAAATCTCCACAAGAGATGATAGAATATATAGAAACTCTAACTGATAAATATCCAATAATATCAATAGAAGATGGATTAGCAGAAGAAGATTGGGAGAATTGGAAAATTTTAACAGATGAAATTGGTAGTGATATTATGCTTGTAGGAGATGACCTTTTCGTAACAAATAGAGATAGGCTAATTAGAGGAATTAAAGAAGATGTAGCAAATACTATTTTGATTAAGCCAAACCAAATAGGAACTGTTACAGAAACTTTGGACTGTATCGAAACTGCAAAACAAAATGGCTATGATGTGATTATTTCACACCGCTCAGGAGAAACAGAAGATACTTTTATTGCAGATTTAGCAGTAGCAGTGAATGCAGGATATATAAAATCTGGTGCACCTTGTAGAACAGATAGAATAATAAAGTATAATAGATTAATATCAATAGAAAATGAACTAAAAGAAGAATTTTAGAAATAATTTGTTTTTAAACAAATATTATATAATTAGAGAAGATTGACTTTATGTAACCTTTTTGATATAATATTTAGAAATTAAAAGGTTAGGAGGAAAAGGTTATGCCAAAGACTTTTGGAGAAACTATAAGAGAAGCTCGGAGAAATAAGAGATTAACAGCTGGAGAGTTTGCAAAAAAAATAGGGATTACTCAAAGTGCATTAAGTAAACTAGAGAACAACCAAGCTAAAAAAGTAGATCCAGAACTTGTTAAAAGAATTTGCAAAGTATTGTATATAGATGCAAATCAGCTTTTCAATATAGAAGCTAATGTCACATACAATTATGAGGGAAATATCATATATCCTTTCAAAAAGGCAGAAGAATTGAAGGAAGCTCTAAAAATTTCAAGAACAGCACTTGAAAAATTAGCTTTAAAGAAAGAAAAAATTTTTGAGCTAATAGATGTGATAGATTCATTTTTCGTGGGAGAAGAACATAATGGAAGAATAAGAATATTGTGCGAAAGAGGCATAATAACAGCAGGAGGATGTTTAGAGGAAGATGAAATGTTATATTCGTTAACTTTAATGAGCTTTTGGGGATACTTGTATTATGAATACAGAAAAATTAGCTTTGAAAAAGAAATATCTGATTTAGTTGATATATCGATTTTGTACATTGGTCGCATCTTACGAGAGCAGGCTATCTATGGTATAAGACCAAATATAGAGTTTCGAGCAGGAAAATTTTGTAAAGAATTTAAAAATTTTATTAAAACAGCTTTAGGCGCACTAGGACATAAATATGACCCAATAGGACATTTAACAAATTTTTATGATCCAGAAGAGGCAGAAGAACTGAAGAATATAAGAGCCATATATGAAACAATAAGCTTTGATGGTGACACTATTAAATATTTTGATTATATTGCACAAGTTCATAAATGTGTAAATGAAAAAAATAGTGTTGAAATACAGTATATGATTATGAATTTGTATACAAGAGCTTATGCTGAATCTGTAATGTGGCTCAAAAAAGAAGATCCAACTGGTCAGTGGTGTCCGGCAACTCCTTGGCAACTCTTAATTGAGCTTAAGCTGATGATTCAAAATTACTTTTTTTATTAAACATGAAAAGGAAGCTTTTACAGCTTCCTTTCGTGTTTGGATTAAATTTATATTTTTAAACTAATTAAAGCTCTATTTTAGGATGATATCTCTCAAGCCACATATTTACTTGTATTAGATATGCCATAAGCTGAGGACCAGTCATAAGCTGACCAAACCAAGGTCTTGTAAAAGCTTTGCCATCTGTTTCTAAAATTTCATTTATATAAGAAGAATTTAATAGAGAATGTATAGGACTAGAAGCATCTTTCATAATTTGTGTTAATTTTTCTTTTACTATTTTTAAATAAGATGGATTATGTGTTTTTGGATATGGACTCTTTTTTCTATAAATAATTTCTTCTGGTAAAAGTCCTTCCATAGCATATCTTAAAAGACCTTTTTCTCTTCCTTTATATGCTTTCATTTCCCAAGGAATATTCCATGCATATTCTACAATTCTAATATCACAAAAAGGAACTCTTACTTCAAAGCCATTATACATACAAGTTCTATCAGTTCTATCTAGAAGAGTTTGCATAAACCAATTAGAGGTTAGATAAATTAATTTTCTAGAAAGTCTATTTTCATCAGTATCTTCTGGCAAAAATTCTACTTTATTTATACTATCAGTATACCTCATATCAATATAATTTTTTAAATTAACTTCTTTTGAAATATCTGGATGTAAAAGTCTTTGTCGTTCATTTATAGCTAAAGACCATGGAAAGGTATTGCTTTCTAAGCTATCTTTTCGAAAATACCAAGGGTATCCACCAAAGATTTCATCTGAACATTCACCAGATAAAGCTACAGTTGCTTCTTTTTTTACATTTTTGAAAAATAAAAGATAAGAAGAATCTACATCAGCCATTCCCGGAAAATCTCTTGCAACCATAGCATCTTCTAATGTTTCAAATAATTCTGGACTATCTATAACAATTTTATGATGAATAGTATCAAATTCTTTTACCATTAAATCAATAAAGTAATTATCTGTATTAGGTTGAAAATCATTTTTTACAAAATATTTTTCTTGATCTTTATAATCTACAGAAAAGGTATGCAATTTAGTACCGAACTTTTCCTTGTAATATTTACTTGCAATTGCAGTGATAATACTTGAATCTAAACCACCAGATAGCAAAGTACAAAGAGGTACATCAGAAACAAGCTGTTTTTGTACAGAATCTTCAATTAGAAAGCGTATTTTTTCACAGGTTTCTTCAAGACTATCGGTATGAGGTTTGGTTTGAATTTTCCAATATTCTTTTTTGGTAAAACCATCTTTATTAATTATAATAAAATGAGCAGGCTCTAATTCAAAAATATCTTTAAATGGGGTAAAACCAGGAGTATGACTAGGACCAATACCAAAAAGCTCAGATATACCAATTTTATCTAACTTGGCAGAAGCATTTGGATACTCCAAAATAGCTTTTATTTCAGAAGCAAAAATAAAATTATTTTCAATAGTTGAATAATATAGAGGTTTTATACCAAACTGATCTCTTGCAATAAAGACTTCTTGGGTTTTATCATTGTAAATAGCAAATGCAAAAATGCCATTCAGATGATTACATATATCTTTTCCATATAATAAATAAGATTTAAGTAAAATTTCTGTATCAGAATGACCTTTAAAAGTGAATCTTTTTTTTAAAAGTTCTTCTTTAAGCTCTGCTGTATTATAAATTTGACCATTATAAACAATAGTATAAGTAACTTCATTGTAAGTAAAACTCATAGGTTGTTTTCCATTTTCAATATCAATCACATTTAAACGCCTATGTCCTAAATTTACATGTTTTGAAAAGAAGAGGCCTTCTTCATCTGGACCGCGTTTTTTTAAGGTTTGAGTCATATTTCTAAGAATAGGATATTGGTTAGAAATATTTTCATTATAGTTTACAATTCCAACAATTCCACACATAAAAAACTCCTTTTTAATATATTTATATATTATATGAAAAAAGAAAAATAAAAATGCATTATATTGACACGAAAAAAATTTATAAATATAATTTATCTATACAATCCATAAAAACAAAAGTTTATATAAATTTTTTTAAAGAATTATTTAAATATATTATTAGCAAATAATTATATTGAAATAATTAAAGGAGGTAAATATGGAAAAAGAGAGTGTATTAAACAAAACAATGTATGACTTTTCAAAAAAGGCAGATTTAATTCAAGCAGTAATAATAGGATTAATTGCTTTTTTAGTACCAACATTTTTAGCACAATTAATAAATGCTATATTTGGAGCACAAAGTATTGTAGCAACAAATTCACAAATTATAGTAGGCTCTATTGTAAATTCAGCATTAATCTTTTGTGCAATTAATGTAAAAGGTTGGAAGAAAATAATAGGTGTAGTTACAATGCCAAGTATATCTACAATATTAAGTGGATATGTGTTTAAATCTGCATCAGTTTATATGGTATATATGATACCTGCAATATGGGTAGGAAATTTTGTATTAATTTATGCATATAAATTAATAATGCTAGAAAAAAATAAAAATTATTTTTTAGCAGGAGTAGTAGGAATTATAGCAAAAGTTTTAGTAATTTTTGGTTGTTTTGAGATATTAAATCTTTTTAATATTTTTCCAGATAAATTAGTAGCTAATTTGCAAAAAGCAATGGGATTAACTCAACTTATTACAGCAAGTATAGGAACTTTAATTATGTTTATAGTATATCAAATAGAAAAAAAGAAACTTACAGATAAATAAATATAAAAAATCAAATAGTTTACACTATTTGATTTTTTGCTATTTTTGAACTTTAGGGAAAAAACTTAAAGTTCATTTTTATTTTTTTTTAAATAATGAACTTTGAGGAGTGTACCCAGAGTTTATCTCCAAAGCCACCTGTTTTTGAGCACAACTTACAAAAATAGCTAAAAACATTTTACTAAATAATGAATTTATCCCCTTGCAAAAGCACTTGTTTTGTTATAGAATATAACGGAATTAGGAGGACTATAAAAGTGGAAAAAGCCCAAGAAGAATTTATGCAAAAAGTTAAAGAAAAAAATGAAGGAAAATATAAAAAATATTATATACTAACAATGGGATGCCAATTAAACGAAAATGATTCTGAAAAAATATCTGGTATGCTTTCTAATATGGGATATACAGAAACTGTAAATATGGAGGAAGCAGATTTTATTTTGTTTAATACTTGTTGCGTTAGAGAAAATGCAGAAGAAAGACTATTTGGAAAAATAGGAGAAATAAAAAGATTAAAAGAAACAAAACCTATACTACTTGCAATAGGTGGCTGTATGATGCAAGAAAAAATAATGTTAGATAAAATTAAAAAAAGCTATCCATTTGTAGACATTGTTTTTGGAACACATACAATGCAAAATTTACCAGAATATGTATATAAAGCTTTAATAAAACAAGAAAAAGTAAAAGATGTAATAGACATAGATGGAGAAATTTATGAGGGATTACCAATAAAAAGAAACGATAAATTTAAAGCATCTGTTACTATTATGTATGGTTGTAACAATTTTTGTTCTTACTGTATAGTTCCTTATGTAAGAGGAAGAGAAAGAAGCAGAAGTCCAGAAAAAATTTTAGAAGAGGTGCAAACCTTAGCTAAAGAAGGCTATAAGGAAATTACTTTATTAGGACAAAATGTAAATTCTTATAAAGGAAATGATAGAATAAAAAACTTTGCAGATTTATTAAATGAAGTTTGTAAAATTGAAGGAATAGAAAGAATAAGATTTATATCTCCTCATCCAAAAGATTTTACAGATGATGTTATAGAAGCTATTGCAAATAACGAAAAAGTATGTAAAATAATTCATTTACCACTTCAATCTGGAAATACAAAAGTATTAAAAGAAATGAATAGAAAATATACTAAAGAACAATATTTGGAATTAGTAGAAAAAATGAAAAAAAGAATACCAAACATTGTTTTTTCAACAGATATAATAGTTGGATTTCCAGGAGAAACAGACGAAGAATTTGAAGATACTTTAGATGTAGTTAGAAAGGTAAACTATGAGCAAATATTTATGTTTATTTACTCAATAAGAAGTGGGACTGTTGCAGAAAAAAGAGAAGATCAAATTCCAGAAGATATAAAACATAAAAGATTTGATAGGTTAAAAGAATTATACGAAGCTAGAGTTGATGAAAACAATGAAAAGTATATAGGTACAGAGCAAAAAGTATTAATTGAAGGTTTTAGTAAGAATAACGAAAAAATGTACACAGCTAGAACTGATACAAATAAAGTAGTAGTATTTAAACCTACAGAAAATGAAAAAATTGGCGATATAGTAAAAGTAAAAATATTAAGTGCACATAAATGGTATTTAGAAGCTGAAATAATCGATGAAAGAGGTTAACTAAATGGCAAATAAAAATGAGATGATTTTTATTAATAAAATATTAAATACAGAGCTAACTATAAGAAAAACTGCAAAACAATTCGGACTAAGAAGAGATGATTTAATCAGAAGAATGGAAGAAGTTTTAGCAGGAGATGAAGAAAATCTAAAACAATTAAGATTAGTAATAGTAATAAATAAAATGCTTTTTGATAATTTGCCGATGAAAGAAGCTGCAGAAGAACTTAAACTAACAGAAAAGGAATTAGATAGGAGAATATTATCTACTTTAGCTAATAATCCAGATAAATTAAAAAGATATCAAGAATATAAAAAACCAAATCAAAACAAAATTCAAAAAGCAGCAAAAGATTTTCATAAAAAAGATGCAAAAAATAAAGCAAAAACTAAAAAAACTCTAAATCCTTCAAACAAAGTTAATGCAAATAAAATAAGCACAGATAAAAATACTAAAGAAAATGTTAAAAATAAAACCAAGGAAAATAAAACAAAAAAATAGAATTAAGAAATGGAGTAATATAAATGGCAGAAGTATCACCTATGATGCAAAATTATTTAAATACCAAAGCTCAGTATAAAGATTGCATCTTGTTTTATAGATTAGGAGATTTCTATGAAATGTTTTATGATGATGCTATCACGGCTTCTAGAGAATTAGAAATCACATTAACAGGAAAAGCTTGTGGTACAGAAGAAAAGGCACCAATGTGTGGTGTCCCTTTTCATGCTGCAGAGATATATATTTCAAGATTAATTGCAAAAGGCTATAAAGTTGCAATTGCAGAGCAATTAGAAGATCCTAAAAAAGCAAAAGGAATAGTAAAAAGAGATGTTATTCGTGTTGTAACTCCAGGTACTGTAATTGAAACAAATATGCTAGAAGAAAAGAAAAATAACTATATAATGGGAATTGTAAAAAAAGGTTTATATTATGGTTTAGCAATTTGCGATATAAGTACAGGAGATTTTTATGCTACGCAGATAAAATTACCAGAAAATAATTTTGAAAAATTACTAGATGAGTATGCAAGATTTGTTCCAGCTGAAATTGTTGTAAATGAAACAATGGGATTATCTACTAAAGAGATTGATATTATGAAAGATAGAAATAATACTTTTGTAACAATTAGAGAAAATGAAATGTTTTCAGAGGATGAAAATCTTTTGTTAAAATTATACAATGTAGAAGATAGTTTCGGTAAGAAGAAAGAGGACTTGAAAGATGAAAAGCTATCTGTGCAAGCTATAAATGGCTTATTAAATTATTTCTCAGAAACTCAGAAAGTAAAACTAGAACATATAAATAAAATTGAACTATATGAAGTAAAAAAATATATGGCATTAGATATAAATGCTAGAAGAAGCCTAGAACTTACAGAAAGAATGAGAGATAAATCAAAAAGAGGAACTCTAATTTGGGTATTAGACAAAACTTCAACATCAATGGGAGGAAGACTTTTAAGAAGGTGGATAAACGACCCTCTATTAGAAGTAAAAGAAATAAATGAAAGATTAGAAGCTGTAAGAGAATTTAAAGATAATATAATGCTAAGAGGAGACATAATAGAAAATTTAAAGAAGGTATATGATATAGAGCGTTTAGCAGGAAAAATATCTTATGGTAATGCTAATGCCAGAGATTTAATATCTTTAAAAAATTCACTTTCTAATTTACCAGAGCTTAAAGAACTTTTAAGTTCTACAAAATCTAAATTACTACAAAAGCATTATTCTAATTTAGATGAATTAAAAGATATTTATAAATTAATAGATGAGGCGATTGTAGAAGACCCACCAATAAGTGTAAAAGAAGGTGGAATTATAAAAAAAGGTTATTCTAAAGAAATTGATGAATACAGAAATGCTTCTACAGATGGTAAGAAATGGATTATAGAATTAGAATCTAGAGAAAAAGAGCTTACAGGAATAAAAAATTTAAAAGTAGGATATACGAGAGTTTTTGGATATTATATAGAAGTTACGAAATCTTTTTTAAACCAAGTTCCAGAAGATAGATATATTAGAAAACAAACATTAACAGGTGGCGAAAGATTTGTAACAGAAGAATTAAAGCAAATTGAAGGAAAGATTTTAGGAGCAGAAGAAAAAGTTGTTGCTTTAGAATATAATGAATTTGTAAAAATAAGAGATGAAATAGGAAAAAACATAGAGAGACTGCAAAAATCAGCAAATGTAGTAGCAAATGTTGATGTTTTAAATAGTTTGGCAGTAGTAGCAGAAGATAATAATTATGTTTGTCCAGTAGTAGATGAATCGGGAAAAATAGAAATAAAAGCAGGGAGACATCCTGTTATAGAGCAGATGATAGATAGTGGAAGTTTTGTGCAAAACGATACAAACTTAGATAAAGAAGAAAATAGAGTAGCAATTATAACAGGACCAAATATGGCTGGAAAATCTACATATATGAGACAAGTAGCTTTAATTACTTTAATGGCAC
Organism: uncultured Clostridia bacterium; assembly: GCA_944390345.1. GTDB lineage: Bacteria > Bacillota > Clostridia > TANB77 > CAG-508 > Scatovivens. Next base: position 91,582 of record CALXPP010000002.1, read on the forward strand.
AAATAGGTAGCTTTGTGCCAGCAGAATCTGCAAAAATAGGAGTAGTGGATAAAATATTTACTAGAGTTGGAGCATCAGATGATTTGAGCAGCGGGCAAAGTACCTTTATGGTAGAAATGTCTGAAGTGGCAAATATATTAAAAGAAGCAACACCAAATAGTTTAGTTATATTAGATGAAATAGGTCGTGGAACTTCTACTTACGATGGATTATCTATTGCTTGGGCTGTTGCAGAATATATTGCAAGCAAAGAAAAAGTTGGATGTAAAACACTATTTGCAACGCATTACCATGAACTAATTGATTTAGAAAATAAAATAGATGGAATAAAAAATTATTCAGTGGCAGTAAAAGAAAAAGGTGAAGATATTATTTTCTTAAGAAAAATAGTAGAAGGTGGAACAGATGAAAGCTATGGTATTCATGTTGCAAAGCTAGCAGGTGTTCCAAAAACAGTGGTAACAAGAGCAAATAAAATATTACAATCTTTGGAAAAAGGTGGAGTTAAGATAAAAGAAGAAAAAGAAGACAAAAAGCAAGTAGAAGGTCAATTTGATTTTTACAATATGACTTTGGCAAATATTGCAACAGAACTAGATAAGGTTAACTTAAACGAGCTAACACCAATAGATGCTTTAAATACCTTAGCTAAAATGAAAGAAATGATGAAATAGTAGAAAAAAGTTCATGCTGTTTAGTATGAACTTTTATTAAATATTAATAACATTTTATAAAAAAATATTGAAAAAAAAATAATTAAAATATATAATTTTTATGATTATAATAATGTAAAAACAAAAGAAAACTGGAAAGGAAAAAAGTGGTGGAAGAGCAAAAGATAAAAAGCAGTAAAAAAGTTATGTCTGCAATTTCAAAGTCAAAATTTAATTTTTCAATAATATTGCTAGATATTATTGCTTTTATATTCATATATTTTTTAATACCAAGACTACTTAATATGCCAGATTATTCAATGAATTTAGATTTTCAAAAAGAGGCAATAGGTTTTAGTTTTCTACAAGTATTTATAGTAGCATTTATTTTAGTAGTAGCAATACAAATGCTTACCTTAAAATTATTATCCAAAAATATAAACAAATATATAGAAGAATATTTTCATAGAAAAGAAATTGATTATAAAATTATTTTAAGAGTTAGAAATGATTGTCTAGATATACCATATAAATTTCTAATAATTCAATGGGGATTAGCAGTTTTAATTGGATTTTTTGCAATAACTTTTTTAGCGGTTTTTGGAAAAAGCACTATTGAAAACTTTGACAAGATGGTATTTTCTTTAATAAGAATAGGCACAATTATTTTAGCTTTTTGGCTATTACTTACAGTAGCTATTTTAGTAATAACTCAAAATTATATGCAGAAAATTTTGAAGTTGACTTATATACAAACTAAAAAATTTGAAAAAATAGGTCATAGGATGGAAAATTCTAAAACTTTGATGTTACAATTACTACCACTTATTTTTTCTCTACTAATTTTATTTGCAGTACTTGCTTATGCAAAAACTATTCAAGTGAAATCAGAATCACTTGCAAATTATTATAAATTGTATATGAATAATATTGATTTTAAAGAAGGAGAAATTACAAAAGATTCTTTACTTGCAAAATTAAATACAATACCAATTTTGCAAACAGGAGATTCAGGTTTTGTAATAGATCCAGATAACAATACTTATACAACAAGCTTTAATACTACTATAAGTGATTTTACCATAAAATATAGAGATTATTTCTTTGGCAGAAAAGAGCAGAATCAAGATACTATATTAGATTTCACAGAAATAGATGGAATGCTTTACGAAGCATTTGGTATAGATGAGCATCTATATTGTAAGAGAATTTATGATAATAATGGTTTACCATGGTATATAGGTTATAAATTTTCTGTTGCAGATGAAGCATCAATGAGATTTTATATAAGTTGTATTTTAATAATGTTTTTTGCTTATACAGTAATTATATATATATGGTCAAAAACAAATTCTGCTAATGCCAAAAGAATAACAAACAATATGGAGGAAATACTAAAAAAAGAAGATTTATCTAAAGAAAATTATTTACCAATATTATCAAATGATGAAATGGGAGATATTGCTTTTAATTATAATCATATTCAAATGAAATTAGCCAAACAGCAAGACATAATGCTTAAACAAGAACAGTTATCTGTTTTAGGAGAGATGGCTGGTGGAATGGCACATGATATAAATACTCCAATATCTGCTATTAATACAGCAATAACAATGTTTTCAAAAAAGACTACTGATGAAAGAGAACAAGCCATATTAAAAAATATGCAAATATCAACTGATAGAATTATAAGCATAGTAACAAGTATGAGAAACCAAGTTAGAAATATGGGAAGCAATGAAAAAGAAAACTTTAGCTTAAATGTGATGGCAAGTGATTTGAATATTATAGTGCAAAATGAGCTAAAAAAATCAGGATGTACATTTACTGTTGATATAAAAGAAGAAATTTCAATATATGGAGAAAGAACAAAACTTGGACAAGTATTAACAAATTTAGTAGTGAATGGAATACAAGCATATAGTTCAAATGGAAAAAAAGGAAATGTAACTCTATTTGCTAAAATGGAAAATCCAGACACTTGTTTAATTGAAATTATAGACGAAGCTGGAGGTATTCCAGAAAAAGTACAACCATATATATTTAACAATATAATGACTACAAAAGGTTCAAAAGGAACAGGTTTAGGTTTATACTTAGCTGCAACTGTTATAAAAGGTGTATATGAAGGTTCAATTGATTTTAAAACAGAAATTGGAAAAGGAACAAAATTTATTATAAAAATACCAATGAAAAAGGAGGATAAAAAATAATGAGTATTGAGAATGAAGCTGCAAATATTAATATTGCACTTGTAGATGATGATGAGAATTATTTAGAAATGACAAAAATGTATCTAGAAGATAATGGTATGAAAATTACAACATTTTCAAATCCAGTAGAAGCTTTAGAAGTTTGTAAAAAGTCAAGAGTAGATATAGTTTTACTAGACTATTTTATGCCACAAATGACAGGAGAAGAGTTTGTAAAAAAATTAAGGGAAGTGAACAATAAAACTCTAATTATTTTGCAAACAGGATTTGCTGAGAAAAAGCCACCTATAGAGATGCTTACAAATTTAGATATTCAAGGTTATTACGATAAAACAAAAGAAATTGATGAATTATTATTACTTACTTTATCTGCAATTAAAACTATAAAATTAATGAAATTAAACCAAAAACAAGAGATAAAAATAGATTTATTAAATTATAAAAAGCAATTTTTAGGAGATTTGATAGTAGGCTTAGTTAATGAAGCCAAAGACCAATTATTAGCCATAAGCATTGCAAATAAAACAATAGAAAAAGAATCAAACTTATTTAAAGAAGAAAATGGTGTAATAAATAGATCTAACAATAAACTTTCAGAATTATTTGAAACTATAAATTTTGAAAGCATAGAGGTAGCAACTGCTGGAGAATTAATAAATGCTATAAATATTTTATTAAAAAACAAGAAAAATTCAGAAGGAATTACCCTAAAGTATGATATTGATGTAGAAGAAATGGAAAAAATAATTTTTTCTACCGGAATTGATACTTTAATATATGTAGTCGTTGAAACTGTAAATTATTTTCTAAAAAAGGGTATAAAAGATGTAGATATTACTTTTGATGAAGATGATGAAAGATGTTACTTAAAAATTTTAAACTCTACAACTTATACAAAAGATTTTATTAAAACTATAGTATTAATATTATCTGGGAATGAAGCAGTTGGAATAGATATAAAAGATGGAAAAATTACTTTATCAGTTCCTAGAAAAGGAAGTGAAGAGTAGATATACTAAAGTAAAATAATATATGAAAATAGTATATAAAATGTACAAATAGGGGATAAAGTTATGAAAAAGAGAAATATGGTAACAAAAAAGCCAATAATGAAAACAAAAACAGTAATCTTTTTAATTGTTATATTGATTATTGCTGCAATTTTAGGAATTTATAAATCTAAAAGAGATTTTCAAATAGAACAAGAAAATCCACCAAAGCTATATTTTTATGGAGAAAATGGAAAAAAGATAGAGTTATTACCAATTGAATATTCTTGGGAATATAAAGGAGAAACAAAAACTTATAAAGATGAGGATTTTTTAAATAGAGATTATTCTGATATGGAAACTGTTTATTTAGATAGTGCATTAGGAGAAACAGGAGCTTATCTTCAAACAGAGGAAAAGTATAAGATAAATAGTGTATATAGAAATTATTATAAGTTTGGAGGTATGAATGTTGGAGGCGGAACAGTTGGCTTTAAAGAAAATGATAATACAAAAATATATGCTGATACATCTTCTTCTAATGCTGGAAGTTTTTTAATAAGATATGATGTAAACTATAAAAAACAAGGATATGTTAGTTATGTGCAAAAAGTAACAGTACTTAATAGAAATAATATAAAAACAGCTTCAAATTATACAAACATAAATTTAGAAGAACAAGAAAAAATAACTAATTTAGTTAAAGAATTAGAATTTAAACAAATATTAAAATCAGTAAAAGTAGAAAATAAAAATTTAGTAATTGAGTACGAATATTATCCAGTAGAAGGAATTTTAACAAGTAATAATGCAATATTATTTGCGTGTATAAATGATTTAGAAAATATAGTATATACGGCAACAAATAAAAAGACTTTTTATACAGAAAAAGTAGAAAATCAATATCAGATAGTATATGACGAAAACAGAGAGAACTTTATTGTAAATAAAGTTGACTTTGAAAATAGTACAAATATTAGTTTAAATGATTTAAAAAAATATATAGAAGAGGTGTAACAAATGAAAAAAATAGGAAAGTCCATTTTATTTGTAATAATAGTAAGTTTGGTACTATTTATTTCTTATAAATTATTTTTCTACTATTATGCAAAAAATATTAGTGATAAAGTATATGCAAATAAAGATAAGGAGTTTGTTGCTACGATTACAACAGCAGATAAGCAAAATAATATAAATAGTGAAGTGAAATATTTAAAAAATGAAAATTATCTAAAACTGCAAAGAAAAATCGATAATAATATGTATCTTGATGAAACATTTCAAGATTTAAAGAATAATACAGAGGTAACGATATTAGATAATGAAAAAAAGCAGGCGAATATGACTATAGGAAATTTTTTTAGTGGAAATATTTTTAATTTTCTTGATTATAAATTTAATGAACATTACAAAGATGAAAAAAATATATTAAATAAAGTTAAATATTTTTTAATTAGTGTTGCAAATGGTTCACCTACAATAATAAAAACTGTAGAATATGAAGGGAAAGAATATTATGTGTTGATATATAATTATTTAGGTCAGTTTGAAGAAATTTATTGTATAGAAAAAGATACATATTTACCATTTGTGTACATTGATAAGACTAATTTAACTACAATGACATATGATATTGAAATAAGAGATGTAACAGATGAAGAAATTAATTATCCAGAACTTTCACAATATTATACAACAGTTGTCGGAGAATGGCATCAATAAATAATTAGACTGCAATAAAATTTGCAGTCTTTTTTTGTAACAAATTAATTGGTAAATCGTCTAATATAAAAGGAGCAAATTATGTACGATATAGAAGAAGTGTATAAAGAACATTATAGAATTGTATATAAATATCTAATGTGCTTAACAAATAATGCAGATTTATCAGAAGAATTGACACAAGAAACTTTTTATAAAATGATAAAAAAGATAGATACATTCAAAGGAAAGGCTAAAATCTCTGTATGGCTTTGCGAAATAGCAAAAAATTTATACTTTGATGAGTTGAGAAAAAATAAAAGAAGAAAAAAAGTAGAGTTAGATTTTAATAATATACAATCAGATTCAAACTTAGAAGAAGATTATATTGAAAAAGAAGAAACAGAAAATTTATCAAAAGAAATTGAAAAATTAGATGAAGATATAAAAAGAGTTATCTTTTTAAGATTGAATAGTGATATGTCTTTTAAAGAAATTGGGCAAGTATTAGGTAAAACAGAGAGATGGGCTAGAGTTAATTTTTATAGAGGAAAACAAAAAGTAAAGGAGGGGAAAGAAAATGAAAAAAGATTGTAAAATTGTTCAAGATTTATTACCAGCATATATAGATAATGTGCTTTCAGAGGAAACAAAGTTATATGTTGAAGAACATTTAAAAAGTTGTGATGAATGCAAAAAAGTATATGATGAAATGAATTTTGATATTCAAAAAGAAGCAGTAAAAAATACAGAAATTATACAAACAATAAAAAAATACAAAAGAAAAATTATTGCGTTAAAAACATTTTTAATAATTGTTATATTAGCAATAATTATTACTATTATAAGTATAATAGGTTTTAGATTTTATGTAGTAAAAAATGCTTTAATAAAAAATATTAATTATGATGTTTCTGGCAATTTTAGAATTGAAGAATATGATGAATCAATAGAAAGAGATGATATTCATACAACTACTTACTATGGTGTTGATAAGATGAAGAAAGTAAGAGGAGAAGAAGTATTAGAATATTGGGAAAGTTCACAGCATTACTATATAAATAATGAAAATAAAACATATTATATATTAGATGAGGATATAAACGAAAATAATGATATATATATACCTATTTTAGTAGTAGATGGAATGGAAAAACTAATTAAAGATAATAAGATTAGCAATATAGAAATTTTAAAATTTATATTAAATAAAGATGTAACAATTCAAGAAGAAGGTTTTAGAACTAAAGAATATTATGTAATTAAAAATATGCTAAATGGAGAAAGAATTTATTTTGACAAAGATACTTTTTGGGCCGATAAAGTAGAAACTAGAACTTCATTTGGAACAAAAGAATACAGAGTATTAACAAATTCTGTAAGCTGGTATGATGTAACAAAGCCGGATTTAACAAACTATACATTAATAAATAATTAAAAATTTTTTACTAATAGAGAGGTGGGATTTTATGGAAAATAAAGAAGTGAAAAATAAAGAAGAAGAGTTAAAAACAATAAAAACAAAATATAAAAAATTAAAATTAGCTATCTTGTTGGTAATAATTATTATAGTAATAAGTTTTATTTTTAATCTTTTATATACAAGTATAGTTACTCAAAAAATATTTAAATCAAATACTTCAATAGATATAGGAGATAACTATAAAGCAACTTATTTATATGATGGAAAAGTAAATAGAATTGTTTATTATAAAGATAATAAAGTAAAAACTGTACATTTGTCTGGAGATGTAGGAATGATATTTGTAAATGATAAACAGTATTTAGTAAATTTTGCTAAGAAGCAATATATGGAACTTGAAAACAATGGAGTAAATATTTCAAATGTAGAAACAAACTTGATACAACATATTGCAATAGATGAGCAATATGTAAATTCATTAGGAAATATAATTAAAATAGTATTAGCTGATAATGTAAAGTTGAGGACCGAAAAGGATAAAAATCAAAAAGAATACCTTGCTCTAGAAATAAAAAATAGTGGAATTAAATTATTAGTAAATAAGGAGAACTATTTAGTAGAAAAAGAAATTAGCAATGGAAGCACACAAGAAATAAAAATAGAAAAAGATGTAGTTGTAGATGAAGATGTACTATCTCCAGAAGAACTAGGGTATACAAAAGTTTCTACAGAGAATTTTAAATAAAAAACTAGTTTCGAAAGAAAAAAGGCTGTTAGTAAGTTAAAAGAATTTAGCAGTCTTTTCTCTTTTTATAATTTTTAAATAATTTTATGTTGTACAAATACTATTTTCGTGCTATAATATTAAATGTATATGGGGATGTATTTGGTTTCGACAGTAATTTAGAAGTATAAATAGCGAGTAGTGGACGCACCAGGCCACTTAAAAAGGTGCAATTAATAATAAACGCTAATAACGAAGAATTAGCTTACGCTGCCTAAGTTGCGGCGTCGTCCTTTTCTAGAACCTACGGCTAGAAATAGGGCGTCAAATTAGTAGGAAACAAAGCAAATTGTTGCTCTTGCAATTTGTAGGTATTTACAAGAGCTACTTTTTCTAAAATATGTTTGTTTATGTTAGAAGAGGGAATTTAAAGAACAAACTGCACTCGGAGAAGTTTATGTGGAAGAATTATTGGACCGGAGTTCGACTCTCCGCATCTCCACCAAATAAGTATTTTGTAAATATTAAGTATTTATTTATGATCAAATAAACAAACAGATATTATTAAAATAACTATAAAAAACACTTGAAAACAAAAAAACTTTTTAGTATAATACTTAATATATTAAAAGGGAGTAGCTTATAAATTTACTAGTCAACAATCTCGATTTTAAATCTGGTTAGTAAGCTCGTAAGAGTAGTGAGACTTTTAAAGAAAGAATTCTTTAGAAGTCTTTTTTGTTTGCAAAAATATAATTAATATAACAATAAAAGGAGCAAAAAATGAACTATATTAATAAGCCAGAAAAATTAAAAGAAATAAAATTAGATAATAATAATTATTTTGTTGTTGCAGATTTTGATAGAACTATTACAGCAGGTGATTCTGAAAGTACTTGGGGAAGCATATCAAAGGCAGGAGTTTTGCCAGAAGAGTATGCAAAAAAAAAGACAAGAGTTACACAATAAATATAGACCAATAGAAATAGATACAACAATTGAAGATAATATAAAAAGTAAATATATGAATGAATGGTTTAAAACACATATAAATTTATTTTATGAATATGGTATAACTGAACAAGCAATAAATACAGTTGTAGAAAAAAATTTATTAAAGTTCAGAGAGGGAGCAAAAGAATATATAGAATATTTGCATAAAAATAATATTCCTCTTATTATTGTTTCAGCAGGTATAGGAAATATTATAAAAGGATTTTTAGAAAAAAATAATTGCTACTTTAGTAATATTGTGATTATAAGTAATTTTATAGAATTTGAGAATGGAAAAATGAAGACAATAAAAAACGAAACAATACATTCTTTAAATAAAAATATAGTAAAATTACCAAAAAATATACAAAATAAACTATTAGGAAGAAAATATATTATTTTGTATGGTGATGGATTAGCTGATATAAAAATGGTACCAAAAGAAAATTTAAATAATACAATTTCAGTTGGATTTTTAGAAGCTAAAATTTTAGAAAGCTTAGAAGCATTTAATAATGTCTTTGATATTGTTTGTACTTATAAAACCAGCTTTGAAGAAGCAAGGCAGACAATTCTAGAATATACAAAAAAATAATGCTTTAAGCATTATCAAATTAAAAATAGGAGGATAAAAGATGAATCAAAATTGGTTTAACTTAAGTGTTGACGAAGTCAAAAGAAAATTAGACACAGATTTAGATTCTGGGTTAAAGCAAGAAGAAGTGTCTAAAAGACAATCACAGTATGGCTATAATGAATTAAAAGCCAAAAAGAAGAAGAACTTATTTCAAAAATTTTTAGAGCAATTTAAAGATTTTATGATAATAGTTTTAATTATAGCTGCGATTGTTTCTGGAATTATAGGTGTTAAAAAGGGAGAAGGAATTACAGACACCATAATAATTATGATAGTAGTTGTAGTTAATGCAATTATTGGCGTAGCCCAAGAAAATAAGGCAGAAAAATCTTTGGAAGCTTTGCAAAAAATGAGTAGCCATGTTGCAAAAGTTATGAGAAATGGAAAATTGGAAGTAGTTCAATCTAGAGAATTAGTTCCAGGTGATATTGTAATTTTAGAAACCGGAGATTTTATACCAGCAGATTTAAGAATTGTAGAAGCTGTAAATTTAAAATCTCAAGAAGCAGCTTTAACAGGAGAATCTGTACCTGTAGAGAAAAAGGCAGACATAATAGAAGGTGATGCTCCTTTAGGTGATAGAAAAAATCTATTATTTTCTTCTAGCTTAATAACTTATGGTAGAGGAAAAGGTATTGTTGTAGAAACTGGTATGGAAACAGAAGTTGGTAAAATAGCTGAAATGATTAATGAAACAGAAGATGAAGCAACACCACTTCAAATAAAATTAAACAATTTAGGAAAAACTTTAGGAATCGTAGCATTAGTAATATGTGCAATAATTTTTGTAGTAGGAACTTTATATGGAAAAGAGCCTATTCATATGTTTATGACAGCTGTATCTTTAGCAGTTGCAGCTATTCCAGAAGGTTTAGCAGCAATTTCAACAATAGTTTTAGCTATTGGTGTTCAAAGAATGGTAAAAAGAAATGCTATTGTAAAAAAATTACCTGCTGTTGAAACTTTAGGAAGTGCAAGCGTAATTTGCTCAGACAAAACAGGAACTTTAACACAAAATAAGATGACAGTAAAGAAAATTTTCACAAATGGTAAATTATCAGATGTTGAAAAAGGAGAAACATTAAGTGTTGAAACAGAAGCTGTAGTTGAAGCTAGTATGCTTTGTAATGATACTAAAATAGCAAATGATGGAACTCTAACAGGAGATCCAACAGAAACAGCTTTAGTTGATATGGGATTCAAGTTAAACTTTACAAAAGATATTTATAAAGAATATCCTAGAGTAGCAGAGATTCCATTTGATTCAGATAGAAAATTAATGACAACAGTTCATAAAGTTGGAGAAAAATTTGTTGTATATACAAAAGGTGGCTTAGATGAACTTTTAAAATGTTGTAGTGCTTATTCAAAAAATGGAGAAATTCGTAAAGATTTACAAAATTATATACCAGAAATTCAAGAAAATAATAAGCAAATGGCAGAAAATGCTTTAAGAGTTTTAGCTATGGCATACAAGGAATTTAATCATCCTTTAACAGAAAATGATATGAAAAATCTAGAATCAGATTTGATTTATGTAGGTATGGTTGGAATGATAGATCCACCAAGAGAAGAAGTAAAAGATGCTGTAAAAAAATGTGTTTCTGCTGGAATTAAACCAGTAATGATTACAGGAGATCATAAAATTACTGCTATGGCTATAGCGAAAGAATTAGGAATATTAAAAGAAGGAGATGAAGCAGTTACAGGAACTGAGCTAGAAGCTATGTCTGATGAAGATTTAGAAAAAAGAGTTCGTAATATTTCTGTATATGCAAGAGTATCTCCAGAGCATAAAGTTCGTATAGTAAGAGCTTGGCAAGCAAATGGCGAAATTGTTGCTATGACTGGTGATGGAGTAAATGATGCACCAGCACTTAAAAAATCAGATATTGGTTGTGCAATGGGTGTGGTTGGAACTGATGTAGCAAAAGAAGCAGCAGATGTTATTTTAACAGATGATAACTTTGCAACAGTAGTTTCAGCTGTAGAAGAAGGTAGAAGAATTTATGATAATATTTTAAAATCTATTTCATTTTTACTATCAAGTAATGTTGGTGAAATTGTAGTGCTATTTATTGCAATATTAATTACACCTTGGCTAGCAAGCACATTTGGAATACCACAAGAATATATAAATGCTTTAGAACCATTATTACCAATTCAAATTTTATGGGTAAATTTAGTTACAGATTCACTTCCTGCTTTAGCATTAGCTTATGATCCAGCAGAAAAAGATGTTATGAATAGAAAGCCAAAGAAAAATTCTAAAGGAGTATTTACAAAAGGTATAACTTTTAGAGTGGTATATCAAGGTGTTATGATAGGATTACTTACATTAACAGCTTTCATATTAGGATTAACTACTACAGAAGCAGTAGATGGATTAACTTTAGAGGAAACTAAGATAGAAACTGCACAAACAATGGCTTTTGCTGTTTTAGCATTTTCAGAATTAGTTCATGTATTTAATGTAAGAAATAGTAAGAAATCATTATTTAAATCAAATCCATTTAATAATAAATACTTATTATTAGCAATTTTAGTATCTGCAGTATTAATGTTTGCTGTATTATTAATACCAGCATTAAGAAGTATATTTAGTATAATTGTATTACCAATGGATAAATTAGCAGAAACAATTGCTTTAGTTTTAGCACCAATTGTTATTGTAGAAATTATGAAACTGCTTAAAATAAATAGCACAAAAGATGAGTAAAATATAAAAAATTCAAATACATCTTCAAAAGTTATGAGAATTAACTTAAGAAGATGTATTTTTTATGTGTAAATATTTGAAAATTTAAGTATAAAAAGTATAGATAATTAAAGAAAATATTAAAACTATTGAAAAGATGTGGAAAAATAGGGTATAATATCTTCGGGAGAAGAAAAATGTTATATAATGTCGATGAAAATGAAGAAAAAAACAATGAAGAATTTAATAATTTTGAGAGAGCTTATTCTAGAAAAATAAATGTTAAGAAAATAATAGTTTTTATTTCCTCTGCATTAATATGTCTTTTTATTTTAGTAGGAAGTTTTTTATTAACATATAAAGGTATGAATAAAGATAGTAGTGCCAAAACAGAAATGCCTAAAGAAACTACAGAACAAGTAGCCAAGGAAACACAGCAAATACAACAAGAAGCAGAAAAGCAAACTACGGTTCAAGATAAAAATGTACAAGAGCAATCATCTACTGAGCAAAATATGGAAAGCAATACTATTGAAAGTGCACTTCCTGCAAAAAATGAAGATAAAAAAGCAGAGAAATATGAAGGAAATCATATGCAAATTCCAATACATTCTTTTGAAAATATTCAAAAAGGATTCGTACCAGGAGAAAATCCAAATGCCCAAGAAGAGATAAAGCAAATTTATTATTCAAATGAAAAGCAAATATATTTAACTTTTGATGATGGGCCATCAAAAGAAATTACTCCACAGATTTTAGATATTTTAAAACAAGAAAATGTTCCAGCTACCTTTTTTGTATTAGGAAGTAGAGTTGAATTAAATCCATCAATAGTACAAAGAGAATTTGAAGAAGGGCATTTTATAGCTAACCATGGATACTCACATAAGTATTCACAAATTTATGCAAGTGTGGAGAGTGTATATGAAGAATATAGTAAATGTCAACAAGCAGTTCAAAATGCTCTAAATAATTCTAATTATTTTACTAGACTATTTAGATTTCCAGGAGGTTCTAGTGGAGGACCGTATAATGATTTAAAATCAAAAGCCAAGGCTGATTTAATTTCAAAAGGAATAGCTACTACAAACTGGAATGCTTTAACTGGTGATGCAGAAGGAATAAAAGACAAACAAGCTTTAATAGATAAGATGATATCATCTATAGGAAAAAATCAAAGTATTGTCTTATTGATGCATGATGCAGGAGATAAGTCTTATACAGTAGAAGCTTTGCCAGATATAATAAAGTATTTTAAAGATAGGGGTTATACATTTAAAAATTTTTATGAAATATTTAATTAACCTGTTTATTGTAATTTTAAATATAAAAAAATATGACTTTTGGAAAATTTTTTCAAAAGTCATATTTTTTTATAAAATGTCATAGCGTTTTTTATTATTTACATAAAGTTTGTGAAAATTGTAATTTATTCTTGCTAAAGAATCTAAATGTTCAAAATTACTATCTTCATTAGCATGTGATATATTTTTATAATCTAACATAGTTATACATTTTTTCATATTCTAACCTACTACGAATTGTAATTTGTATTAAAGGTTCAAATTATTTATTATTTTTACTATATCATCATAATCTGGCACATTATCTTTTACTTTACTATAATCATTCTCAAAATTTTTTAGTTTTTCTCTGCCTGATTCATCTACTCCATATCCTACATTTGTTCTTAAATCTAAATCTGTTCTATAGTCTAATAATAACTGTAATGTTTCTGCTGCCTTATCGTTATTATAAAATCTTAAAGCAAGTAAGCCGTTTTTATTCATATCTGATTCTTGATAATTTGGATCAGCACCATTTTCAAGCAATAATTTAGTTGCACCATAATATCCACATTCTGTAGTATAAGTAAGTGGTGTATTTACTCCTTGTGGTTCTTCATAAATTTGCACATCTGGATTTGCCCCATTTTTTAATAACAATTCTAATATACTCCATTCATCTTTTTCTTTGTTTTCATCTGGATTATATTTTATTGCATAATATATAGCTTTTGTAGTTTCGTTAGGATTCCAACCATTATTTAAGTATTGCTCTACTTTATTATAATCATAATCTTTTATAGCGATTAGTTCTTCTCCTTCTTCTTTTATCTGTTCTTGTCTTTGTATTTCATCATAATTCACAAAATTATTTATAATTTTATAATCTATAAATGCAAGAATAATTGTTAGAATTAGCAATACAATAAATGTTTTTGTGAATTTCTTTTTTACTAATCTTATTACTCCAAATACTATTGTTAATATTAGTAATGTAATAATTATTACATTAAATCCTATAAATAAAACCCCTAATATTCCCATTAAAGGAATAACTGTTAAAGCAGCCATAAACAATCCCCCATATAAATTACTATTATTCACATAACATATATTACTTTCTATTAGGTTTTCTTTTAATTAAAAGTAATTTTTTTAAATCCTCAAATATTGAGTTATCAGTTATATCAAACATAACCCATTTTCCATCGTGATATGTTTGTGCATTATCATAGGTTTCTAGTACATCAGATGAAAGTTCGTTTCTTATTTCTTCCAATTTACTTCTCTCATCTTTACCAAAGATAATCATAAATCCCAATGTATTATCTTTAAAATAAAAAGCACATAAAGTTTTTCCACTTTTTCTAAATTTATATTCATAAGTCCATTTTTTTCCACCATTATTCCATACTTGTTCCATATCATAAAGTTTTGTTATTTCATTCACAATATTATAAAAAGTATTAACTTTATCAATTCCAACTAATTTTTCTAGTTCTTCTCTCTTTATATTTTCCATTTTATATCTCACTTTCAAATTACTATAATTCTACTAAATCTTTTTCAAAGTCTTTAACATAGTATTTTATATTCTTTGTTCCTTTTGTGATTATAGTATGCCCTTCTTCTTCAAGTAATCTTTTTTGCAATTCAATCGCCTCTGGATATTTAATATTCAATTCTCCATCTGATTTTAAAGTTCTCCAATATGGTGTAATATCTGTATTTCTTTGATAACTTGCCCAAGCAACAATATTAACAAATATTCCTGCTGTCATAGGATCAGTAAAATCTGCATTATTTTGTTTCGCAAAATAATCTCTCATTTGTCCTACTGTAATAAGTTTTCCTTTTGGTACTTTTTTCATCAATTCATCATAATAAATTGGTGGTGCAAAAAACATTTTAGTTCCACCATACTTCTTAATTGTTTTTTCATCTTCAACTATTTGTATTTTAGGCA
>CALXPP010000003.1 GCA_944390345.1 uncultured Clostridia bacterium
TTTAGATATATCAATTGTTTTTAATTTTTTTTAATATTTTTAATTATAGTAATTAAAGACTTTTTTATTGTTTTTTATTTAATCTATAGTAAATAAGACTACTGACATATTTTCAGTAGTCTTTTATTTAAATTTTTAATATAATAACTTTAATTATAAAATTAATTATTCTCAGTTATACTATCTGGATTTTTTGCATCATAATCTGGGTCTATTTGATAAATATATAAATCATCTTCATTATATGCTGAATGCAAAATTTTTCCATTTTTATCTTCTATGTAATATTCTCCTGTTTCATTATTATAGCTTATCTCTGTATTTATATTTTCTTCTTCATTATTATTTGAATTATTTCTTCTATTTATTACAAGTGCTATTAATATAATTAATAAAATTGTAATAAATACACCTATTACTACTTTTTTATTATCACTCATTTTTTACTCCTATTACTTATATTTTAAAAACCTGACTTATTTGACCAATTTAAGCTAGATACTGGTAAATAATCTATAATATTATCATTTCCAGATAAGTATAAATTTGTTAATTTTCCGCCATTACTTGTATGCAAGCCAGCTAATATATCTAAATTTCTATAAATTTTTGTACTTCCATCTGTATCTATATAAGATGATGTGTCTGATATTGCGTTGTTTTCTAGATTTATTGAAGTTAAATTCTTTAAATTTTCTAATGGTTTAAGGCTAGTGACATTATTATTATTTATTGTTAAACTTCGTAGATTAATTAATCCTTCAATTCCAGATAGCGATTGTATATTACAATATGTCAAATTAACAGTATTTAATGTTGGACAATTTTTTATTGCACTTATATCTAGTATTTTACTTGTATGATCCATTTCAAGCTTTTTTAAATTTATAAATAATTCTATTCCTTGTAAATCTTTCAATATACTCTGACTACCATCAGTAGTACCAGTTAGAACTAAAGAAGTAACGCTTGGTAATTCATCTTTTAAATAATCTGATAAGCTTGAAACTTTAAGATATATAAGTCGTGCAAGTGACAAATTATTTAAATTTGGTGCATTTTTTAAACTATTAAAGAAATCTGTCTTCAAACTCATATCTCTATGTGGATAGATTACACTAATATTATTTAAATTGCTTGAATCTTCTTCAATAATTGGTACTCCACCATCTTGCATTGCAATATATGTAACACTATTGGGAAAATAAATATTGGCACGAACTCCTCCAATGGAAGCTGTTATTAAACTAGTATTTCTTAAGTCAATTATTGTTGATTCATCTCCTATCGTATCTCCCCATTGAGCTACATATAAATATTCTAAATCTTTTACGCCTTCTAAATATTTAAATACATCAATATTTGAACATACTAATGCACTTAAACTAATTGCATACCAATAGCAATTCCCCCATCTTAATCTATGAATTGTTGGTACAATATTTTTAAAATCACTTCCATCTGATACTCTCAATGTTTTTAAGTTTGTTGCATAAGTATTTAAATTTGTTAATGAATTTTCTCCTTTTACTCCTGTGTTTCTTAAATCTAACTCTATTAGCTTTGTTACTCCATCTTGCGTTATAAAATCTATACTTGTTAATGTTGTATTGTCTTTTAATGTTAAATATTTTAGATTTGTCATACTCTTTAGTATTGTATTAAACTGTTCATTTGTTAACTTTGTACATTTTTCTAAATTTAAATGTGTTATATATTTATTTTCATATAAATCTGAATATAGTTCTTCATAGGTCACCGCACTTGGTGTATAGTACTCTGCTACATTGTATACTGTTCCTGTTAAAAATTTTACTGGTAAACTATAATTTGCACCACAACCTAGTATTATTTCTGATATTCCTTGTACACTCATACTTGTACTACATCCACCTAAGTATAAATATCTGATTAGCGTATCATTTTCAAAATAACTTACATTTGCTAGATTTGTATTATTCTCTAAATTTACTTGTTGCAAACTTGTTTTATTAGCTAAACTTGCTATCGCTGTTCCTGTTTCTACATCTTCTCCACTTCCAGCTTCTAATGTTCCTAACTTATTTCTAGCTCCACATAGATATACTATTTCATTCATATTCTCCATTCCTGCTAATGATGTTAAATTATTATATTCACATCTTAAAAGTATTAAATTTGTATATTCACTTAAGGCTGTTAAATCTCCTTCTATATTATTACATTGTATAGATAGATATTTTACTGCTTTCTTTGTTGTATCTGTTAGAGTAGAAAGTGGAGCTAAATCTGTTATTGTCTTTGGTGATTTACTATTATTTACTCTTGTCGTTACCAAAATATCTGATATATATATAGTATTACCTGAAATTGCCAAATATTCTAAGCTACTAAACTCTGCATCTTTTATTCCTGTGCATAATTTTGTAAGCTCACTATCATCTATATTGTATACATACAAATATTTTAATTTTCTTACATTTGCTAAACTACTATAATCTGCTACTGTGCTACTTTTAAAATATACATAATTTAATTGTGGGCAATTTTCTATTCCTGCTAAATTATTTAAATTTACTCCGTCTATTGTTAGTTCTTTTAATGATATTAAATTATAAAAGGCTGAAAAGTCTGTTATATTTAAACTGCTATTTATCGTTAATTTTGTTACACTTTTTAATTCTTCTGCTGTTAATATTCCATCTTTATTTCCTTCACTATCTGCTACATCATAATCTGAAAGTAAATTATATAAATCTGGATTATTGGTTGAATTAAAAACCTCTCTTAATGGATTATCTGAATTTAATTCATCTGTTGTTATTCCCATTATTGTATCTGTTCCTTCTTGGCAATAATAAACCTGCAAGTCTGATGTTACTCCATATACATCATTTAAATTTACATAGTCTGCATATCTCCCTTCTCCCGCATCTCCTCCTCTTATTTGGTTTTTTATATCTTCTGGAAGTCCACTTTTCTTTATTAAATATAATGCGTGTCCTTCTGCATCTACTACATATCTTAAACCTCCTATTCCTTCATTTGCTGGTATATAAAACCAAGAAGGCTCTAAGGTCGTTAATGTTAATACTTTGCTTTCTTCTCCATTCATTTCTTCATAATGTTCTACATAGTAATTATTTAAATATTCTTCCAAAACAGCTACACTTTGCATATATGTAGCATTTTGTGCCTGAGTAATTATTCCATTATCTCCGGATAACTGCATTTAAACTTACACCTGCTAATATTAACATTACTATTATTGAAATTACTAAAGCTATTAAAGTTATTCCGTTTCTTTTCATAATATGGATTTCTTTTGTTCATTTAAGCTTTTCCTCCTAAGTTTATTTTTATATTTAGTTTGGAGAAAGGATACCCCCTTCTCCATTAATCCATAAAAACAAATTTATCTAATGATACCTTTGTTTCTTGAAAGGAAACCATTTCAAAAAAATATTTAAACAACACAAATAGCACTAATAAAGTAATTATTAGTGCTTATCAAAATAACTATTTAATTTCTTTAAAATTAAATTAGTCATAGACTTCTCCTATTTGTTTATTTTTATGGATTTTCCTTAAGTATTCAACTTAAAGAAAAATAACTCTTTATTTTTCCCCTATTTATATACCTTTTAATTTATTCTTTCTAAAAATATAAATTAATTTCTTATTTTTATATTGACTAAAACTTCCTACAATGATATTATTTAGAAAAATAAAGAACTGCCTTAAGTTGAATACTTAAAGCAGTTCTTTATTTTTACTTTTTATCTTTATTCTTTCATAGCAATATTATTTCCTGATTCATATTTTTCCAAAGCTTTATAAAATATACTTATAGCTAGAGTTGCAAAAAATATTGTTGCAAATATTACTACCATAAATATTTTTATATCAAAAGCTTTTACTAATTGTATTGGAAAATAAACAACATAAGCTACAGGAATTATTGTAAACATTAAAAATTTTACAAAACCTCCAAATATTTGAAATGGATATATTGAAAGTGTTATAAATAAATTATTTTCATATATATGTGCTATTTGCTCTATATCTCCAAATACTATAGCTGATAATCTAACTATCAATAAACAACTTATAGTTATAATACTTGCTAAAATTATATAAAACAATAAACATAGAAATTGAAATATGTTTTCACTAGCAATAATACTTAAAGTTATTCCATACAAACAATCTCCAAAAGCTCCAAAGTCATTTTTTGACATAGCTACATTTAAGAGCATATTTTTAGGTTGCAATAAATAAGTATCTAAAGAACCTTCTAGGATATATCTATTTAGTTCTCTAACTCCTCCAAAGAAAAAATTAGCAATTCCCCAAGAAGCAGATGCTACTCCCCAAATATATAATATATCGTTCATTTTTAAATCATTTATATTTCCACCATTTATTCCAAATACTACATTCCAAAATATTAGAAAAAATCCATTATTTATAATCATAAATATAGTTTGTACTATAAAGCTTTTTTTATATTCCATACAAGCTTTTAGATTATATTTAAGACTCAATAGTATAAATTTTATATTATTTTTAACCGCCATTAACATTTATATTTCTAACTCCTTTCCTATAAAGTGCTCTAAGTGCAAAATAAATTATTAATATACTAACTATTTCCATTGCAATTAACATAGCTGTACTAAATATATCTGTTCCTGTAAAAATTTTAGCTGGAGCATAAACCATATAAGTAGTAGGCATACAAAGTAATATTTTTTGTACTACTTCAGGATAAAATTCCAAAGGTGTAAATACTACAAAAAATATAATTTTTTGTGTTACTAGCCAAAAAGATTTATTTTCTTCTGTAAAAAATGCTAATATTCCAATTAAAATTTGTAAAAGAACTCCTGTAAAGATACCTATTATACTAGCAATTATTGTAAAAAGCACTGTTGAAAAAGAGATATCAATTGGTCCTGCAAAAAGTATTCCCAAAATTATTCCAAATATAGCATTTACAGTTATTCTTACTATATTTGCAGATGCTTCTACAAAAAAATAAGTAATAACATCAATTGGCTTTATAAGCATATTTGCTATATCCCCTTGTTTTACCATTGTTGCTATTTTTTTATAAGTAGTTTCAAAAGAATATATAATGAATTCTGCAACTATTATGTACCAAATTAATTCTGATTTTGTATATCCTATTACACTTTTTCCTTGTAATATATAATCCCATAGTTCATTAAAAACAAATATATGAATACCAAAAGAAAATAAAGATGCCATATAATTTAACAAAAATGTTAACTTAGTTTTAAGACTATATTTCCATATTTCTATATACTTTCTCACTAGTATCACCCCTTGTATAAATATCGTAAATTACCTCTTCCAATGGTACTGGCATCGCTTCTAAGTCTATTACATTTCCATATCTCATAAATTTTTCTAACACTTCAGATATTGAATACTTACTAGTATCTACTTTTATTGTTACTTCATTTTTATTAGCCTCTACTACTGGATAATCAAAATTTATATTTTCAATATCTTCTTCGTATTTTAATAAAATAAATCTTTCTTTTAAATATTCTTTTTTTAGATTTTCTAGACTTTCATCTTTAATAATACATCCTTTATCGATAATTATAATTCTCTTGCAAAGCTTCTCTATATCTCCTAAATCGTGACTTGTTAAGAAAATTGTTGTTCCTTTTTCCTTGTTTAATTTTAAAATTGCTTCTCTAACTTTTTCTTTTACTACTATATCTAATCCAATTGTTGGTTCATCTAAGAATAAAATTTCTGGTTCGTGTAGCATTATTGCAACAATTTCACATATCATTCTTTGTCCTAAAGATAGCTTTCTTACAGGAATATTTACAATTTCCTCTAAATTAAACATTTTCACATATTCTGATATCTTCTGCTCTAGTTTTTCATTTTCTATATCATACATAGCTCCATAAAGTTTATATGTATCTATTGCTGGTAAATGCATCCACAAACTAGATTTTTGACCAAACATACAACCTATTTTATAAGATAGTTCTTTTCTGTTTTTACTAGGATTATAGCCAGCTACTTGTATTTGTCCACTAGTTTGATGAATTATACCCGTAAGCATTTTTATGGTTGTACTTTTACCAGCTCCATTTGGTCCTACAAAAGCTACAATTTCGCCTTTTTTTACATTAAAACTAATATTATTTACAGCTATATATTCTTTCTTTTCTTTTTTTAAAAAATTTCTTAAACCTTTACTTTTTAAAGTCTTAGTAAAAACTTTATTCAAATTCTTTACTTCTATCATAAAATCCCCCTCTTTCTTTGATTTTTCTTATAGAGTAAAAGAAAAAAGCCCATAAGAAAAATCTTTATACAAGACTCCTCTTATAGACTTATGCCTAATCAAGTGTAAACTTTCCCCGTTCTACACCGCTCACCTTTAAGGCTTAGGTGTACTCTTGTTATATTTGTTATGTTAACATATATTTTTTTATCTGTCAACATTTATATAGAAATAGATAAAAATATTTTTAAAAACATTTGATATTTTCTTTTTTTATTATTATAATGAATATTATAGAAAAAACAAAAGAAAATAAATATATAAGGAGGAATTTTCTTGAAAGCTATTTTCCCTTGTAAAGGAACTATTATTTTAAATAAACAAGATGTTGAGCCTTTAGAAGCTTACTATAAAACAGAGTTAATTCGTTCTAAGATGTACGAATATTACAAAGCTTCTAAAGATATTATGCAGGTAGGTCCTTTTACCTACATTCCACAAAATACAAATATTGTTTTAGATAAAAGCTCTTTACTTGAGCTTCAAACTCTAAAAAATGTTTTAAATATCGGTAGTAAAAAAGTTAATTCAAGTGCAGAAGCACCTATTTTAAATAGTGTTTCTACTGCTTCAGAAGAAGATTTAATAGATGATAGTGACATTCTATCTAATCCATTTTTTACTACTTTAAAGCCTTTAGATTAGGAGGAGTTTATGAAAGATTATTTATTTTTTGATATGGAAAACAATAGTTTAAATTTGCGCTTAATTGCTTCTTTTAATTGCCCAGCAACTAAAAAAAATTATGTTATTATAGATAATCAAAATAAAATTTTTAATAGTTCTAGTAACTACAATAATCTAGATGTTTTAGAAATTGCTTCTTTTACTGGAAATGATCTTAAGCTTAAAGAAATTCCAGAAGAAGAATGGCAAAGTGTAAAAAATTTTATATATGAACAAATTTGTGCAAAAATAAAAACGGCTCACAAATTTTAGTTAAAAAAATACAAGTTATTAATTTAGTTTAATAGCTTGTATTTTTTATTTCATTACTTCTTTATTTTTATATTTATGCTTTATGATTTTCCTTACAAATTCCAAGTAATTTTTTCGCTCTATCAATTTCTTTAGCTACTGGAGGTTTTACATCTGCTAGAGGATATTTTTCACCTAAATTTTCCCATTTGAATTTTCCTAAATCGTGATATGGCAATATTTCTACTTTCTTTACTGTCTTTAAACTTATAATAAATTTTTTTAAATTCAATAAATCCTCTTTATCATCTGTATAGCCTGGTACTAATACCTGTCTTATCCACATTGGTATATTTTTTTCAGATAAATATTTTGCAAAGTTTATATTGTTTTCATTTGGAACACCTGTTAATTCTATACACTTTTTATTATTTATATGCTTTATATCTAATATAACTAAATCTGTATATTTTAATAATTCTTCTATTTTTTCATTTATTTTTAAACTTCCAGCTGTATCTAAAGCTGTGCTTATGTTTAGTTCTTTCAATCGTTTAAATAATTCTATTAAGAATTGTGGTTGCAAAAGTGGTTCTCCCCCAGATACAGTAACACCTCCACCTGAAGCATCTATATAAGATTTACATCTTTTTATTCTATCTATTACTTCATCCACAGAATATTCTTCACCACCTGAAAAATCCCAAGTATCTCTATTGTGACAATACTTACATTTTAAAGGGCAACCTTGCATAAAAATTACATATCTTATTCCTGGACCATCAACTGTTCCAAAAGATTCAAATGAATGTATTCTTCCTAAAACTTCCAAAATAATTCTCCTATTTTCTAAATTTTTATTAATAAAGGTGGATTTTTAATCCACCTCTTAATTACATTCTTTCGTGAATAGTTCTATTTATAACATCTAATTGTTGTTCTCTAGTTAACTTAATAAAGTTTACTGCATATCCTGATACACGAATTGTTAATTGTGGGTATTTTTCTGGATGCTCCATAGCATCTTCAAGTAAAGCTCTATCAAAAACATTTACATTTACATGATGGCTTAATTGACAGAAATATCCATCTAATAATGCTGTTAAATTTTTAATTCTTGTTTCTTCATCTTTTCCTAAAGCATTTGGTACTATAGCAAAAGTGTAAGAAATTCCATCTTCTGAATGTTTATAGTTTAATTTTGCTAAAGAATTTAATACTGCAACTGCTCCATTAGTGTCTCTTCCATGAAGAGGATTTGCTCCTGGTCCAAATGGTGTTCCTGCTCTTCTTCCATCTGGTGTATTTCCTGTAGCTTTACCATATACTACATTTGAAGTTATTGTTAAGATACTCATAGTTGGTTTTGCATTTCTATAAGTTTTTTGTTTTCTTAGCTTATCCATAAATACTTTTTGAATTTTTACAGCAATTTCATCAACTCTGTCATCATCATTTCCGTATTTTGGATAATCTCCTTCTATTTTATAATCAACTGCTAATCCTGTTTCATCACGAATTACTTTTACTTTAGCATATTTCATTGCAGAGAAAGAATCTGCTACTATTGAAAGTCCTGCAACTCCACAAGCCATAGTTCTTAAAATATCTTTATCATGTAAAGCCATTTCTAAGCTTTCGTAAGCATATTTATCATGCATATAATGGATTATATTTAAAGCATCCATATAGATACCTGCAACATATTCCATCATTTGATCAAATTTTTCCCATACTTCATCATAATCTAAGTATTCAGAAGTAACTGGTGCAAATTTTGGTGTAATTTGTTTTCCAGAAACTTCATCTCTACCACCATTTATAGCATAAGTTAAAGTTTTTGCTAAATTTGCTCTAGCGCCAAAGAATTGCATTTGTTTTCCTATTCTCATTGCACTTACACAGCAAGCAATTCCATAGTCATCTCCCCAATACTCTCTCATTAAATCATCATTTTCATATTGAATTGCACTTGTTTTGATTGACATTTTAGCACAGAAATCTTTAAATCCAACTGGTAGTCTAGTAGACCAAAGTACAGTTAAGTTTGGTTCTGGTGAAGGACCTAATGTATTTAAAGTATGAAGTACTCTAAAAGAATTCTTTGTTACTAGAGTTCTTCCATCTATTCCCATTCCACCAATACTTTCTGTAACCCATACTGGATCTCCACTAAATAATTCATCATATTCTGGTGTTCTTAAGAAACGAACTAAACGCAATTTCATAACAAAATGATCCATTAATTCTTGAGCTTCTTCTTCTGTTAATTTTCCTTCATCTATATCTCTTTTAATATAGATATCTAAGAAAGTTGATGTTCTTCCTATACTCATTGCAGCACCATTTTGTTGTTTTACAGCTCCTAAATATCCAAAATATAGCCATTGTATAGCTTCTTTTGCATCTTTAGCTGGTTTAGAAATATCAAATCCATAACTTTCTGCCATTTTCTTTAAATCTTCTAAAGCTTTTATTTGTTCCGAAATTTCTTCTCTTTCTCTAATTATATCTTCAGACATATAATTTCCACGAGTATTTGCAAAATCTTCTTTTTTGCCTTTTATTAACTCATCTATTCCATATAACGCTACTCTTCTATAATCTCCTATTATTCTTCCTCTTCCATAACCATCTGGTAATCCTGTTAAAAGATGTGAGCTTCTTGCTGCTCTAATTTCTGGTGTATATGCTGAAAATACTCCATCATTATGTGTTTTTCTATAATTATGATAAATATCTTCTATTTTTTCTGATACTTTAAAACCATAAGCTTCGCAAGATTTTTCTACTATACGAATTCCACCTTCTGGCATAATAGCTCTTTTTAGTGGCTTATCTGTTTGAAGTCCTACAATTGTTTCTAAATCTTTATCTATATATCCTGGAGCATGGCTAGTAATTGTTGATGCAACATCTGTTGAAGCATCTAATACTCCTCCATTTTCTCTTTCTTTTTTATATAATTCTAAAACTTCCTCCCATAATTTTTTTGTTCTTTCAGTAGGACCTGCTAAAAAATCTGCATTTCCCTCGTATGGAGTATAGTTTTTTTGTATAAAGTCTCTAACATTTATTTCTTTTGTCCAGTTTCCTGTTTTAAAACCATTCCATTCAATAAAATTCATATTCTCCTCCTTAAAAAACATTTATTATATGTATTTTGTCTTACTTTTTTTAGTCTATTCTCGATTTTTTATTTTAACATATACTACAAAAAAATACAATATTAGTAAAATGAATTTTTTGTAATTTTTTATATTTTTAAGCTTTGTATAGCATTTTACTATAATAAAAAAATAATCTTAAATTTTAAAATTTCTTAATTATTGTAAAATTTTGTCTTTTATGATATATTCATTTTGCAGTAGGTATTACAAAAGTATTTTTATTTAAGGAAGGTATGTAAAAATGAAAATAATATTAGCATCAAAATCACCTCGCAGACAAGCTTTAATGGATTTAGCAGGCTTTGATTATGATGTTCTTGTCAGTGATGTAGATGAAACTATAAAAGAGAATATGTCTTTAGAAAATAAATCAAAAGAAATAGCATTTAGAAAAGCTAAAGCTATTTTTGATAATACACAAGATGATAGAATAATAATTGCAGCAGATACTTTAGTTATAAAAAATGAAGAAGCCTTTGGAAAACCAAAAAGTAGACAAGAAGCTATTTCTATGCTAAAAAAACTTCAGGGTAGTATGCATAAAATTTATACTAGTTTAATTGTATTAGTCGAAAATGATGGAAAATTTAAAGAATATAAAGAGCTTTTTCCTGTTGAAGTTTTTGTAAAACCAATGGACTCAAAAGAAATTGAAAACTATGTAGATTCTAATGTTGACGATATTTATGATAAAGCTGGAGCTTATGCTATACAAGGTAGATTTTCTATTTTTATAGATAAAATTATTGGAAATTATACTGCTGTTTTAGGTTTGCCTATTCAAAGAGTTTATGAAATTCTTAAAGAAAATGATGCTCTATAAAATAAATTATATGTAAATTTACTATAAGGCTTTATATAATAGAAAAAGAGCTCTTTTACATCATAAAATGTTCATATATTTAACATTTTAGAATTTTAAAGAGCTCTTTTTTACAATTCATTTAAATTTATTTAATTGAATTGAATTTAATTCGTTCATCTATATTCGTTTAAATTTATTTAAATTATTTTAACTCATTCGTCTATATTTATTCCATTTTATTAAAAAAGGCGATTTTAAGCTATAACATTAAAGCCAAGAAAATATATTTTATATTTAGTTTATGAAAATTTTTTTATAATTAAAAACCTGTTTTAGGTAACTTTTTTTCTTTTGTATTTTCTACATAAGTATTTTTTATATAGTTATTCTCTTCATAATTTTTTTCTTCTATTTCTTTTTTATTTATCTCTGTATCTTCTGTCTTCTCATTTATAATTGTTTCTTCTTTATCTGATACTATTTCTATAATTTCGTAATTTTTATTGATCTCTTCTATGGTTTTTTTAGTATTGTTTACTATTACTTGTATTTCTTCATTCAAATCTAGGTTTAGCTCAATATAATCTGAATATAAATTGTAGCCTTCCAAAGTTTTGACTTCTTTTAAGAAATATTTTCCAGGTAATAGATTTTCTAATATTATCTCCCCATTCTTATCAGTAAAAAGATTTTCTTTTACGATATTTTTATTTTCATCTAACAATTTAAACTCCACATTTTGAAGTGGAACTTTTGTACCATATTCTTGTTTATGTATAACAATTTTTGTTCTATTTTTCTCATAGTCTTCTGAAATACTTGTGTCTTTATTTTCGTAGGCTAGACCTGTAATAGCATAATTTTGTTTTACAGGATCAAAGGCTTTCCCATATAGTATTGGATAAGTTTTTAAACTTGCCTTTGCATTAATGGTAAAAGTTTCACTTTGCGTAATATTTTGAATAGGCATCATTATTTTAAAATTTTCTCCTATTTTAAATGTATTCTGCTGTACTCCCTCTAAATTTGCTACTTTTGTATTTTCTGGTAGTAATCCCTGCAGATTTATTTCGTAATTTCCTTCTGAAATATTACAATTTACTCTATAAGTTTTACTAACATATTTAGAATCTTTTTCATCTATTTTCCAAGCTGCATTCAATGGCTCTATATTTAAATTTATTGATCCTGGTTCTTCTAAGGTACAATTTTTGGCTCTTTCTACAATATCTTTAAAAATAGCATAAGTTCTTCTTCCAGCTTCAGAATCATAAGCTGAATAATCATTTTCATTTCTATTGTATAAAGCCCAATACACAGCTTGCTTTGTAGCAGCAAAAGCTTCTCCTTCGTTAAAAGCTCCAAGTTCTTTAACTGTGCGATATGGATATCCATTAATTATTACCTTCCATACTTTTGAATTATTTAATTTTTCTAAAGTAGAAACATTATAAGAGCCTTCTTCTGCTCCTGGTAAATCCGCATTTAAGCAATAAGCAGGATATTCTATACCATCTTTTTTATACACTACATATGATACTCTTCTGGTAATTCCTTGATATTTTAAAAGATTTCCACAATCATATACTTTGTATAAATTTACCTCATCTATTTCAAAAGCAAAACTTGGAACTATACTACTAATTACTGATATTAGTAATAAAATCATTACAATAACTTTTCTCATATTTTACTCCAATTTAATATTTATTTTACTTCTATCGCTTGTATACATCTTCTAAGCTCTGGCATATCTTCTACGCAGGTAATGAGCGTTAGTTTATTTTCTTTAGTAGGCTCTAAAAATTCCCAGTTTGTATCTTTTATAATTTCTTTTAAGTTTATTTGATATTTTTTCTTTGCACCTTTATAGTAGTAATATACAAAGTCTCCCTCTTCTAATTCTTTAAGTCTTGCAAAATAATTAACTTTGTATCCTCTATTGTGTGCTGCAAGTCCAATATTTCCTTCTAATATAGCTGTATTTTCAAAGTGACCAACAAATTCATTTAAAATATTAGCTTCAGTACCACTTGCTATTGGAGCTTTTAATTCTATTTTTGGTATTTCTATATACCACTCATCTTTCTTACTCTCTGTTTCTATTTTTAATTTATGGGTTTTTTCATAGATACTATTAGAATAATCTTGAATTTTTTGATAATCTTTTTTTGAATTAATTATTAAATTAGAACTAAAAAATACTACAATTAAAATGCCAATAAAAATTATAATAAATTTTTTAGCAGATTTAATATAACCATCTCCTATATTTAATTTTAGCTTTTTTGAAATTTTGTTTGAAACAAACTTTGAACTTTTTTGAATTTATTTTAATTGCAATTATGAATAAATTAAAATTATATTAATACTTTTTTTATAATTTGTAAAGAGTTTTTATTAAATTTTCTATTTTTCTCATCGACAAAATTCTACATTTATCTTATTTAAATTTAAATTTATATATTAAACTTTTAAAGTTTTCTTAATTAAAATTTTATTTAAACTAAAAGACTGCTAAGCAAAATTTTTTAACATTTTGCTTAGCAGTCCAAAAATTTTCTTGATTTTTATAAAAGCTTTTTATTTTCTTTCTTTTTCTATTTCAAAGAAAAATTCTACACCATCTTGCTTATTTTTTGCACCATAACTACTATTATATTTGTTCATTATGGCCTTTACCAAAGATAAACCTATTCCATGACCACCTTTAGATCTATCTCTAGACTCGTCTATTTTATAAAATCTATTCCAAATTCTTGGTAAATTTTCTTCTGATATATTTTTTCCTGTATTAAAAATACTTACCCTATATTTTTTCTCATCTTTAGCTTGCTTTATTGATATTTTTATTTTCTTCTTATTTTTTACCTGTTCAACATTTTTTATTGCATTAGTAAAATAATTATTAACTACTTGCTCAATATAAAAATCATCTGCAAATACAATTACTGGAGATTTTTCTTTAAATTCCACTTCTATATTGTTTTCTTTTAAAACTACTGCTGAAGTTCTTATAACCTCATTAATAAGTTCCACTATATCAAAATTTTTATTGTTAAATTCTCTATCTTCATATTCTAGTTTCATTAATTCTAATAGTCTTTTTACCATTATATCCATTTTGTTTGCTTCATCTAAAATAACTTCTGCATAAAAATTTCTACTTTCTTCATCACTATTTACATTTTCTACTAAGCCTTCTGCATATCCTTGAATTAAAGCTATTGGAGTTTTTAGTTCATGAGAAACATCAGAAATAAACTGTTTTCTCATCTCATCTATTTTTGATTTTGCTTCAATATCTTTTTCTAACTCCATATTATTCTTTTTTAGCTTATCTATAGTATCTTCTAAAGTATCTGATAATTTATTTATACTTTTTCCAAGTTCATTTATTTCATCTTCATTATCTTGTATTCTATATTTTCTCGAAAAATCTAATTTTGTCATTCTATTTGCTATATCATTTAATTCTTCTATTGGCTTTGTAAATTTTTCGGTAGTAACCATAATTATAATTCCGCTAACAGCTACAGATACTATTGCTATTACCCATAAAGATTGATTAGATATATTAGCACTTTCTTTTATTGTATTTATAGGCATTCGTATATAGACTTTTTCTCCACTTTCAACTGTACCTTCTAATAAAATAAAGTTAATTCCATTTGTTTTATCTTGAACTCTTCTAATAGTTACTCCATCTTTTGCATATAAAATCTCTGTTCTATTAAAAATACTATATCTTACTTCATATTTTATTTCATTTAATTTTCCAAAGTTTTCCACAAAATCTCCAGCTGTTGTGTATAATACTTCGTTTGATGTTGCTTTTACTTCTATGTCAAAATTGTTGTTAACTGAAATTTTCTCTAGTTCACTTTCAAATTCCTCTTTATCTTCTATATTTATATTTTCTTTTATATAATTAAATAATTCTAATGAATTTTCTTTTTTATTATAATAATAAAATGTTTCAAGTACAGCACTATTTACCACTATTAAAAATATTATTGTCATAAGCAGAATTACACATACTGTTATAAATAGTTTTGCATGAACAGATTTAAATATTTTCTTCATTTTTTCCTCTTTTATTTTATTTCAAATTTATATCCTATTCCTCTTATAGTTTGAATATGTTTTCCTTTTTTTCCTAATTTGTGTCTAATCTTCTTTATATGACTATCTATAGTTCTAGAATCTCCATAATAGTCATAATTCCAAACAGTATTTAAAATTTTATCTCTAGATAAAGCTATATTTTCATTGTCTAATAAATATTTTAAAAGTTCATATTCTCTAAAGCTTAAATCTATTTGTTTTCCATCTACTGTAACAGTTCTACCTTCATTATCTATTACTATGCCATCATAATCTTTAATTTTTTTCTCTTCTTTTATAGTTCTTTTTAAGATTGCTTCTACCCTTGCTACCAATATTTTAGGACTAAAAGGTTTTGCTATATATTCATCTACTCCAAGTTCAAAGCCAAATAACTCATCTTGTTCCTCTGCTCTTGCTGTTAACATTACTATTGGAACAGTTTTATTTTCTTGACGAATTTGTCTCAAAACAGACCACCCATCTAGTTTTGGCATCATAACATCTAGCAAGATTAAATTTATTTTTTCTTTATTTTCAGTATATACTTTTAAAGCTACTTCTCCATCTTCTGCTTCTAAAATATTAAAATTTTTTTGTTTTAAAAAATCTTTAATTAGTTTTCTCATTCTTGATTCATCATCTACAACTAATATCGTTAAATCGTTCATATTATGCTCCATTTCAAGCAAATATTTGCTTACAATTTTATTTTTTAAGCATTTTATAACAAAATTATGTTTTTTATGTGAATTTTACATTATTTTTCTAAATTTTCTGTTAATCTTTTTAATTCTTCTAAATTTTTTCTAAAATATTCAAAAGCATTTTCATAGGTTTCTTCTTGTTCTAAATCAACATCTACTAATTTTAATAAATCCAAAGATCCTATGCTACCACCTTTACTTAGCATATTTATATATTTTTCTACATATCCTTCTTTTCCAGATAAAATATTATTTGCTATAACAATTGCTGAAATAATACCAGTAGCATATTTATATACATAAAAGCAAGTATAAAAATGAGGTATTCTTGCCCACTCATATTTTATATCTTCATCTGCAATTACAGCTTCTCCAAAATATTTTTTTACAAGCTCATAATATATATTGTCTAAATTTTCTGCTGTTAGGCTTTCTCCTTTTTCTACCAATGAATGAACTTCCTTTTCAAATTCTGCAAACATAGTTTGTCTATATAAAGTTGCTCTTATTGTATCTAATTGTTCATTTATTAAAGCAGCTTTTTTCTTTGCATCTTTTTCTTCGTTTATTAGATAATTTGCAAGTAATATTTCATTAACGGTTGAAGCAACTTCTGCTACCATTATGGTATAGTTTGCATTTATAATATTTTGATTTTTACTTGCATAATAGCTATGCATTGAATGCCCTAACTCATGTGCAATAGTTGAAACATCTCTTGAAGAATTATGATAATTTAATAGTACATATGGGTGCACAGTATGAATTCCCATACTATATGCACCACTTCTTTTATTTTTTGTTTCGTATACATCTAACCAGTTATTTTCAAAAGCTATTTTTAACATATTTATATAGCTTTCTCCCATTGGTTTTAATGCCTTTAAAACTATTTCTTTACCTTCTTCGTAAGGAATATCTTTTTCTTCTACATTTAAGGTATTTACATATACATCATAAATATGAAATTCTTTTTCTTTAAGTAGAGCCTTTTTTAATTTCATATATTCTCTATTTAAATCTAAGTTTTTATTTACTTCTTTCAATAAAGTTTCATATACTTTTACATTTGAATCATCATTATTAGTTGCAGCATCTAAAGAAGATTGATATTTTCTTAATTTTGCTGATATAGTACGCTCTTTTACTTTTGCTAAATATAATTCTGTAATTGTATTTTGATGTCTCTTATATAAAGAATACATTGAAGAAAAAGCTTGTTTTCTTACATTTTTATCCTTATCCATTAAATATCTTGAAAAAGTACCATGTGTAACTTTAAGTTTTTCACCTTTATCTGTCTCTATATCTGGAAAATCTAATTCTGTATCTGTAAAAATATCGTAGGCATTTTCTGAAGCTCCAAATACCTCAGAATATTTAGCTAAAACTTCTTCTAATTCTTCTGATAATATATGTTTTTTATCTTTAATTATATCTTCAATAGATTTTTTAAACTCTTTTCTTAATTTTTCATTTCCCTCTAAAAAGCTATTTAAGGTTTTATCATCAATTTTACTAAGCTCTGGTGATATAAAACTTATTTTTTCTGAAAAATCTGTTACTACTTTTTCTATATGTTTATATAGTTTTATACTCTCACTATTTGCCATATCCTTATTGTATTTTAGCATTGCATAAGCATATAATTTTTCTTCTAATTCTAAAGCTTCTGCTAATTTTTTAAAACAATCTAATACCCTATCTGAGCCTTCTGAAAGTTTACCCTTTAAAGCTGTAATTTCTTTTGTTTTTTCTTTTAATCTATTTACATCTCTTTCAAAATACTCATCATCTTTATATATTTCTTTTAAATTCCATTCTAATTTATTATCCATATTTCCTCCTCATATAAATTATTTTTTTCAAAGCAATTATATCAAGGCAATAATTTTTTTTCAACCAGTTTTGTATTGGTTTATATAAAAGAACTAAAAACATATTGAATTTTTTATAATCCGTGATATAATGTTTTAAAATTTTAAGTTTAAAAGGGGGGCTCATTTTGAAATTAAATTCAGATGACCAAGCTCTTGCAGAGAGTAAAGTTTTAATTCTTTATATTTTAAGTAAGGTTGGAAAATCAATATCACATAATGAATTGCTTGAATTAGTAGTATCTATATTAGATATGAATTACTTTTATTTTGAACAATTTTTACTAGATTTATTAGAAGATAATTATTTAAATAAATATATAAAAGAAAATGATGAAATTTATGAATTAACAGAAGAAGGTAAACAAGCATTAGAGCTTACTTTAGATATTTTACCTGGAATTTTAAAGCTAAAAGTAGATAGTAAATTTAAGGAAAACTTTGATTCTATAAAAGATAAATATTCTATATCTGCAGAATATAGTCCTATAACAGAAACAGATTTCTCTGTTACTTGTAAAATTATAGAAAATAATAACACCATCTTTCATTTAGAGTTAAATGCAGGTTCTCGTGAACAAGCAAAAAAGATTGTAAATAATTGGAATAAAAATGCTTCTTCTATTTATTCTGAAATTTTTAATTTATTAGTTAAGGAAAATGACGATATTAATTTAGAAAAATAAAAAATCGCACTATAAAAAGACACTAATTTGAGCTTAGATTAGTGTCTTATTTTTTCTTTTCTACTTTATTATTTTTATTCATATTCTGGAATATATGGTTTGTTTCCTACTTTAAATAATCTTAAACTATATTTTCTTTCAAATGGTTCTTGTTTAGTATGTTCCTTGTTAAAATCATCAAATTTTGCTCTTATTACATCCATCTTTTCTTTGCTCACTCCTTCTAATCTCATAATAGAAGGTACTATCATTGCTCCATAGTTTTTAAGTTCTGTTAAATCCATTGTTCGTTCTGGGTGCTTATCTAAAGTATATATTTTTCCATCTCTTGCTTTTACATATATTGGCTCTTCTGGATTGTATTTTCTTATAATCTTCTTCCAAAAATATAAACCTTCCGTCTTTATATCTATATCTGACATTTTTAATTCCTCTACAATAGAATTTATATCTTCAACACTTGTTGAATTTAAAACAATAACACCACTTTTCTTATCTTCATATAAAGCTTTATGTAATATATTATTTTCTTCTGAAATATCTCTCAAATTTTTTAAAAAATTTTTCTCATCTTCCGTAAATTCCTCTTCTTTTCTATTTTTTGGATCTATCATTTCTATAGCTAAAGCATATAAGCCCTCTGCTGATGGCATACAAGCTAAAGCTAATTCTCTTAAATCTTCATTTGGTTCAGAAACTGCAATAGAAAATAGTTCATTAAAATATCTTATATCATTCCAAGATATAAATTTTGATAAATCTAAATTTTCTGCACCAGAGCTAATACACAGCTTCAAATAATCTTTTAAATCTTGTCCAACATTAGAATCACTTTTAATTAATCTTCTGCAAAATTCTTCCTCTAATATATCTAATCCCTTTTTGGTATTAGAAGTATATATTTCTTTATAATTCATTGCTCTTAAATTTAAAAATTCTTCTATATCCGTCAGAGCCTCATATTCATAAACTACTATTTCTTGCTTTTTTCCATCTTTTATAACAGTTTGTATAGAACTATTTTTTATTAATCTATTAACTAATTCTCTCTGCTCTTTTTTTCCTAAATAAAAAATATCTCTTGCTAGAAAATCCAACCTATCAAAATCTAAATTTCCTTCTCTTAGTAAGATTAATGGATAGTCTTCACCAGATACTCTTTTCATTGTTTCACATAAATCTGGATGAATCTTATTTAAAGCTTCAATAGTAGGTTCATATTCTTCTTTGAATCTTGCCCCTAATATTTCGTGCAATCCTTTTTCTTTTCCAATTAGCTTCTCTAAGCTATGTGATAAAATATTGTGTCCATCATCATGTCTTAAGCTTTCCATAATATCTGCTAAAACTTCTAATTTTCTATTTTCACTTTCTATTCTGCTTCTCCATCTATTATTTCTAAATTGTAGCATATAGAAAATTACTGCATTATTATAAGTACCTAAAGAGTGAGCATATCTTGTATGATATACATTTGGATCTTCTACAATTCCGGTTCCTAGTTGTGTTATCTTTTTTAATCTTTGCATAGGTGCTGTTTGCAAAAACTCCTCAATTTCCTTTGGAAAGAATATATATGGTTCATTTTGCGTACTACATAGTGATAAATCTAGTTCCTTATATAAGGTTATATCTTTTTCCAAAAGCCACTCAAAAAACTCTCTATAATCTTGTTCTGATAAATCTTCTACTCTTTTTCTCAATGTTTTATATATTACCCTTTCTTACTACTTCATATAAAATTATTCCTGTCGCTACAGCAGCATTTAAACTTTCTGTTTTTCCAATCATTGGAATTCTTATTTTTTCATCAGCAATCTCTAAAAGTTCTTTACTTACTCCATTTGCCTCATTTCCTATTACTATTGCTGACTTTTTATAATCTACATCGTATATGCTTTTATCTGTTTGTAAATCCGTTGCATATACTTTTATTTTTCTTTTTTTCATTTCTTTTACTACTTTTTTTAAATCTTCACATTCTATTACTTTTACTCTAAATATCGCTCCCATTGTAGAACGAACTACTTTAGGATTATAACAATCTGCTGTTCCTTTAGATACAATAATTTGTTTTAAATTAATACTATCTGCCGTTCTTAAAATAGTTCCCATATTGCCTGGATCTTGAATATTATCTAAAACTAAAAATAAATTTTGATTATAGTCAATTTCATTAATATCTGTGTTTTTTCCTATTACAGCTAATATTCCTTGTGGATTTGTTACATCTGTTATCCCAGAAAAAACTTTTTCTGTTACATATATACAATTATACTTTGCTATAGTATATAAAAAATCATTGCTAAAAGCTCCACCGAGTTTTACAGTCATCACAAATTACAATATTTTTTATATCAGCTTTTTCTTCTATTGCTTCTTGTATCATTTTAATACCTTCAACAATAAATTCATTATATTCTTCTCTATATTTTTTTTCTTTTAACTTTTTAAAATGTTTAATAAAATCATTATCTTTACTTGTAATTAACATTTTTTACCTCTTCTAAAAATTTAATTTGATTATAACACAATTTTAATATTATGTAAACATTTTTTCGCTTTAGTAATAATATTTACTAAAAAGTACAAATATTTGCATATTTATCTTTTCTGTGGTATAATATCTATTACGCGATAAAATTTTCACTAAAAGGAGAGAAACGAATATGAAAACAAATACAAAAACAACGGATTTTGTAGATGCTATTCTTAGCCAATTACAACGGTTTGGAGAAACCATTACCAGTGTAGAAATTGAGAACGACTGTCTTCATGTTCAGTACAAAGGCGCGCCCCTCAGCTATGTGGAGCTTAAAAGCCTCGAGTGTATTGCTAATCACGCTCGATATAGCGATGGACTCAACAAGTTTATCGCCTATAAATTCAGTGGGGAATACTGCTTGAATATCCCAATTGTAACTGCCACATAAATCAAATCGAGCGTTATATCGCGGACGCTCTATCTACCTTTCCGCACCACAAAGACTTTTCGGTGCGGTTTTTCTTTTTATAATCTTTTTAAGAAATCTTTACATTCTTCTAAAGTATTCTTTTTATCTTGTAATTTAAAGGTTATATATGGCATTTGAGCTGGTGAAAATTTTATTCTATTCCTAAAAACCTTCATTAATTTATCTACTACATCTATATTAAATTTATCTTGCTCAAAGAAAAATAAAATATTCATATCTTTTTGTGCAACTTTTAAAATACTCTTTTCTCTACACAAAATCTTTATTCTTGCTATGTCTAACAGATTTTCTATTTCATCTGGTATTCTTCCAAATCTGTCTATTATCTCATCTGTTACATTCTCTATATCCTCTTCATTTTTGCATAAAGCAATATTTTGATAAATTTCAATTTTCAAACTTGAATTTTCTATAAAATCATCTGGAATATAACTTGAAACATCTAGTTCTATTTGAACATCTACCTCTTCTACTATTTCCTCTCCTTTTAGCTCTTTTACAACTTCATCTAGAAGCTTACAATACATATCATAGCCAACTTGCTCCATGTGTCCATGCTGTACTTCACCCATAAGACTTCCAGCACCTCTAATTTCTAAATCTCTCATAGCAATTTTAAAGCCAGAACCAAATTCAGTAAATTCTTTTATAGCTCTAAGTCTTTTATCTGCAACTTCTGATAACATTTTGTCTCTTTTATAAGTTATATAAGCATATGCTTGCCTATCTGAACGACCAACTCTTCCTCTTATTTGATATAACTGAGCTAATCCTAATCTATCTGCATTTTCTACTATAATGGTATTAGCATTTGGTATGTCTATTCCAGATTCTAATATAGTTGTACATACAAGTACATTAGTTTTTTTATCTATAAAATCTTGCATTATATTTTCTAACTCTGTTCCACTCATTTTTCCATGAGCTAAGTCTACTTTTGCTTCTGGTACTAGAGTTCTTATCTCATCTGCTTTTTTTAGTATATTTTCCACATTATTAAATAAATAAAAAACTTGACCATCTCTTTCTAGTTCTTTCGTTATAGCCTCTTTTATAACTTCTTTATCATATTCTAATACATAGGTTTGAACTGGTTTTCTATTTTGAGGCGGTTCATATATAACAGACATATCTCTCATACCAACTATTGACATATGTAAAGTTCTTGGTATTGGAGTAGCCGTCATAGTAAGTACATCTATGCTATTTTTATATTCTTTAATTTGTTCTTTTGCCTTTACTCCAAAACGATGCTCCTCATCTATTATTAAAAGTCCTAAATTTTTAAATTTAACATCTTTACTTAAGACTCTATGTGTTCCTATTAAAATGTCTATTTCCCCTAGTTCTAATTTCTTTACTATTTCTTTTTGCTCTTTTGGAGTTTTAAAACGATTTAAAATTTCTATTCTAATTGGATACTCTTTCATTCTGTCTCTAAATTCTTCATATTGTTGCTGTGCTAAAATTGTTGTTGGTGCTAAATAGACTACTTGTTTTTGATCCATTACTGCTTTAAAAGCTGCTCTAATTGCAACCTCTGTTTTTCCATAACCTACATCTCCGCAAAGCAATCTATCCATTGGTCTTGATTTTTCCATATCTTTTTTTACTTCTGCAATACATCTTAATTGATCATCTGTTTCTGCATAAGGAAAGCTATCCTCAAATTCTCTTTGCCAAACTGTATCTTTTGAAAAAGCAAAACCTTGCATCTTCTGCCTTTTTGCATAAAGCTCTATAAGTTCTTCTGCTACTTGCCTTAAATTATTTTTTACTCTTTCTTTAGTTTTATCCCATTCCTTTGAGCCTAGCTTGTTTAAATGTGGTCCAGCCTTTTCTGTACCTATATATTTTCTAATATTATCTAAAGAATTAGTTGGAACATATAAAATATCGTCACCTTTATATCTTAGTTTTATATAATCTTTAGTAACTTTATCTGCTTTTATAGTAGTTACACCTAAATATTGTCCTATTCCATTTACTTTGTGTACAATGTAATCTCCTTCTTTTAAATCATCAAAAACAATTTTCTCTCCTTCTTTAAATGCAGAAGAAGATTTTAATCTTTTAGGTTTCACTTCAAAAATCTCACTTAAAGCTATAACTAACAAATTCATTTCATAGCATTCAAAACCAGCGGACATAGCGCCCGGTGTAACTGTTATACTACCTGGCGCTAATTCTTCATCTTCTAAAATTTCTTTATAATCATTTACAATTTGTTTCTCTAACAATAAATTTGAGATTTTTTTACTGCCGTCGGTGTTTCCACCAAGGATTACTGTTATTTTGTTTTTTCTTTTTGCTTCTTGTAGTTCCTGAAACAGTAAATCCATTGAACTACGAAAAAAGTTGACCTCCCTATAGCTAAAGCTATATCCGTTTCTTTTTGCATGCATACTTTGTTTATCAACAAAACCTATATCTTGTTTTTCTAAATATATGGTTTGCTTTTTTTCTAAGTTTTCACTAAACTTTAAATAATCCTCTATTTTTATTAGATTTTCTGGTACTAATTTATTTCTACTTATTAAATCTTGTACTAAGTGTTCATTATCTTTAGAAATATTTTCTGCTCTTGCTTTTACTTTTTCTATTTCATCTATAAAAACTATATATTCTTCATCTATATAATCTAATAATGTACTTGATTTTTCGTAAAAGCAATCAAAATATTTGTCTATTTTATTTAAAAATTCACCATCTTTTATTTGATTTATATCTTCTTCTACTTTTTCTCTTACTGGTTTTATATAATTTTTTTCTGAGATTCTATTACAGATTGTTTGTACATCTGTTTCTAATAGAAATTCATAAGAAGGATATATTTCTATTTCTTTAAGCATTTCTGTTGTTCTTTGGCTAGCTATACTAAATTTTCTAATTGAATCTATCTCATCTCCCCAAAATTCAATTCTAACACCATGATTTTTAGAAGTTGCAACATCTACAATTCCACCACGAATACTAAATTGTCCTTTTCCTTCTATTAAATCGTATCTTTCATAGCCAAGTAAAACTAATTTTTCTTTTAGTTTTTCTAAGTCTAAGTTGTCCCCTACTTTTAAATTCATTACATTTCTATATAAGCTTTCTTTTGTAATCATTCTTTGCATTGCTGCTTCTATCGTAGTTACAATAATCTTATTTTTCTTTTTTACAATATTATTTAGTACTGAGATTCTCTTAAATAAGGTATCTTTACTTTCAGCTAAATAATCAAAACTAATTACTTCTCTTTTTGGAAAAAAATTAACCTTTTCTCCAAAAAAAGCCAAATCCTTTATTATTTTTTTTGCTTGTAATTCATTATAAGTAATAATGCAAATTGGTTTATCTGTATAAAATCGTGTAGAATAAGCCATATGGATTTTTCCAACATCTGTTAAACCAGATATCATCATTGGCCTAGTTCCTTTTTTTACATTAAACAAATAGTCATTAAATTTTTTTACATTAGGGACTACCTTTACTAGTGAATTCATTATACTCTCCTTTTTTTATTTTTGTCTTATAACGATTATATATTATATAATTTTTTTAGCCGAAATTCAAGTAAAAACTTATATTTTTAAGCTAACTTTATCTGCATATTTTATATTTATATGCATATTTTTTTATAGGTGATAAATTTGAAATTTAATTTTTTTGTAATTTCTTTTAAAAAATATTTTTTTACAATTTTATTTTCTATTTTTTTAATAAGCTTAATTTTGTTTTCTTCAAATAATATACAAGCTGCTAAAGGCGGTTTAAATTTGTGGGTAAGCGCAGTAATTCCTTCTCTTTTTCCGTTTTTTATAGCTAGTAATTTACTCTGCCAAACAAATTTAATAAATATTTGTGGTAGATTATTTGGTAGATTTATGCGTCCACTTTTTAATTTACCTGGAGAGGCGATAATTGCTATAATCGTTGGAACTATTAGTGGATATCCAGTAGGTGCTAAAATTGTATGCAATTTAGAAAGTAGTGGAAAAATCTCTAAAGCAGAAGCAGAAAGATTACTTGCTTTTAGTAATAACTCTGGTCCATTATTTATAATAGGTACTGTTGGAATTAGTCTTTTGTCAGATAAAAACTTAGGACTATTACTTCTAATAATTCATATAATTGCTTCTATTTCTGTAGGAATTTTATATAGTTTCTGGAGTCCTAAAACACAAAATAAAATAAATTCTAACTATAAGAAACAAGTATACTTAAATAATGCTAATGATTCTCAACATTCAATTAATTTTAGAAATCTAGGTGAAATTCTTAGTAATAGTATTTCATCTTCTATTCAATCAATATTACTTGTAGGAGGTTTTATAGTATTATTTTCTGTAATTATTTCTATTTTAAAAGACTCAAATATTTTTAGTAGCTTTGTTTATTTAGATAATTTTTGTAATTTTCCTTTATATTTTTCAGAAAATTTTACTTCTGGAATTTTAGAGCTTACTAATGGACTTCAAGGCATTTCAAGTATTTCTTTTGAAAATATAAACTTAAAAATAATAAGTATTTCTTTTTTACTTGGCTTTCGGTGGTATTTCTGTTTTACTTCAAGTATTTAGTATTGCTACAAAAAATAATCTATCTATAAAACCTTATTTTATAGGTAAAATTCTGCAAGCTCTCTTTTCTAGTATATATACTATTATTGCACTGCTTTTTATATAGACTAATAGATATGTAACTAGCATAAAAATAAATTTTATATTTTTCTATAAATCCAACGCAAGCTATAGCAAAATCTATAGCTTGCAAGTATAAATACCCAAAATTAGAATCTCTCTATGTATAATTCTATATCATAATATTGAATTTTTTGAAGCTATTTTATTTTGCGAAAAGAATTATAAAGAAAAAAATTTAAACTGATTTTATGAAACAAATATATAGATATAAAAAGGTTTTGAAATTTTGCATAATATACTCTATATTGTATTATGAATCATTTTTTGTTAAAATACAATATTAAAAAAAGCAGAAAAAATACTATTTTTTCTGCTTTTTAAAAAATATTGTCGAAATTTAAAATTATCCTTCAATTAGTTCAAATTGATCTTTTCCAACTCCACAAACTGGACATATAAAATCATCTGGCATTTCATTTTCAAATTCTACTTCATGTCCGCAAACTATACATCTATATTTTTTCATCTAGTTTACCTCCTATTTATTTTTATATATTTTACTGTAAAAGTTAATTTTATTCAAGTGTTTTTAATTAATTTTTATAAAAAGCTTCATAAGCTTTATAGGCTTCATATATATCTACTTTACTTGTAATTTCAAAAGGTGAATGCATTGACATAAGTGGCAATCCGCAATCAATTACATCCATTCCTCTATTGGCCAAGGTATATGCAATAGTACCTCCACCACCTTTATCTACTTTTCCAAGTTCAGCTGATTGATATTTTACATTAGCCATTTCAAAAATATTTCTTACTTTCGCAACAAATTCTGCAGAAGCTTCAGAACCTCTAGACTTACCTGCTACACCTCCATATTTAGATAAACAAATTCCTTTTCCAAGTTCGGCACTATTTTTCTTTTCGAATACATCTGGAAATGTAGGATCATAAGATGCTGTAACATCAGCAGATAATACTTCTGAATTTGAAAAAACTCTTTCTAACATATTTGGTCTATTTTGATTTGTTTTATCCAAAATCTCAGCTATAAATTTTTCTAAAATCTTCGTTTCCATACCAGTATTTCCAATAAAACCAACTTCTTCTCTATCTGTTAATATACATATAGCTGTTTTTCTTGGATTTGTTATATTTAAAATTCCTCTTAGAGCAGTATAGCAACAAACTTTATCATCTTGACCATAACCTGCTACCATACTACTATCAAATCCTAAACTTCTTGCTTTAAATGCTGGAACAAATTCTATTTCTGAGCTTGTAAAATCTATTTCTGTAATTCCGTATTTTTCATTTAAAAGCTTTAGTATATTAAGCTTAATTTTTTCAAATGCTTTTGTTTTTTCATAAGGAATTGTTCCAAGTAAAATATTTAGTTCTTCTCCTGATATTCCATCTTTTAATTTTCTTTCATTTTGTATTTGAGATAAGTGAGGTGGTAAATCAGATATTGTAAAAACAGATTCTCCCTCTTCTTCTCCCCATATAACTTTTATTTTTTCTCCATTAGATTTTACAATTAATCCATGCATACTTAATGGTATTGTTACCCATTGATATTTTCTTATTCCACCATAATAATGTGTTTTAAATAATGAAAAACCTGAAGCTTCATATATAGGATTTTGTTTTAAGTCTATTCTTGGTGAATCAGCATGTGCTGCAACTAATTTTAATCCGTCTTCCATTGGTGCCTCACCAATCACTGCTGCAAATAAATTTCTCTCTCTATTTTCATAATATACTCTGTCTCCTGCATGTAATTCTGTAAAATCAGAAATATCTCTAAAGCCATTTTTTTGCAATATATCTTTAGATTCTTCAATTATTTCTTTTTCAGTTTTTCCTTTATTTAAATAATATATATATTCATCTGCAAATTTAAAAATATCATTTTTTTCTTCATCTGTTCTTTCTAACCAGCCATTTTTTTTATTTAAAAAAAGTCTTTCTTTTAAATCTTCTCTTTCTAGTTCTTCCATAATCTTCCTCCTTTTCTTATGTACGCTAACTTATTTTATACTACTTCTAATATTGTATTTGGCTTTTTAACTTTCTTGCTTGTAAATTTATAAGCCTTTTGCATATTTTCTACTGCCTCTGTCGCTTTCTCTGGAGTTGAAGCATGGACATAAGCTAATATATCTCCCTTTTTTACTTCATCTGATATTTTCTTTACTAAAGTAATACCAACTGC
The DNA here is from genome assembly GCA_944390345.1 of uncultured Clostridia bacterium. Taxonomy (GTDB): domain Bacteria; phylum Bacillota; class Clostridia; order TANB77; family CAG-508; genus Scatovivens. Next base: position 28,414 of record CALXPP010000003.1, read on the forward strand.
ATTATCTATAATATCTTCTTTTTGTTTTCTACCCGCACCCAAATCTACACTTACTTGACCTACTATATTTGCATCTAATTTTTCCACAAAACCTGATTTTTCTGAAAGTACTGGCATAATATATTTTGCTTTTTCAAATTTTTCGATATCTTCTATATAAGAAATATCTCCACCTTGTTTTTCTACTAATTCTTTAAATTTTTTAAAGGCTTTTCCATTATTTATAACTTTTAAAATTTTTTCTTTATTTTCTACTATATTATCTCCTTTTTTTGCAAGTCTAATCATATATGCACCTAAAGTTAAAACTACTTCCTTTATATCTTCTGGCATATCACCTTTTAGAGCCTTTACTGCCTCTATAATTTCTAAGTTATTTCCAACTGCATAACCTAAAGGTTCATCCATTGAAGTTATTATGCATTTTGTTTCTCTTTTTGACCATTCACCTATTAAATTCATCATTTTAGCTAAGTTTTTAGCTTCTGCTTTTGTTTTCATAAAAGCACCCGAACCACAAGTAACATCTAAAACAATATGATTTGCTCCAGCTGCAATTTTCTTACTCATTATACTAGAAGCAATTAGAGGAACACTTTTTGCACAACTAATAGTATCTCTAAGTGCATAAATTTTTTTATCAGCTGGTGCTAAATTTAATGTTTGACTAATTAGACTAATTTTTATATCTTTTACATTTTTCTTAAACTCTTCTATAGATAAGTTCACATTATATCCCGGTATAGACTCTAATTTATCAGCTGTTCCTCCTGTTATGCCTAAACCTCTACCAGACATTTTTGCAACTGGTATTCCAAGAGAGGCTATAATAGGTGCTAAAATAATAGTAACTTTATCTCCTACTCCACCAGTACTATGTTTATCTACTATATTTTTTGAAATATCTTTCAAATCTAGTATATCTCCAGAGTTTGCCATTGCCATTGTTAGACTCAAAATTTCATCAGCAGTCATTCCATTAATACATATTGCCATAATTAAAGCTGCTGCTTGATAATCTGGTATAGTGCCATTTGTATAATTTTCTACAAAAAATTCAATCTCCTTTTTTTCTAATTCTTTTCCTTCTCTTTTCTTATCTAATATTTTTAAAATATCCATTTTAAACCCTTTCTCTAATTATAATATTTCCAATACTCTAGATTTATTGCTTAGCTTTTTATTTGTAATAATAAAAGCTTCTTGTAAATTTTTAGTAGCACCTAAAACTTTGCTTTCATCATCAGTATGAATAAAAGCCACTATCTCTCCACTAGTTACTACATCGCCTATTTTCTTCTTTAGCACAATACCAGCCTTTCTATTTATTTCTTCTTGATTCTTCATTCTTCCAGCTCCTAAATATATTGCTATACTTCCAACCATATCAGCATCTATGCTTTCTATAATTCCACTTGAGGTACTGTATACTGGCATAATATATTTTGCCTCTGGAAATTTTTCAGGATGCTCTACATATTCTAGGCTTCCATATTGAGCTGCAACCATTTCTTTAAACTTCTGGTAAGCTCTTCCACTTTTTATCGTTTCTCTAATAGTTACTGCATTTTGGTCTAAGTTTTTACTTTCTGTTGCCAAAGATAGCATTACACTTCCAAGAGCTACTACCACCTCTCCTACATCTTGTGGCATGCTTCCTCTTAAAGATGCAATTGTCTCTTTAATTTCTAAATTATGACCTATTGCATAACCTAAAGGCTCATCCATTGAAGTAATTACGCAACCTACTTCTTTTCCTAAGGATTTTCCAAGTCTATTTAAAAGCTTAGCAAGTCTTTTGGCCTCTTCTCTAGTTTTTATATAAGTTCCTCTACCACAAGTAATATCAAACACAAATTTATTTCCACCTGTAGCAAGCTTTAAGCTCATTAAACTTGCTGCAATTAGGGGTAAACTGTCTGAGCAAGCTATTTGGTTTCTTAATTTATACATTTTAGTTTCTACAGGTGCTAAATCAAAGTTTTGCTCTATTATGCTAACTCCTACTTTTTTTATTATTTCTTTAAATTCCTCTATAGTAATATCTGCATCAAAGCCTGGTATTGATTCTAATTTGTCAATTGTTCCTCCTGAAATTCCATAGCCTCTACTTGAAATTTTTGCAACTGGTATTCCGAGTGCTGCTATTACTGGCATTAAAATAATAGTAACTTTATCTCCTACTCCACCAGTACTATGTTTATCTACAATATTATCTGATATTTCACTTAAATCTATAGTTGTTCCAGATTCTGCCATTGCTTTTACTAATTCTAAAATTTCAGTTTCTGTTAATCCATTTATGTAAATATAGCTCATTAAAGCTGCGGCTTGTGCATCTGTTATTTCTTCTCTAGTATATTTACTTACAAAATAACGAATTTCATCTCTATTTAGCTCTTTTCTTTCTCTCTTTTTTTGAATAATACTTTTTATATCCATTAATTTTTTTGAACTTACAGTTCTTCTCCTTTCTTTAGTATTTTACTATATAAAATTTTTTATAAAAGTTTTTCTATGTAACATACAAGGACCATTTTCTTTTAAAGCTTGTATATGTGCTGCTGTACCATATCCTTTATGTTTAGCAAAACCATATTCTGGAAATACTTTATCCCATTCCAGCATCATTCTATCTCTTGTAACCTTTGCGATAATTGAAGCTGCTGCTATAGAATATTCTTTTGCATCACCTTTAATAATTGATTTATAAGGTATTCCAAAAGTTTCAATATTAGTTAATGCATCTACTAATATTAAATCTGGTTTTATTTCTAAGGATTCAATAGCTTTTTTCACAGCTAATTTTGTTGCATTTAATATATTTATTTCATCTATAGTTTTTTGGTCAACAATTCCTGTACTATAACTAATTGCTGTATTTACTATTTCTTCAAATACTCTTTCTCTTTTCTTTTCTGAAATCTTTTTAGAATCGTTAACACCTTCAATTAATGAATCAGCTGGCAAAATAACAGCTCCTACAACTACTGGTCCTGCTAAAGGTCCTCTACCAGCTTCATCTATACCACATATATATTTTACTTTATTACTATATAAATTTTCTTCATCTTTTTTTAAATTTTTTAATCTATCTATCTCTTTTTCTTTCATTTTTTCCTTTATTATCTTACTCCTAACATTTCTGTTAAAGAAAAATATCTTGATCCGTCTGTATCTACAAAACCTTCTGAATATACTACTTCTCCACTCTCATAATTTACAAAATAGCTTTCACTAGATGATTCTAGCATTTCTGGATCTAATCCATTTTTAGATAGTGTATCTTGAGTCCATTTATACCAAAATTCATCTGTAGTGCTATCTGGAGATATATTGTATTTTTCCATATTAGTAATACTTTCCTTAGTTCCCATATATTCATTTCCAGTACCTAAATCTGTACCTTCAAATTGATATTTTTCATATAAGCTTTCTGCTTTTGCTTGTACTAAGAGCATATTAGTTATATAAGTTTTTATTTTAGAATCTGACATAAGATTAGTAGTTGCTCCAACAGTAACTCCTACTAATATTGCTAAAACAATTATTGTAATAACTAAAGCAGATAAAGTAACACCTTTTTGATTTTTTATCATTTTTCCTCCGATTTTTAAGCTTATTTTAATCTTTTATTTGTATTATATCCATAGAACAAAAATATTTCAATATAAATAGAAAATTTTTCTATTTAAAACATATTACTTGTCTAATCCATTAAATTTAAGATATAATATTATTATAAAATAGGAGGTAAAAAATTATGGATAACGATAATGAATTTAATTATAGTGAAGAAAATCATTTTAAAGCTCCAAAAACTACAAAAAAATCTAGAGGTTTTGGAAAAACTATTGTATTTCCATTTATCTCTGGAATATTAGGGGCTTCTGTTGTAATAGGTGCTTGCTTTGGAATTCCTAGTATAAAAGATAAAATTATAGGTACAACTACAAGCTCTAGTTTTTCAACACCTACAAGTACTCAAACTACTTTAGATGTTGTTAATTTATCAGAATTTTCCAATACTTCAATTAATGTTGCTCAAAAAGTTCTTCCTTCAATTGTTGGAATAACAGTAAACTACAATGTAAATTCTGTATTTGGAAATAGTACTGCAAAAGCCACTGGTTCTGGTATAATAATTAGTGAAGATGGATATATAGTTACAAATAACCATGTTATTTCTAGTGAATCTAATGCTTCTTACTATGCAATAACAGAAGCTACTGGAATAACCGTTAATCTTTATAATGACTCTACTGAATATACTGCAACAATTGTAGGAACTGATTCATACACAGACTTAGCTGTTATTAAAATTGATGCTACTGGATTAACTCCAGCTACACTTGGAAATTCAGATAATGTCCAAGTTGGAGAATTTGCTATGGCTGTTGGTAACCCTCTTGGAATGCAAAGTTCTGTAACTTCTGGAATTGTTAGTGCCGTAAATCGTGAAGTAACAACAGAAGATGGAACAACATATACAGCAATTCAAACAGATGCTGCTATAAACTCTGGTAATAGCGGTGGTGCTTTAGTAAATGCAAATGGTGAAGTAATTGGAATTAATACTTTAAAACTTTCTGGTGATGGAATTGAAGGTATGGGATTTGCAATACCCATAAATTCTACTACAAAGGTAATTTCTGAATTAATTGAATATAAAGAAGTTAGAAGACCTTACATTGGTATTACTGGTTCAGCTGTTTCAGAAGAAATATCAACTCGTTACAATGTACCCCAAGGTGTTTATGTAGAAAGCGTTGAAGCAGGTGGTCCTGCTGAAGCTGCAGGCTTAAAAGTTGGAGATATTATTACAAAAATTCAAGGCACTGATGTTTCAACAGTTCAAGAATTAAACAATATTAAAAATACTTATAGTATTGGAGATGAAGTTACTTTAACAGTATATTCAAATAACGAATACAAAGATGTAAAAATAACTCTTCAAGAACAAGTAGTAGAAGAAGCAACAAATAATAATGCTACAGTTCAACAAAATAGTAATACTTCAAGAGGAAATAGTAGTCAAGTTCCAAGTTCACCAGATGATTCAATATTTAAATATTTTTTTAACTAACTAATCCCCTTATTATATATTAAAAATCCACTAACTTAAAACATTAGTGGATTTTTACTTTATTTATTTTAATTTTAATCTAAAGCTTTAAACTTCTTTTTCCATCTATTAAATTTTCTGAAGTTGTTTTATAAATTGTTTTTTTTCTATTTAAGAAGGCATATACAAAAGCTGTTATAGGTATTGTATATACAACTCCCATGCTTCCTGCTAAGGCCGAAATTATTTCTTCTGCAATAGTATCTTGATTTAAAATATCTGCAAGTGGTATATTGCAAGCCATAAATAATAGTATAAGTTTTAAGGCTCCACCTACATATGCTAGAATTAAAGTATTAGTCATTGTACCAATAACATCTCTACCTATATTCATACCGCTTTTAAATAATTCCTTCCAAGATATGTCTTTTGTTTTAGTTTTTATTTCATCTAGGCTAGAAGCTATACTCATTCCAACATCCATACATGCTCCTAAGGCAGAAATTACAATTCCAGCAAATATTAGATCTCTAAAATTAAAAGAAACAGTTTGCATATTTATACTTAATTGTATAGCATCTTCACAAGCACCAGAAAGCTCAGATAAATAACTAAATATAGATGCCACTATTCCAGCTGAAATAACTCCTCCTAATGTTCCTATTATTGCTGTAAGAACTTTTTTATTTATTCCTCCTATAACAATAAATGTTCCTATAATTATAACAGCACAAGTTAAAATAGATACCCAAATTGCGTTATATCCAGCAAAAATTAATTTTATTAGTATGAACCATACTGCTAATATTGTGATTATAAGTCCTATAATCGCTTTTATACCTTTTTTTCCTCCTACTAAGATAATACTTAGCAAAAAGATTAAAACTAGTAAATATATGTATGTAGAACGAACTACTCCTTCTACAGTTGGTATTACATTTCCATTTGCATCTGCTTCTAAGCTTACTGTTACTATATCTCCCTTTCTAAGCTCATATGCTAATATTTTTCCATCTATATCATAAGATAAAATAAATTCTGTATCAAATTCTTTTGTTTCATATTCTCCATCTAAAATTTCAATTTTTATCTGTTGCACTGTGTCTTCTATATTTCCAGTGGTCTTTTTTGTTACTTCTCCTATTTCTATAACTTTTGCTTTTGCTCTTACTGTACTTTTTTCGTCTGTGCTTACATTTTCTGTTTGTGCTTCTTCTGTTTGCGCTACTTCAGGCACTTCTTCTGCAAAAGCTACATTAATAAAAAGGCTTATCATTAGTACAAATGTTAGTGTGACAAGTATTACTTTTTTCAATTCAAAACCTCCTAAATCTATTTATAGAATTCTAAAAAATAACAATATCCATTTCATTTGTATAATCTGTATTTCCATAAGCATAAACTATATATACATAACCTTCATCAGTTAAGAAAAATGTACTTGCATTCTCTACTTTATACATATCACTATCTAAATCTCTTTCGTATAAGTTTCCATAATCTGCTGCAATAATTTTAGCATTTGTATCTGCAATTTTTATATCTTCATCAATTGTATCTTGTACAGATTTTACTGTTGTTTTCTTTAAATTTATTAAATCTTCTAAAGTTACTTGTCTATCTGCAGACATACTATAATTGTATGTTTTTATAGAAACTCTTTCTGCATTATTTCCTTCTTTTAAAGCTGCTTTTATAACTACAGAAACAATATCTTCATTTATAAAGGCTTGATAAGAAACATTATATACTACAAATTCTTCTGTCTGTCTCATAATACTATTTGCTTTATCGTAAAATTCTGTTCTTATACTATTATTTATTTCATTTACAACTTCTGAATTAATATTAATTGTAGGTATAGTTGCATTTACTGTATAATAGTTTTCGTCTGCATTTTCTAATTGATACATTGAATACACTAAGTCATTTTCTTCTTTAATTTTTTCTACATTAACATTTTCACTTTTTATATTAAGTTCGTTTTTAAAAATATTATTAAATTCTACTTCTAAAGCTGCAAGTTCTTCCGCAGTTTTTTGACTACCTATATTTATTCCTATCATTAAAGGATCAGTTTCAGAATATTTATAAAAGAATTGTATATATATTCCAATACATAAAGCCATTATACAAATTAAGGTTAAACCTAAAAAAAATAGCACTTTATTTCTTCCCTTTAATTTACTAACAAATCTTCTTAATGCTCTTATCATAATTTTCTCCTCTTTTTAAAATTGCTCTTATTATAACATTATATTTAAAAAATTTCAATTTTTATTTATTATTTAACTTTGTTTTGTGAAAACCGTGTAAAAATCATTGACTTAATTTACAAAATAATGTAGTATAATACTATTAAATACTTTTGTTTTTAAGAAAATATTTGGATAAATTTAAGAGGTGAATCAAGATATGTTATGTTCAGTATGTAATAAAAACACTGCTGTTATATTTATTAATAAAACTGAAAATGGAAAAAATACTGTAGACGGTCTTTGCTATAACTGTGCAAAGAAAAAAGGAATAAATCCTTTAGATGTCCTTACAAAAAATTCAAATCTTTCTCCAGAAGAATTTGAAGATATGTCTAATCAATTTGAAAGTCTACTAAAAGATTTTTCAGAAAATATGAATTTAGAAGAATTGGGTATAGATCCTTCTACTGTGGAAAATGAAAACTCTCGGAAATCCATTAAGTGGAATACTAGGCTTTTTTAAGGCACCAATGAATTCTCAATCAGATAAAAATTCAGAAACAGAGCCTTCAAATAATTCTTCTAAAAAAACTGTAAAAGTAGAAAAAAAGCAGAAAAATAATAAAAAGAGATTTTTAGATACTTTTGGTACAAATTTAACAGAAAAAGCTAAAAATGGTTTACTAGATGAAGTTATAGGAAGAGACCAAGAAATTCAAAGAGTAACTCAAATTCTAAATCGTCGTTCTAAAAACAATCCTTGTTTAATTGGTGAACCAGGTGTTGGAAAAACAGCCATAGCTCAAGGCTTAGCAATTAAAATTGCTCAAAAGAAAGTCCCAGCAAAATTATTAAATAAAGAAGTTTATCTAATTGATATGACTGCTATAATAGCTGGAACTCAATTTAGAGGTCAATTTGAAGGAAGAATGAAAAGCTTAGTAGATGAATGTAAAACTTATGGAAATATAATTCTTGTAATAGATGAAATACACAATATAATTGGTGCTGGTGATGCTGAGCACTCAATGAATGCAGCAAATATATTAAAACCTTCTCTTTCAAATGGAGATATACAAATAATCGGAACTACAACTTTAAAAGAATATAGAAAATATATTGAAAAAGATTCTGCTTTAGAAAGAAGATTTCAACCTGTATTAGTTGAAGAACCATCTATTCAAGATACTATAGGTATTTTACAAGGAATTAAAAAATATTACGAAGAATACCATAAAGTTTTAATTTCTAATGATGTTATAGAAAAAACTGTTAAAATGTCTGAAAAATATATACATGATAGATTTTTACCAGATAAAGCTATAGATTTAATAGATGAAGCTTGCTCTAAAATAAATCTAAATAATCATGAATTATATGAACTTGAACTTATAAAAAATGAGCTTGCTAAAATTGCAGAAGAAAAAGAAGAAGCCGTTTCTTCTGATTCTATTGAAGATTATCAAAAAGCCGCAGATTTAAAGACTAAAGAATGTACTCTTCAAGAAAGAATGCAAGAAATAGAAAGTAAATTAAAGCCTTCTGTTTTAACTGTGCAAGACATTGCAGAAGTAATTGAAAAATGGACTAAAATTCCTGTAACTAAAATTACAGAAGCAGAAACTCAAAAATTATTAAATTTAGAAAAGAATCTTCATAAACATATAATTGGTCAAAATGCTGCTGTTGAAGCTGTTTCTAAAGCAATTAGAAGAAATAGAGCAGGTCTTCAAAGTACTAAAAGACCACCTTCATTTATATTTGTTGGTCCTACTGGAGTTGGTAAAACAGAGCTTGCGAAAGCTTTAGCTTATGAAATGTTTGGCTCAGAAGACTCTATTATTCGTATAGATATGTCTGAATATATGGAGAGTCATTCAACAGCAAAATTAATTGGTGCTCCTCCAGGATATGTTGGATATGATGATGCTGGTCAACTTACAGAAAAAGTAAAAAGAAAACCATATTCAATTATTTTATTAGATGAAATTGAAAAAGCTCATCCAGATGTATTTAATATTCTTCTTCAAGTATTAGATGATGGAAAACTTACAGATGCACAGGGAAACACTATTAATTTTGAAAATACTATTTTAATAATGACTTCAAATGCAGGCTCAAATCTAAATAATAACACTATAGGTTTTAGCAGAAATGAGTCAATCATTAATAAAGACAAAATTGTAGCAGCTTTAAAGGATTTATTTAGACCAGAATTTTTAAATAGAGTTGACGAAATAATTCCTTTTGACTCTTTAACAGAAAATGAATTATTACAAATTGTAGATTTATTATTAGATAAAACACGAGAAGCTCTAGATAATAAAGATTTAAAACTAGAAGTTTCAGCTGATGCAAAACAATATCTACTAAAGCATGGTACTGATTTAAAATATGGTGCTAGACCGCTTAGAAGAGCTATTCAAAGATATATTGAAGATGAAATTGCAGAAAAAGTATTAAAAGAAGAATTTATATCTGGTCAAACTATCTTTGTAGATTTAAACAATGATAAACTAGTTTTTAGCAGTAAAGATTAGTAATATTAATCAAGTAACATAATAAAAAAATATTAAAGATGCTGAAATTTAAAATCTCAGCATCTTTTTTTAGTTACTCAAAATCTTCTAATACAGAATTTAGCTTTCCTTCTCCAAACACATAAATCCCTTCTTCTAATTTTTTTATATCTTCTTCTGGCAAATATTCTCTAGAAATATCTGTTGTCTCATATACTACTAAGTTTCCATCTGGTTCTAAATGAAAAACTTGTACATATTTTTCTCCTAATTTAATAATAAAATGTTCATCACATAATGAATTTATTTCTTTAGTTAAAATTATTTTTGAAGGAGAAAATTCTTCTATTTCCCAGTCTTTGTAATAAGCTTCTAGCTCTTCTTCTGTTAAATTCACTAATTCTTGTGGTAATTCTGCATATTCAAATTTAAAATGTCCACACTCATTATATACCTTTTTCATTGCAAACTCTGCTGTTGGTAAAATTTTTTCTTCTATTGCCGAAGCTTGTAAAACTTCGTTACTTATTAAATTTTCTTCATCTCTATCCTTTGCTTCTACTATATTTTTATTGCTTTCATTTAAAAAATGTAACTCATCACCTACTACCTTTAAATTAGCATCACTGAGCTTTTGATTTACCCATAATTTAGAAAACACAAAACCTACACCTATAGAAAAAATAAAAATTAAAATACCATAAAAAACTATTTTCTTCATAAAATTTACCACCTTTAATTTTATTATTCTTATTCTTTCCTTTTTTATGCAAATTATTTATTAAACCCCAGTTATTTAAACTATAATCTTTGACAATTTACATAAAAAGTTGTATAATTATATTATTGTTAAAATTATAAAGATGGAGATATATTATATGAATTCAAAAAAAAGATTACATTTACAAGCGACAAGAGTTGATACTTTTCATTTTACTAGAGATGATCTTCATAAACTTTACAAAGATTTTATGTATAGTGCAGAAGAAGAATCTTTATTATTAGTAGATGATGATTTCTGCTATTTAGATAGAGAAGGTGAAAGAAAAATAATTAGTAAAAAGACTTTTGATGCACATTTTTCTGCTACAACTGAAGATGTTTTTGATAGACTTCTTTTTAGTTTAAAAGATCCTTATGCCAAAGACAGAATGTCTATTGATGCAATATTTGTTTACTTAAATATTTTTAGCCACCCTATTTTTAATAATTGTTGCATAGAAAAATATATGAAAAATTTTACAGAACAATTAGATGATTATTTAAAAAATGATCCTAATGCAGATGATACAAGAATACATCTTGCAACTTATATATCAGCCTATGGAGATGTTAGAAAAGATATTTCTCCTATAAAAGAGGCTACAGAATATTTATTAAAAAATAAATTTATTTCTGCAAAATCAATTGGTGGGTCTGATTATTTTAAGCATTATCTTTTAAAAGATTTATTTACCTTATCTAATGCACGGAATTATAGATAAATCTGAAATTTTTGGCTTAATTGGCTCAGATAATTACCAAGAAGAAGTTATTATGGCAAAACTTAATCTGCAAACAGCTAAAAATAAACACCACAAAGATTTTAAAGAAAAAGCATTTTTTAATAAAGTGCTTACTCTACCCAATGCTTTTCCGACTCTATGTCAAATGCATCAAAATAATTATATTGATAATAATGATTTGAAAGCTAGTAAACCTAATGCAAAACATATTCTTGCATTACCAGAAGATACCTTAGTTTATATACTAAATACTGGTATCTTTTCGGATATAAAAATTTCTTCTTATGATTTAGTAAAACAATATGGAAAAAATTTATCTGGTGATAAATGTATTCTTCTTGCAAAAAAAGGTTTTATTAATCCAGAAGATTTGATTAATACTATAAATATGGAAAGTGTTTCCAAAACTTCCCCAGAGCTTGCAATTGATCCTATAGCATTAATTAATTTTTATGAACCAGAAGTTTTGTTAGATATGTACAAAAAAGATAAATCTGAAGGAAAATATGGAAAAAGATTATCTAAAAATTTCATAAATACTTTTAATCAAAAGCTTCTTTCTAGACTTCCAGAAGAAGAGCAAAATAGTTTAACAAAAGAACTTATTAGAAAGACTCAGGAACTTGAAAAAGATAATTCTACAGAAATTTTATTTGATTTCTATAAGCTTGGTCTTTTACCAAATTCTTCTTTAAACCTATTTTTAGATGAAGATGAAATAGATAATTTATATATAAATGAAAAAGTTGATGATAAAGATTTATTAAATTTCTATAAAGCTGGTTTACTTTCTCAAACTTCTATATACGACTTTTTTAGCACAAGTGATATTATAGAGAATGTTGCAAATGGTACTTTTGAAGAAAAAGATTTACTTGCTATACCAGAAACTAAAAGAGTATCTGAATTATCTAAAGCTTATCTTTATGGAAAACTTCAAACAGGAAATATCTTACATATGTTTTTAGAGCACAATGTTTTTTCTATAGAAGAATTAAATAAGCTTTTTGAAGAAAAGAAACCTGAAGAAGACTTAAGTACATTTGTAACTAAGGATAGTAACCCAGAAAAAATTAAAGAATTATTTTTAAATTATCATATTTCTTATGAGGATTTAACTACTCTTAGAAATAATGGCTTACTAAGTAATGAGGATTTTGAAAATTTCTCAAACGCTATTGACAAAAATAAGTTTTATGAAGATTTAAAACATAGTAATTTAATTTTACATTCTCTAAGTGGCAATGTACAAACTCTTCCAACAGGAAGATATTACTCTGGTGAACCAAAAACTTCTAGTAAAATAAAAACTGATTTTGATTTAGAAAAAGAAGCTCTACAAATGCTACTAGATGCTCCAGACTTTAATAAAGAGAAAGATAGTATTCCAATAATTACTAGTCTAGATGAAAACGGAAAACCAACTTCACTAGATGGATACGCTTGTATTCCTATTTATAAATATGGATTAGTAATCTTCGAAAAATTTGCTCGTTCAAATAGCTTATTTATAATGCCTTATCAACAAGCAGATTATTTCTTGCATGGAAATATGAATCTTTTAGATAGCTCTTTTGATATAAATTCTAAAAATAAAAAGACTTTATCTCAAATGTCTAGTGTTATTGTTCGTCAACATACAAAGCATTTCCTAAAAAATGTTTTAGATGCTACAATAAAGCTAAATCCTGAAGCAAAAAAAGACTTAAAACCTAATGGAAAATATTCGCAAGATGCAATGTATTATATAAATGAAATGGAAAATTTCTATATTAAGGCTTCAGCAACAGAAAAAACTAAAGAGGAGTAAAAAAATGGAAAAAAATAATATTTTTAATTTACCAGCTAATACCGATTATCTATTTAACAAAGAAAAAGTTAATAGTATTTTAGAAAAATTTATAGATTCTTTAAAAGAGCAAGTACCTGCCATAGAGCAAGTACTTGCTAAAGATATTATAAATGGTGATATAAAAATAAAAGCAAAGGAATTATCTTCTTTTTTAAAAAAAGATAATTCTCCTTTGCTTATAAATTTTTCTAAAACTTCCATAAAAGATGGTTTAGGAAGTATTTGTGCAAAATATAATGGAAATCCATTTATAACTATAAAATTAATAATTCTTGCTATTCGTACTCATAATCAAATCTATTTATTAACAAATAATTATATGAATACTAATGAGTTTTTAGTTTCTATCTTAGATAAACTTTTAGTAGAAACTGGTTATTGTAAAAAGATACTTAAGGTTATCTCTCTTTCAGATTTCGAATTCTTTAAATATCAAAAAGAATTTGATGCATTAGTTTTAGTAGGCTCTAAAAATGAATATCTATCTTTATTGCCACAAATTAAAATACCTTTAATTTTTCAAAATTATGGTTCTTTATATATATGTGTCGATAGTAATTTAAATACTAAATTAAAAGACATTTTACTAGATATTGACCATTTTGCTTTTGAAAATGATATTGAGCTTAATTACATAGATATAGAAAATAATATAGATATATTAACTCAAAATCTAAATTACTTTGGCAGAGATCAAGTTATAGCTATTTTTACTACCAATACCAATACAGCTTATAATTTTTTAAATAATCTAAAATGTAGAAAAATCTTTATTAATTCAAATCCTTTTAAAGAAGATTTATTAGAATTTAAAGAAGAAAATTTTATATTTGAAAAAGAAATCTATTTCAAAAACTAGCTTTGACTTTTTGGTAATATTAATATATAATGTTACTGTTCTTATATTAAATATAAAGGAATTAAAATTATGAAAAATGATATTGATAAATTAGATACAAATTTAGAAAAAGAAGAACAAATTGTAAGTTTATATGTTTCTGGAAAATTAAAGCTTAGTGAACTTGAGAAAAAAACTCTTAATCCAGATAATATTTTAAGATTACGAGAATCTCTTATTCTTAAATTCTTTGAAAAAGGTTTACCAAAAAATTTAAAATATTCTGAAGATACTTTACTTTATGCTTATGGTAGAACTTTATCTGCAAATGCAATATTAAAATTAACAGCTCTTGGATATATTTCGCAGAATAAAGCAATTCTAATTTCTAATAAACATAGTCTACCTATTACAGCACCCGATTTAGCTGCAAAACCTGTTGATATACTTGATTTTTATTCTGCAGAAGTTTTAAATTCTATGGCTGAGAAAAAACAAATAGATAATGAATTTGTTAGAAATTTTAATAGTAACATAGCTTCTGTATCAGAAGAAGAAAAAAATAGCTACTTTTCTTCTCTAGTATCAGATACAAAACAATTATCAGACAATGATGCTCTTAATTTTATTCCAGAAGATGAAGATTCAAGTATTGCTTCTAATAGTTCTATAGAAAAAGAACTTTCTGATAAGGAGCTTTCTTCTTCTTATGAAAATAATACAAAACCTAAAGATAATTTTAAAAAATTATTATTTTATTACTATGAACTTGGAATTTTACCAGCAAATTATACTGGTGGAATTGTAGATTTTGAATATATTCAAAAACGATATGAGAACCATAAAATTACCTACAAAAATATTGTAGATTTATATATAAACAATGTAATAACCTCAAAACAATTTTTAAAGATATTAGAGAGTTCTGAAGTTGGCTTAGATGAGTTTTACTCTGGAAACATTGTTTCTAATGAAATTTTAAAAAACATTACAGCAGATAAAAAAGTTGAATCTTTTGTAGAAGCTCTAAAATCAGAAAACTTGTCTACTCAGACTTTATTAGATTTATATTTATATGAAAAAGTATTAACAGTAGAAGATTTGCAACAAATCTTAATAGCAAATAAAACTACAGAAAACTTAGGTGTATATATTGGTAAAAATGTAGATAAGAAAAAAGTTGAAGAGCTTTACACTCATTTCCTAATAGATTACAATTGTTTAGTAAATTTCAAAAGAGAGCACTTTTTAAGTGAAGCTGATTTTGATGAAATAAAAGATAAAATCAATAGTGAAATTTTTTACGAAGATTTATCTAAAATAACCGATTTATATATACATACCACACCAGATAATATATCTGCTTCTATTCATCATAGTATTTCTAATAATCGTGCTACTCAAACAGATTTAAAAAAAGAACAAGAGGCCTTACATAGTCTATTTGAAAGCCCTACAGAAAGAGAAAAATTACCACTTATACATGCAACCGATTTAAATGGAAATAAAACTGCTTTAGATGGATATACTTGTGTACCAATGCAAAAATTTAATGTAGTAACTCTAAAAAAATTTGAAACAGATGCAGATACTTATGTAATGCCTTACCAACAAGCAGCTTTTTTCCTATATAATTCTTATAAGCCTGCTGAATTTACTTCTAGTGGTGGTTTTCAAGCAGAAATTCCTCTACCTTTAGAGGATTATAATGATCCAATGGCTATTTCTGTTGTAAGCTATTCTTTAGATTATAAAAGAGATTTATTAGAAACTATTCTTGAACTTAGTAATATAGAAAGAGCAAAATCAGAATTTTTTCTTAATGGAAAACCAAAAATAGAAAAATTTTTAAATATAGATAAGGATATAGATAGAGAGCTTTAAAATATTTGAAAGGAATATAAGAAATTGAAAAAAATACCTAACCCTATTGCCAATTTAAAAAGTCATACAGAATATAATTTTAAAGTAGCAAAAATAGAAAAAATTTTAGAAAAATTTTCAATACTAATTGAAAAAAATAAAAATAGTTTTGATAATGCTATAAAAAAAGATGCTAAAACTAATAATCAAAAAATTGAGTTTGACAGAATTATAAATATTGTTAAAAACTATAAAAAAGATATGCCAATTTTACCATTTTTTACTTCAAAAACAATAAAAGATGGTTTTGGAAATATTGCTGTAATGTATAATGGAGATCCTTATGTAACTCTAAAAATGCTTATATCTGCACTAAGAACTCATAATAATGTTGTGTTTTTTACAAATAATTTTAAAACTCTAAATGATTTGCTTATAGAAAGTATAAACATTGTTACTAAAGAATTAAACTATACAGAAAGAATTGCCGTTTTGCAAACTAATTTTTCTAAAAATGATATTATTAAAAAGCAAAATTGCTTTAATCTTTTGGTTTACATTGGTAGCAAAAGAGATTTTCAAGCTGTAAATAAACAATTAAATATTCCTTCTGTATTTAGAGGCTATGGCTTTATAGATATATTTATTGAAGATAAATCTTTTAAAGATACCCTTTTAGATATTGATGATTTTGCCTATGAAAATAATATAAAAGTAAATTATTTTCATGATACAGATATTTTGCAAACTATAGACTATATAAATAAATATAATCTAAATGATTGTTTTGCTGTTTTTACAAAAAACTCTGATTTAGCTTATAAATTTATTAATTCCATAAAAGCTAAAAATATTTTTATAAATACAAATCCTTTTATAAACTATGAATTTGACTTAAATGAAAATCAATTAGTTTATACGAAAAATATTAGTATGAAAATATAAGTTGTGTAACTTTATCTACAAAAAATTGATGACTTGAGAAAGAGTCATCAATTTTTTATATTTTATAGATATTTTTTTATTGCTACTATGTTTCCTTTTTTATCGACTGTAATAGTTATTTCTCCTATTTCATCTGTTCTATATATCCTAACTTTATTTTCTGTTAGATTTTGTATTACACTGCTACTTGGATGTCCAAATTTATTGTTTTTTCCTACTCCTATTAAAGCATACTTAGGCTTCACTTCTTTCAAAAATTCTAAACTCGAAGAAGTTTTTGAACCATGATGTGCCACTTTTAAAATTGTAGCATTTAAGATATCTAAATTATTTTTATAAGTATTTAAAATTTCTTTTTCTGCTATTTCTTCAATATCACCTGTAAATAAAATACTAAAGTTTTTATATACTAATTTACTAACAATAGAATTATTATTTATTGGATTTTCTAAAATTTGCAACTCATCTTTAGGCCATAGTATATCCATATATAAATTTTCTTCAAAATTTATTCTGTCCCCTTGATTTACAAGATTAATCTTTATTGCTTTTTTTCTTGCTATTTTTAAGAATTCTTCAAGATTTTTACTATTTTCCTTTTGTTTAGAAATAAAAACCTCCCCTATTGAAATTTCTTCTATTATGCTAAAAATTCCTCCAATATGATCACTATCAAAATGAGATATAAATAAGAAATCTATTTTTTTAGCACCTTTGTTTATTAAAAAAGGAAATAATACATTTTTTCCATAATCATATCCTGGCTCTTTTCCTTCTCCTGCATCTATTACAATAAACTTATTATCTATTGTTTTTATTACTGTACAATCTCCTTGTCCTACATCTAAAAAATATATTTCTAGCTTTTTATTAACAATATTAGTTGTAGTTTGAAATAATAATATAAAAATTGTAAATATAATTATTACTTTAGCTTTTTTAAATTCTTTTATTCTTAATTTTATACTCTTTTTTCCACTTTTTAGTCTAAAGAAGTGCAAAAAATTTATTACTGTATTTTTCTTTACTTTATATATAATGAAAAAAATCAATACATAGTATACTACTAAAAAAATAAAATTTGGTTTTTTTATATAAATCATTGAAAAAGGTAGTTTAGATAACAGCTCTACTAAGAAAAACAAGATTTCTATTAATATAGTATTTATTTTACTAAATATATTAATAAAAATAAATTCTTCTAGAAAACTCAAATATCCTAATATAATAATTGGAGCTATTAGTGGTGCTGTTATTAAATTTGACAAAAAAGAAATTAAAGATATAGAATAAAAATTATACCAAAGTATTGGAAAAATAATAATTTGAACAGCAAAATTTAAACAAATTTGTTCAAGACTAAAATTTATTATTTTCTTAATTATTTTACCTTTAAAAGCATTATGTATTATTTTTTTTGGAAAAATACTTTTAAAAATAAATTTATAAAATAAAAAAATTCCTAAAACTCCACCAAAAGAAAGCCACATACCTACACTTTGAATATTATATGGATTAATTGCTAAAATAATAAATAATGATATACACATATTATTTAAGAAACTACTTTTTCTATTTATACAAAAAGCTATTAAATTAACACTTTGAACAATTACTGACCTTATAGCAGAAACTGGATAATTTATAAAAATTAAAAAATTTACTAAAAAGCATATGATAATTATATATTTAAATTTCTTACTTATAGCTAATTTACTTAATAATTTCTTCAAAACTATTATTATGTAGCTTATGTGCATTCCGAGAAATTGCTATAATATGTGATAAATTACTTTTTTCAAAATTTAGACTTATTTCTTCTTCTAAAGTAGAAGTATCTCCTAGTAACATGGCTTTTAAAAAATTGCAAATTTTTTCTTCATAAAACTTATCTAAACTTTCTTCTGATTTTTTTCTTATCTCTAATATATTTTTTATTAATTTAGTTTTTAAATCTTGTTTTTTTCCTATTTTTTCTACTTTATCTGTAAAAACTAGTCCTACAACATCTTTTTGTTTTAAATATTGTCTATAATCAAATTCATATTCATTTCCAGCTGTTTCTGCCTTAACAAAGTCACCTTCTATAAATACATAATCTCCATATTCTAAATTTCCTAATTCTTTAGACACATATAGTCTTATATTTCTACCTAATTTATCTTTAGCTATGTAAAAATCTGTATATTCTCCTGTTTGTCTTAAACTAACAATTATAAAGTTATTTTTTACTTTAAATTCTTCTGGTAAATTGTTTTTTATCTCTTTACTGCTGACATATAAAAATCCAATAGTCATCATTAAAGCGAAAATTAAAAATAAGCTTTTTTTATTGTTTTTATATAAAATTATACCCAATATTATTAAAAAGACCAAAAAAATGAGACTATTTTTTATATATAGCCCCCAAAAAATTCCGAATAGAAAACTAACTAATACAACTAGCATTTTCTACTCCTCTAATTTATTAAATTTACTCTACTATTCTTCTTGCTGTAACAAATCTTGTATTATAGTATGAATTAGAACTTAATCCATCTATTACAACTCCTCTTGTTGCATTTGCCGCATGTATAAATTCATCTGCTCCTAAATAAATTCCAACATGACCTATTTTTGTTTTTGCTTCATCATAAAACAATATTAAATCTCCTACTTCCAATTCTTCTTTAGAAATTTCTTTTCCAATAGAAGTTTGATCAGCTGCAACTGAGCCTAAAGTATATCCAAAATTTTTAAATACATATTTTGTAAAACCAGAACAATCAAAACCTGTTTCTGGTGACTTTCCTCCTAATACATATTTTAATCCTAAAAATTGTTTTGCAAAATCTGCTACTTCTTGGCCTTTATTATTTGTAGCTTCTATCTGTTTATTTTCCTCTACACCTACATTATTTTCTGTAGTAGTTTCTTCTGGTAAAGCTTTAGTTGTTACTGTTCTTTCTTCTACTAAACCTCTTGAACTTATTGTTCCTATTGTTATAAGTGGTTTTGAAACAAAGCCTTTTATATTTCCTGCTTCTATTTCATACCAATCTCCACTTTCGCTAACAATAGTAACTTCATCAAATTCATCTAGAGTATTTATTAAAGTTGCAGATGTACTAGCCTCTGCTCTTACATTTGCTGTTTCTACATTTACATATCCTTTTTTATTCACATTTGAATCTGCTGTTTCTTCTGGTTCTTCTGCCTCTGGTGTTGTAGCTGGCTCCTCAGTAGAATTTACTTCTTCTACTAAAGTTTTTGCTATCCAACCTTGGTTAGAATTTACTTCTATTTTTATCCAGTTTTCTAAATCATAAATAACAGTAACTTCATTTCCAGCTTCTATTCTAGTTAAAGAATTTGAAGAAAAAGTTGGTAATAGTTTTAGGTCTGTATCTAATCTTAATTTTACTTTTTTATTTTCTAAGCTTTGTGTTTCTGTCTCAGAATTTCCTTCTTCTGAAGAATTTTCTGTATTACTAGTTTCGTTTGCTACATTAGTATTTTCCTCTGAAGTATTATTAGTAGTATTACCTGTGACATTATTTGTGTTTTCATCTGTAGTACTATCTGAGGGTTCTTCTGTTTCTTCAGCATCTTCGTTAGTAATATATTCTTTACTTGCATATCCTGTATTTCCATTAAAATTTATTTTATACCAGTCTCCTGTTTCTCCTACAATTTCAACATTATCTCCCTCATATGCGACATCTAAAACAGTGGATTCTGTATTTGCTTCTGCTCTAATTCTTACAGCTTCTGTATTTACCCTACCAGTTGCTGCAAAAGAACAATTTATATTAGCAAATAGCAATATACTAATGCCTACACCATATATAATTTTTTTACTTTTTTTCATCTAATCCATCCTTATTTTTTCTAAAATTCGCAAATAGTATATTATCTTTTCTAAAATTTGTCAATCTTTAAAATATCTATTTTTGTCTACAAAAAAACTCTTTTTTTACTATTTTTTAACTTTTCTCTTTATTTCTATATTTTTACAAAAAAATAGGTATATTCTTAATATAAAAATATACCTATTTTTTTCTAATCTTTTAAATCTAATTTTATGTGTACTTCTTCTAATTGTTTGTCAGATACTTTAGAAGGTGCATTCATAAGCACATCTCTAGCTTTTTTGTTTTTTGGAAAAGCTATTACTTCTCTAATATTTTCTTCTTTTGCAAGTAGCATTACTATTCTATCTAAGCCAGGTGCTGCCCCAGCATGAGGTGGCGTACCATAACTGAAGGCATTAAATAATGCTCCAAATTTATTTTTTACATCTTCTACGGTATATCCTGCTATCTCAAAAGCTTTTATCATAATATCTTGGTCATGATTTCTTACTGCACCAGAAGCAAGCTCATAGCCATTACATACTAAATCGTATTGATACGCATAAATATCTAATGGATTTTTTGTTTCTAAAGCTTCCATACCTCCTTGTGGCATAGAAAAAGGATTATGATTAAAATCTATAGTACCTTCATCTGATAATTCATACATTGGAAAATCCACTATGAAACAAAATCTAAATACATTTTTTTCTAATAAATCTAGCTCTTCTGCAAGCTTTATTCTTACTCCTCCTGCTATTTTTTGTGCTTTTTCTAGCTCATCTGCTACAAAGAAAATAGCATCTTCTGGTTTTATATCCATCTTTTCAAAGATTTTATCTTTTCTTTCTTCATCTATAAATTTACTAATTCCACCATTTAAGCTTTTATTTGCTTCTACTTTTACCCAAGCTAAGCCTTTTGCAGATAATTCTTCTTGTGCAAAATTACCCATTGCATCAAAAAACTTTCTTGATTTTTCTAACATATTTGGAACTCTAATTGCCTTTATAGTTTTATTTTTAAAAGCATTAAATTCTGTATTTTCAAATATTTCTGTTAAATCTACTATTACTAACGGATTTCTTAAATCTGGCTTATCTGTACCATATTTTTCCATAGCTTCCTTATATGGTATTCTTAAAAATTTTCCTTCATCTACTTTGTAATCTGTATTCTTTTTAAATACACTAGGAACTACTTTTTCTATTACATTTAAAACATCTTCTTGTGTTGCAAAACTCATTTCAAAATCTAATTGATAAAATTCTCCTGGTGAACGATCTGCTCTTGGGTCTTCATCTCTAAAGCAAGGAGCTATTTGATAATATTTATCAAAACCAGATACCATAAGTAATTGTTTAAATTGTTGTGGAGCTTGTGGAAGTGCATAAAATTCTCCTTGATGTAATCTACTTGGTACTAAGAAATCTCTAGCCCCTTCAGGTGAAGAATTTGCAAGTATCGGTGTTTGTATTTCAGTAAAACCAAGCTCATCCATAGCATTTCTAAAATCTTTCATTATCTTAGAACGAAGCTTTATATTTTGATGAATTTTATTATTTCTTAAATCCAAAAATCTATATTCTAATCTTAGATCTTCTCTAACATTCTGATTTTCTATATTTATTTCAAAAGGTAAACTACCTCTACATTTTCCAAGTACTGTAATATTTTTTGCTACAATTTCTATATCTCCAGTAGAAATTTTATCGTTTTTACTACTTCTTTCTACAACTTTTCCAGATACTGTAATTGTACACTCTTTGTTTATATCTTTTATTTCCTTTTCAAAGTTTTCTACATCTGAAATAACTATTTGTGTAATTCCAAATTCATCTCTTAGATCTATAAACATCATTTTTCCAAGATTTCTTATGGTTTGTACAAATCCTGCTAAACGAACTTCCTCATTTATATTTGTAGCTCTCAATTCACCACAATTATGTGTTCTATATATATTTGCCATTTTTATTATTCCTTTCTGCTTGTTTATCTTGTTCTCTCTTGTCTCTCGTGTCCACCTTTTTCTCTAGCATCTGCTTCTTTTTGGTTTACTTTTGTATCTACTTTTAGATCTTCAAATTCATTTGGTAAATCTAAATATTCTTTTTCTTCTTTCTTTTTTCTTCTCTTTTTCTTAGCTGTATCTACAATTGTTTGTGCCTCTAACTCACTTTTGGCATTTTTTAAAGCCTCTTCATCTATTTCTGGCTCATTTTCATCTCTTCCAAAAGTATATTTTGTGCTAGTAGCTTTTTTCATTTCTACATCAACAATCTGTTGCTGTTTTATTAATATTGCAATTCTTTTCAAATCTGTTTCTATCTCTTTTTTCTTCTTTGCATCAAACTCTTTTAGTAAGGCTTTTTTTAATTCAATTTCTATATCTTCTAGTGTTTCTTCCGAATTATTTTCTTGTTCTGCATTAGTAGGTAAACTTAATAATGTTTTTCTTATTTCTGCAGGTGTTGGATTTTCACGATTATAATTTTCCATAATTTCAGTCTTATATAGACCTTTTCACCTCTCTTTTCTATAAAACATTCTAGTGGTATTATAACAAAAAAGACCTTGCAAGGCAAGGCTTTTTACACATTTTAAAACTGTTTTAACTCATATAATCTTTTAATCTCTTACTTCTACTAGGATGTCTTAATTTTCTAAGTGCTTTTGCTTCAATTTGACGGATTCTTTCACGAGTTACTTGAAATTCTCTACCTACTTCTTCTAGAGTTCTTGCTTTTCCATCTTCTAATCCAAAACGAAGTTTTAGCACTTTAGCTTCTCTAGGTGTTAGGGTACTCATAACATCTTCTAGTTGCTCTTTTAGTAAAGTATAAGCTGCAGAATCGTGTGGTGCAGGAGATTCATCATCTGGTATAAAATCTCCTAAATGACTATCATCTTCTTCTCCTATTGGTGTTTCCAAAGAAACTGGGTCTTGTGCAATTTTTTGAATTTCCATTACTTTTTCAACAGGAATTTCCATCTCTTCTGCTATTTCTTCTGGCGTTGGTTCTCTTCCTAAAAGTTGAAGTAAATGTCTTGAAGTACGAATTAATTTATTAATAGTCTCTACCATATGAACTGGAATACGAATTGTTCTTGCTTGGTCTGCTATAGCTCTTGTAATAGCTTGTCTAATCCACCAAGTTGCATAAGTAGAAAATTTATATCCTTTCTTATAATCAAATTTTTCTACTGCTTTTATTAATCCCATATTTCCTTCTTGAATCAAATCTAAAAATAGCATTCCTCTTCCCACATATTTTTTTGCAATGCTAACAACTAATCTTAAATTTGATTCAGCAAGCTTTTGCTTAGCTTCTTCATCATTTTCTAACACTCTTTTTGCTAATTCTAATTCCTCATCAAAAGAAAGTAGTGGTATTCTTCCTATCTCTTTTAGATACATTCTAACAGGATCATCTACACTAACTCCATCCATATTAGTAACATCTAAATCTTCTATTTTTATATCTTCTACTTCTTCTAAATCTTCTATGTCTGGTTCTAATAAATCATCATCATCTTTTAATACATTTACACCTAATTCTTCAAAAGCATCAAAAACTTTATCTATTTCTTCTGGATTTGCTTCTCCAAGTTCTGCTGCAAGTTCACCATAAGTAATTTTTCCTTTTTCTTTTGCAGTTTTTAGGATTTTCATTACTTTTTCTTTCTCTTTATTATCTGATATTTGAACATCTATAGTTTTATTATTTTCTTCCTTTGTTTCTGGATTTTTTTCTGTCTTTTTAGTTTCTTTTGAAGCTTTTTCATTTACTGTTTCTGTTTTAGTTTTTGTAGTTTTTTTAGCTTCATTTGCTTTTTCTTCTTGCTTTGCTTCTTTTTTAGTCTTTTTTACCTCTTCTTTTTTTGTTTCTTCTTTTATTTCTTTTTGATTCTCAAGCTTTTTTTCATCTTTTCTTTTTGGAGTTTTCTTTACCTTTTCTTCTATTTCTTCTGATTTAGCTTGTTCTATTTTCTTCATACTAATTAATACCCTCCTACTTCTTTTTAGCTAATTCTATAATAATATTATTTAATTCTGTTTCTAATTTAGCTATTTCTTCTTCTGTAAGCTTTTCTGTATTATCTAATTTTTTTATAATTTCCATTTTTCTATTGTTTAGTCTCTCTTTATTATAAATAATTATAATATCTTCTATACATTTTTCTACTGAAGTAATCTCATAATCAGTAACCATAATCTCACTTATATGTGCTTGTAAATCTTGGTCTTCTATATTTGAAACAATAGATAAAATATTATCTTTATTTGCATCTTTTGCATCTACTATAGCCTTAAAAATTTTTTTATTAATTTCTACTTTAAAATCTTCTTCTGTAATTTCTTTAGTTATTTTTTCAAAAGCTTCATCATAATTGTTTATTAATAAATATAAAATCATTTTTTCTCTTTTAATTATTGCTTCACTAATTTCTTCAGTTTTTATTACAGAGCTATTAATTTTACGATTTAAAATTTCTTTACTTGGTGCTTTTGAATATGCCAGTTTGTTTACTTCTGCATAGATTGCTTCTTTTGATATATTATATTTTTCAGCTACTTTTTCAATATAAATTTCTCTTTCTATTTTATTTTCAACTTGTGCTAAAATTTTTGTTATCTCTTTTAAAAATTTTACTTTATCAGTTGCATTTTCTAAATTATATTTATTTTTTAGCATTTTAATCCTAAATTCCACTAATGAAATTGCATTATCTACTAAAAGCTTAAATCTACCACTTCCATATTTTATAATATATTCATCTGGATCTTTTGCACCTTCCATTTGTATAACTCTTGCATCACATCCTAATTTATTTAAAATTTCTAAAGCTCTCAAAATAGCTTCTTGTCCTGCTCCATCTGAATCATAACTTAATATTACTTGCTCTGCATATCTAGCTAAGAGCCTTCCTTGTTCTTCTGTTAAAGCAGTTCCAAGAGATGCCACAACATTGTGAACTCCTCTTTGATGAAGAGATATAGCATCCATATAACCTTCAACTAAAATTAGCTTTTTTTCATTAGATTGTTTTGCAATATTTAATGCAAATAAATGCTTTTTCTTTGAGTATATTAAATTTTCGTTAGAATTAATATATTTTGCCATTTTCTCATTGTTGTCTAATCTTCTACCCCCGAAAGCAACTACTTTTCCGTTTACAGTCATGATTGGAAACATTAATCTTCTACGAAAACGATCTATAAATTCTCCTCTATCATTTTTATTTACAAGCCCTGTTGCTAGGATTTCTTCATCTTTAAAACCTTTTGCCTTAAGCATTTTATATAGTTCATTATACTCTCCAGAATATCCTATCTTAAAAGATTTTAAAGTATTATTATCCATTTTTCTTTGTTTTACATAGTCTTGTGCAATTTTTGCTAGTGGCTTGTACAATCTTTCGTGATAAAACATTGCTGTTTCTATGTTTATTTTAAACATTCTATCTTTTAAATACTGTTTTGCATTAAATGCTTCATTTTGTGTAGTTGGTAATTGAATATTCGCTCTTTCTGCTAAGATTTCAACACTTTCTTTAAAAGATACTTTTTCTATTTCACTTATAAAAGTGAATACATCTCCTCCTTTATGACATCCAAAGCAATGGAAATATTGTCTATCTGGCGAAACAGAAAAAGAAGGTGATTTTTCATTATGAAAAGGACATAGACCAAAGTAATTTCTTCCACTTCTTTTTAATACAACATATTGAGATATGACTTCAACAATATCATTTGCAGATCGAATTTCTTCTTTTAATTCATTACTATATTGAACCATTACTTCATACCTTTCAAATATATTATTCGACAGATTGTTTTTAAATCCTTCCTTTTTTATAGAAAAGTGTACATAATTTATTTACTTTTCTCTATATATGATATTTTTTTCTAAAACCAGCAAAAAAATGATATACTTTATAGTATATCATCTTTCGTTTTTATGTATTAATAAAAATTAGGCTTGTATAAATTTCTTCATCACTTTTGGATTTGAAATTTCTTCTTGAGTAGTGTTTTCTAACATTGCATTATGCATTTCATAAGAAGTATTAATTTTGTCTTCTACTATTTGTTCCACTTCTTCTTTATTTTTATCTCCTGCTAAAACTAATTCACTAACTAAAATTTGTTTTGCATTTAATAACATCTTTTTTTCTGTTGTAGATAAGCCTTTATCTTTTTGTTTAAAAGTTAAATTTCTTACAATATCTGCAACTTCGTAGATATTTCCTGATTTCATTTTTTCTACATTTTCTCTATATCTTTTGTTCCATTTCATAGACATTTCTGTACATTCTTGTTCTAGTACATTTATTACTTTTCCGGCTGTTTCTTTGTCTATAATATTCCTTACTCCAATCTCTTCAGCTTTGGCAGTAGGTACCATAACTTTAACTTCTCCTGGCATTTTAATAATGTAATAAGATTGCTTCTCATCACCAATAGCTTTTTCTTCTATTGACTGAATAATACCAGCTCCGTGCATTGGATATACTATCTTATCTCCTACTTTAAACATTTTGGTCACTCCTTCCAAGTAATTCTCTTAATTACTACATTTCTATTATACTACAAAATCTACCAAAAGTCAAAGTTTTTTACCAATATTTACATAAGAAATCAAATGTTATTATAGCAAATAAACCTTGAAACTGCTAGAAAAAAAGCTATTTAAAAATTTGA
The DNA here is from genome assembly GCA_944390345.1 of uncultured Clostridia bacterium. Taxonomy (GTDB): domain Bacteria; phylum Bacillota; class Clostridia; order TANB77; family CAG-508; genus Scatovivens. The sequence continues at coordinate 55,738 of CALXPP010000003.1, forward strand.
TAAAATTTAAATTTTTTAATAGCTTTTCATATTCTTTATTATTTTGTTTTTTATTTTCTAGTTTCTTCTTTTTATTTGTTTGTAGAACCAAATCCACCTTTTCTAACACCCTCAGCATTATCATTGTCTACTACTAAATATTTCATAAATATTGCTTGTCCTATTGCATCACCTTTTTTTATCTCAACATCATGGTCAAAGAAATTATAAAAAGCAAACATAAAATGTCCATCATTATCTTCATTTTCATAATAATCGCTATCTATAATTCCAACACTATTTGCCATTACTAATCCTCTTTTACCTGGATTTGAACTTCTATTGCAAAGCATATAAAATTCATCTGGCTCACAATATGCTTTTAAACCTGTTTTTACTAATGTTGGTTTTTGTCCTGGTTTAAAAGCTGGAATTATTGTATCTTCAGCAGCTTCTATATCATATCCTGCTGAATTTTTTGTTTTTCTTACTGGCAAATTAATTCCTTTATTTTCCCAACCTTTTGCTATTTCAAAGCCTCTTTTTCTTTCCATTTTCTACTGTCTATACGATTTTATTAAATTCAATCGTACACTCCTTTCTTTTTTTCTCATTATATAATCTTAAATTTAAAAATTCAAGTACTTTTATTTTCATTTTACTTATTATTTTTAAAGTATTTTAACTTAATTTGTGCTTTTAAAAATAATAACTTATAATTTTAATAGCAAAAGAGTAGCAATCTGCTCTAAGCAATTGCCACTCTTTTACATAAATTCTAGACCTTATTTAAGTATATAGTAGCATTCCAGTCAGATTCATCATACCCAAAATCATCTACTGTATCAATCTCTGCCTTTAAAAAAGCATCTTTCATCGAAACTTGCTTCCACTCAAAATTCTTTTCATCATTTACTGTGTATACACCATTTGACTTTAAATACTTCCTAAAATTCATAGGATCTTTCGGCATAAGAATTATTGCATCTCTATCTCTTTGAATAACTGGTAATTCCCATGCGTTAAAATCATCTTCTTGTATTGTTACATATTTTAAAGAATTATATTCTTTCTGAGATACATTTGCAACTTTTACTAGCTTAAGCGAAGTCTCTTCCAATTCATTTACTATATACGGCATATACAGTTCTTCGTTTTGAGTATAAAGCATCGGATATTTTAAATGATAACTCTCTATACTAGTATCTGAATCTAGGGTTATTTTTTCACCTATCACCTCTTTTTCATGATAAATAAAAATTGTGCGACTATCTTCTCCGATGCAGAGATAGTAACTAGGCTTTATTTCATATACACTTTTTGTTTTTTCTGAGAATGCTATAGCTACATTTTCTGTCTTTACTTCCAAAGATCTTTCTCCAGTCTTTTTTATCTCATACCTTATAAATCTATCTTCTATATCTTCAGCATATATTATAATGCTATTTTCTAATTTATTTTATCTTGTTATTACAAAAAAAGCACCACAACTGGTGCTTTTTTTATTTATAATTATTTATTAATCTTGAGAATAAGGAATAACAGCAATATGTCTTCCTCTTTTAACAGCTGTTGTGATAAATCTTTGATGTTTAGCACAAGCACCTGTTGCTCTTCTTGGTAATATTTTACCTTTTTCATTAATAAATTTCTTTAATTGTTCTGCGTTTTTATAATCTAATTCAAAGTTTTTATCATTACATAGGGCACATACTTTTTTTCTTGCTTTTCTAAACTTTGGATTGAAATCATCATCTTGGTTATTTCTACCATTTCTTTTTGCTTGCTTTTTGTCTGCCATTTTACTTTCCTCCAATCTTTCAAACTTATATTCTCCTAGAATGGTAAATCATCATCAGAAGCATTTACTTGAAATTCTGCACTTTGTGATAAACTCTCACCAAATGTGTTTTCAAATCCTACACTTCCTGCTTCACCATCTCTTTTACTATCTGCAAAATATGCTTCTTCAGCAACAACTTCTGTTACATAGTGTTTTTGTCCTTGGTCATCATCCCAAGTTCTTGTTTGCAATCTTCCAACAATAGCTACTTGTTGACCTTTTTTGAAGTACTTGCTACAAAACTCTCCTGTTTTGCTCCAAGCTACAATATTTATAAAATCAGCTTGTCTTTCTTCTCCTTGTCTTGCAAATCTTCTATTTACAGCTAAACTGAAAGATGCTACTAAAGTGTTGTTAGTTTGAGTATATCTTACTTCTGGATCTCTAGTTAAACGACCCATTAAAATTACTTTGTTCATTTACTCTATTCCTTTCATTTCACAGATTATTCTTCATCTTTTCTTATAGTGATAAATTTCATTACTTCATCTGTAATTCTGTAAACTCTCTCTAATTCTGCAATTAGACTTGGATTAGCTTCAAAATTAATTGCTACATAATTTCCTTCTGTATTTTTTTTAATTTCATAAGCTAATTTCTTTTTTCCTAATTCGTCTACTTTTTCTACTTTTCCATCACTATTAATTAAGTCTGAAAATTTTTGGATCAAATTTTTAACTCCTGCATCTTCAACACTTGGATTAATAATGAATACTGTTTCGTATTTATTCATTATCTTTCACCTCCTTTTGGCTATAAAACCCATAAACATGAGTAAGGCTTTTAAGCTTAAACTTAAAATGCTTATTTATTTTACCATAATTTATTTTAAATTTCAAGCATTTTTCCTATCTTTTCCAATTTTTCAAAAAAAATAAAAGCCAAATATGACTTTTATTGATAATTTGCTAAATTTACATTTTGATATTCTGATAAATCCATTGTATATATCTTTGGAGTACCTTCTTCTACTTGAATACCATTTGAATAATATATAGTGTGTGATTGCTCATTTATATAAAATTTATCATCATCTTCTGAATTGTTTAGAGTAATTCCATCTAATTTTTTAAAAGATTCGCTATCTAGCTCGTAGTATACATTTCCATCATTAGGATTCCTATCCACTAACCATTCTATGTCTGATGAGTATTCTACTTTTTTAGAAACATCAATTGGCAAAAATCCATTTTTCAAATAATATAAATCTATTTTTTCTTGCAAATTAATTATATCTGCATACATATTATTTAACTGTCTTATTTGAATACTTGACAAAGATGTAAAAGTAATTGTAGATAATATTAGCAAAAATAGTAATACTGTAATTGTTAATGCAACTATTGTAATACCACTTTGTTTTTTCATTAATTTAATCATATTATTTTCCTCTCATGCTTTATATTTATAGTTTACTATTAATTCTTTTTTTTTGCAATATTATTTTTAATATCTATATTTTTTCTAAAATATCATACATTCTAATAATGGTTCTAGCTTTTCTATCTTCCACTTTTTTTAAATACCATAAGTAGATTATAATAAATAGAATTCCTAAGTTCTTTATTTCTAAAATCAATATACTATAGATTAAAGTTATTAAGACTAAAGTAATTTTTCCTATTAATTCCATCTCTTTATAAGCTCTTTTATAACCGATTTTCTTCTTCAATAATTCTTTTAATATTTTTCCTCCATCTAATGGTAATATGGGTAATAAATTAAATATACCAAGAGCAATATTTATATATATACTATATATTTTTAAGTTATTATCTATTTTACAAAAATAAATTGCTATTGCTAATATAAAATTTGACAAAGGTCCTGCTAAATATGTAATAATTTTTTTAATAGGCTTTGCTTCACTAAATGAATAAAAATTTAGTGCTAGTCCAAATGGCCTTATTTCTATACTTTGTGGCTTAAACTTAAATAGTATTCCTACAAAAGTATGAGCTAGTTCATGTATGGTTATAAAAATTAAAAATAAGCAATACATTTCCACTTGCCTTAGAATTAAATAAAAAATAAATAAAAAAATTATTTTTAAATCTATTTGTATTTTCATATAATATCCTTTTAAAACTCAAATATTTCTTGTGGATTCACATATCTATTTTGGTATCTTATCTCAAAATGCAAATGTGGACCAGTACTATTTCCTGTACTTCCTACTTTTGCTATTTTTTCTCCTTTTTCTACACTTTGTCCTTCTTTTACTAAAATCTCTGAGCAATGTGCATAAAGAGTTACTATATCCCCATCTTGTACTTTTAAGTGTTTTCCATAATCACCTTCTTCGGAAACTAAAATCACTGTACCTTTTATTGCAGATAAAATTTCCGTTCCACTGTTTGCAGCAATGTCTGTACCTGTATGAAAACCACTTATCTTTTCATTACTAGATTCTCTTATTCCAAAACTTGATGTAACAACTCCTGAAATTGGTTTTTCTAGAGAATACTCTTCCTTTACTTTACTACTATCACTTTTATTTTCTGAAAGAATTTCTGTTTTTGTTTCTGCTACTGCTCCACCTAAAGCTATTTCTTCTTGTGTATTTCCACTTTTTTCAGTACTTACTACCTCATTTAAAGTATTACTTAAAATAGCCTCATTATTTTCTATTAAATTTTCACTCTTTACTTCATTTTCAAATACAGTTGCATCTTCTGGTATAGATATAATGGAATTAAAAAAGCTCTGAAAATTTTCCCTTATATTTAATTCATAAGAACTTATTTTTTCCAAAAAGCTTTCACTAAAAATTTCATTTTTATTTTGAAAGCAATAAATAATAATAGTAATATTTACTAAAATTAGTATTTCTAGCAATATTTTACTTCCTATATAGGTCTTTTTTTCCTTCTCTTTAATAGATATTCTTTCCTCTGGATATTTTCTTCTAAAAGCAATTTGTTCTGCTCTTTTTAGTTTTTCGTTTTCTGTTAAAGCTCTTTCCATATTTGAAAATTCCTTTCTAAAATTATTTTATATTTCAAATATATTCAAAGCTTTAGTTTTTTATGTCCATCTAAAAAGAAATTATTATACTTAAAATAGAAAATATAATAAGAAATATATTCCAACCTTTTAGAATTTTGCATTTTCTTTCTAAGCTTTTCTCTAATATAGTTTTTTCATTTTTGTTTTGTAATTCTTCTATATAATTTGATACAATTTCTTCTGCTTCTTTTAATATAGTTTCTGCTTTAACCCTCTCTACTTTATTCTCTTCAATCTTTATATTTGGTTTTAATATAACAAAAGCCTCTTCTACAACATTTGAAGCCAAATTTTCTAATACAAGCATATTTTTCATCTTATTAATTTGCATTTGTTTACCTCTTTACTTTAATTTATTTGTTGTATATTTTTTCCAATTTATATACATTTATTCACATATTATAAAGCTTTTGGCATATCTTAAAGTAGGTGATAAAATGAACAGTTCAAAAGGATTAGATTTTAAGCATAAAGAAGTTATTAATATCAAAACCGGAGAAAAACTTGGTTTTGTTTTAGATGTCAATGCAGATTTAGAAACAGGAAAAATTACTTCTATTATTGTTCCCGGAAATACAAAATTCTTTAATTTATTTTCTAGTGGAAATGAAATTACAATTCCTTGGTCTTCCATAAAATGTATAGGTTCTGAAATAATTTTAGTAGAAATTTAAAAAACTCGATATATTATCGAGTTTTATTTATACAATCTTCTTATATGATCTATAGCACTTTTCTCTATTCTAGATACTTGAGCTTGTGAAATTCCAATCTCATCTGCTACTTCCATTTGAGTTTTACCTAAAAAAAATCTTTTATTTATTATCATTCTCTCTTTTTCAGTTAATTTCTTCATTGCTTCTGCTATAGTAATATTTTCTGTCCATTGTTCATCAGTATTTTTCTTGTCTTTTACTTGGTCCATTATATATATACTATCTGAACCATCATTATATACAGGTTCTTGCAGAGATACTGGATCTTGTATTGCATCTAGACTCATAACAACCTCTTCTTTTTCCACTTGTAATTCCTTTGCTATTTCTTCTACTGTTGGCTCTTTTCCTTTTTCCTTTAAAAGCTTTTCTTTCGCCTGCAAAATTCTATAAGCTAAATCTCTAACTGATCTGCTTACACGAACCATATTATTATCTCTTAAATATCTTCTTATTTCACCAATTATCATAGGTACTGCATAAGTGCTTAACTGAATATCCAGAGAAACATCGAAATTATCAATTGCCTTTATTAGACCTACACAGCCTATTTGAAATAAATCATCTGCATTTTCTCCTCTTCCGCCAAACCTTTGAATTACACTTAATACTAATCTTAGATTTCCATTTATTAATTCCTCTCTAGCAGACTTATCTCCTGCTTTTATTTTTAAAAATAATTCTTTATTTTCTTTATTTGTTAATACTTTTAGTTTGGAGGTATTTGTATTTGCAATCTCAACTCTACTTATCAAAAATAAGACCTCCTTCTAGAAATAATTTAATATAATTATTTCCAGAAAGAGGCCAATTTATACAAATTAGTACTCTCTTTTATTTGACTAAATTTTCCAATAAATTTTCTAATTTTTGTTTACTTTCTTCATTTAATGTTGTCCTTACTGTAACTATTGGTTCATATATAGTAATATCTTTCATTTTGCTTGCGAATTCTTTTATACAATTTGCTACATTTGGAGCCCAAGAACCATTTTCTATAATTGCAAGTTTTCTATTTTGATAGTTTTTTCCTTGCAGTTGACTTAAAAATGATTGCATTGGTGGAAATAGTTGCATATTGTAAGTAGCAGATAGTAAAACTAATTTACTATATCTAAAAGCATCTGCAATAGCATAAGATAAATTTCCTCTAGATAAATCATAAATTGCCACTTTTTCTCCTCTATCTATTAAATCTTTTGCTAGCTTCTCTGCTATCTTTTTAGTATTTCCGTGAATTGAAGTGTAAGCAATGGTTATGCCCTCTTCTTCTGGTTCATATCTGCTCCATACATCATATAGCTTTATATACTTTTCTAAATTTTCTTTTAATATTGGTCCATGTAAAGGACAAATCTTACTTATATCTAAAGTAGCAGCTTTTTTTAGAAGTGCTTGAACTTGAATTCCATATTTTCCTACTATATTAAAATAATATCTACCAGCATCTTCATACCAATTTTCTTCATTTTCTAAAATACCAAAAGTTCCAAAAGCATCAGCAGAAAATAATATTTTTTCTTTTTCTTCATACTCTACCATTACTTCTGGCCAATGTACCATTGGTGCCATTATAAATTTAAAAGTATGTTCTCCTATACTTAATTCTTCTCCTTCTTCTACCAAAACCTTTTTATTTTCTATATTTGATTTTATAAACTGTGGCATAAAAGCAAATGTCTTTGCATTTCCTACAATTTTCATTTCTGGATATTTAGAAATTAATGCATCTATGCTTCCACTATGATCTGGTTCTAAGTGAGAGACTACTAAATAATCTAGAGTTTCTCCTTCTAATACTTTTTCTACATTTTCTAGCCATTCTTCTGTTTTTCTACTATCTACTGTATCAACAATTAAATTCTTTTTATCTTTTATTATATATGAATTATAAGTAATTCCTTTTGGAACTATATATTGACTTTCAAACAAGTCAATAGTTTTGTCTTCTACTCCTACATAATAAATATTTTTTGCTATTTCTTCTATTTTCATAATTTTAGCTAAATTTTAGCACTTTCTCCTTTCTTAAAATTAATCTAAAAATTCTTGTTTTAATCTTAAGTATCCTAATTCTTCCCAAATATTGTAAGCTAAGTTTAATCTAAATAATAAAGTTGGTTTAGCACCAGCTCTGTTTTTATCTACTACACAAGCATAGTATCTAACATCTGGGTTTTTTGAAGGCACAATGTCTTTATATTCTTCTGCTAGTTCCTCCTCTGAATACTCATATTTATTATAAGTATGTGGATTTATTTGTTTTATTAAACATAAAGTATCTAATACTTCTTTTACTGTTTTACTAGCAGACATATCATTAATAGTTAAATTTACAGGCAAAGTACTACTTTCTAGAAGTTGCAGAGAAGATCCTATAAATACATGATATTTCTGTGCAATATTTGAAAGTATTGTTGCTGTCTTCTTTAATTCCTCACCATTACCAATATTATCTGTATCTGTTTTTAAAGTATCATAAAAAATGTACTCTATATCATATTTATAAAAATAATTTAAAATTATTTTTCTTAAATCATCATTAGAGTGTTCTGTAATATGAATAAAGTGAATAGATTCATCTTCTTGCTTTTTTAGCCACTCTGTTACTTGAATTGTTTGCTTAAACTCTGTTGATACTTTTGAAATTCTCTTTGCAAAATCACTATTACTCTCATTCTCTCTTTTTAAAATAAAACCATCTTCATCTAACTCTATATCTTTAGCGTCTTTATCTGGTCTAAATTTAAGCTCTAGCAATTCTCCTTCTGTTTTACACAATTTTTGTTTATGAAGTTTTTGAATATATGGACTGTTTACTATTGTAGTAATTAAACATAGTCTCATTTTATCTTCAGACATTTCGTTTGAAATAATTAAAACTTTTTTCTTTTCTACCAAAGCTAAATAAGCAGCAATATCAACTGTAAATCTACTTTTACCAGAGTTAGAAGGCATTGCATACGCCATAGTTTCTCCTTTTCTTAGTCCTTTAAAAACACTTGATAAGATTGGAAAAGGCAATGGTACACCATTTACTAAATTATTGTCTCCACTTATTAAAAATTCTGTTGCTCCATCATTTAAAATTGCTTGACTTAATCTATTAGTTACACCTATTTGCTCTATTGCACTCTCTACTTCTTCTATCGTCATTTCACTATATCTTTCATATTTTGCAATTTCTACAATTTTATTCTGTATATTTACAGTAGGTGCACTTTTATAAAATTTCTTTAATATAAATAGTTTTTTTAATTTAGTATATGTTTCCTCTAAATTGTAGTTTCTATCTTGTACAGCATTTTTTAGTTGCATCTTAAAATCATAAGTTCCTGTATTTTCTTTTGGAAATTTAAACTTATCTTTAGCTACTGCTGGTGCATAAGTTTCTCCATCTTGAAACAATATAATTTTATAAATATTTGCAAGTTCTTCATCAGAAAATAAACATTCATCATAAACAAAATAATACATAGAAATAGCTTTTGGATTATTTAGTAATAAGCCTATATATATACATTCTAGCTTTAAATCTGTTATTTCTTCTGGAAATTCTCCTGAATCTACTAAAGTTGCTTTATCCTCTTCTTCCTCTTCTTCGTCTTCTTCCTCTTCTACTTCCTCATCATCCTCTTCTTCTATTTCCTCTTCTTTTTCTTCTTGTTTATCCTTTTTTTCTACTTCTTCATGAGTTTCCTCTTCTTCATCATACTCTTCATAAGGCTCTTCCTCATATTCTTCTTGTGGAGTTGTATTAGAAAATTGACCATCTATATCCCCATATTTTTGGTATACTTCTATTTCTGTAAGACCTTCTTCTTGCATTATTTTTTCTAGTTTTTTACTCTTTTTAATAATCTTTCTTTCTTTTTTTGGGGTTAAATCTATATTATCATCTGTAATAAAATCTGCTTCTTCTGGGATAAATTCCTCTATTTCTTCACTACTTTTATTATTTTTATTAAGCTCTTCCAAAACCTATTTCCTCCTATGTATACTTTTTATTTATCATATTAATTTTAAGCTTTTTTGTCAATACTTATACTCTTAAATTACATAAAAAATACTATTACATAATGTAATAGTATTTTTTATTTTATCCAGTTCTACTTATTATCTCCTTTTTCATTTTTTTCATTATTTTCTTTTCGAGTCTTGAAATATAACTTTGAGAAATTCCAAGCATATCTGCAACTTCCTTTTGAGTTTTTTCTTTTTCTTCACCATCTATTCCAAATCTTAATTTCATAATATTCATTTCTCTTGGATTTAATTTACTAATTGCAATTTTAAGCAGTTTTTTATCTACCTCTTCTTCAATTCCTTTAGAAGTAACATCTCCTTCTGTACCTAATATATCAGAAAGTAGTAATTCGTTTCCATCTCCATCTTTATTTAAAGGCTCATCAATAGATATTTCTGTTTTAATTTTTGTAGTTCTTCTAAGTTGCATTAAAATTTCATTTTCTATACACCTTGAAGCATAAGTTGCAAGCTTTATATTTTTATCTGTATTAAAAGTATTTATAGCCTTCATAAGACCTATTGTACCTATGGATATTAAATCTTCTAAATCTAAACCTGTGTTTTCAAATTTCTTTGCTATATATACTACTAATCTTAAATTTCTTTCCACTAAAATTTGTTTTGCTGCCTCATCATTTTCTTTTAATTTTTCTAATAGCTTTTCTTCTTCCATAATATTAAGTGGTGGTGGCAAAGTTTGACTTCCATTTATATAAAATATCGGAAACTTTTGAGTTTCATCTCTTTTCGAATATTTTCTAAAGATTTTAAAAACTACACTTTTAAGCATTTTTAACAAGTTTTTCATTTTGAATTCCCTCCTTTAAAATATTAAGTCCTATTAGGCTTGTATATAAATTTGTTTTTGATAGTCTTCCTGGATAAATTCCAATAATTACATTCTTTATTATTTTTTCTGTTTCATCATATATTTTAATATATTCAGGTTTAAATCCTATTATGAGTCCGTTCTCATTTCCAAGAGAAGAGAATGGAATTAATTTAAATTTATAATTATGAATTCTACTATCTTCTAACCATTTTCCATTCAATATATCTTCTATATGATCTAAAATTTCGTCTTCTAGTAAACCTTTTAAGCTTGCTTTTTCTACAATTATTACATCTGTTTGAGTTATTGGATCTTTTAATAGATTTCCTGTATCAATCATTGTTTTTAGTTTTATTTTTCTTTCTTTATAAAAAATTTCCATATCGCATAACATTGACTTTATTTTTCTTCTATCTCTAATAATGTTTGAGACCATTGCTATTATTGAAAATCCGACTATTCCACCTAAGATTGCTATTTTTATCGGATATGTACCTATTAGATGACCATTTCTAAAAATTATATCTTCGGGTTTTAAGAAGAATAGTAGCATAAAAGCAGCCCCACCAAAAGTAAAAGATACTAGATAAAATATAATCAATTGTTTTACAAGTAGCTTTAGGTCCTTTACTCCAAAAGTAATTATAATCATTAATATCGAAACAGCAATTTTAAATATAAGATTTTGAATTATAGAAAATGTTTTTATATAGTTTAAGATTGCATAAATACCTCCTAAAGTACTTGCTAATATATTTCTAAAATATCTAATTTCATATTTGCCTATAAGAGCTGTTGCTATTAAAATAATATAATTCATAGCCAAATTTTCTAAAATAACTACATCTATATAAATTGTCATTTTTTAAACCTCTCTTTTATATATATTTTAAAACTTCTATTTTCAAAAATCTGTCAATTTATAGATGCAAAAAAAAGAAACAATCTACAAAATAGATTATTTCTTTTTTATAAATAATATTTTTTTACTTTATATGCTTATTTATTTCCTAATCCCTTATTTTTTCTTAAAAAAGCTGGTATATCTAAATTATTTGGATCATTATCTGTGGTTTGAGAAATAGAAGAACTTGAGGTAGTATTTCTCTTTCTCCAAGTATCTGCAACTATATTCTCATAACCTGAAAGACTTGGTCTTTTTTCATCTTCTTTTTCAAAGCCTGTAGCAATTACAGTAATTTGAATCTCATCTCCCATTGAATCATCTGTAACTGTACCAAATATAATATTTGCTTCTGGATCTGCACTTCTTTGAACAAGTTCTGCTGCTGTATTAGCTTCGTGCAAGCCTATATCACTTCCACCTGTAATATTAATAATAACTCCTCTTGCACCTTCAATAGAAGTTTCTAATAAAGGACTTTGTATAGCTTGTTTTGCTGCATCTTCTGCTCTATTTTCTCCACTAGCTCTACCAATTCCCATATGTGCCATTCCTTGATTTAGCATTATTGTTTTAACATCTGCAAAGTCTAAGTTGATTAATCCTGGTACAGCAATTAAATCTGATATACCTTGTACACCTTGTCTTAAAATATCATCTGCCATTCTAAAAGCCTCTACTATAGAAGTTTTTCTATCTATTACTTGTAATAATTTATCGTTTGGAATTACTACTAAAGTATCTACTTTTCCTTTTAAATTTGCAATTCCTCTTTCAGCTTGTGCTAGTCTTTTCTTTCCTTCAAAAGTAAATGGTTTTGTTACAACTCCTATTGTTAAAATTCCAAGTTCTTTGGCAGTTGCCGCAACAAGTGGAGCTGCTCCTGTTCCTGTTCCACCACCCATACCAGCAGTTACAAAGACCATATCAGCACCTTTTAATATTTCTGCAATTTCTGCCTTGCTTTCTTCAGCTGCTTGTGCACCAATATCTGGGTTAGCACCAGCTCCTAAACCTCTAGTTAGTTTTTCTCCAATTTGAATTTTTGAATTTGCTTTAGACATATTTAAAGCTTGTCTATCTGTATTTACTGCAATAAATTCAACACTTTTTATTCCAGCTTCTACCATTCTGTTTACAGCATTGTTTCCAGCTCCTCCAACTCCTATTACTTTTATTGTAGCAGTTCCATCCACCATATAGTTTAAATCCTCATTATCCATAATCATAAGGTGTATCCTCCTTTATTATCTATCTATATTTTAAAATTAAAACCAATTTTTAAGAATAAAAGAAATCTTTTACTTTATCTATTATAGTTTTTAATATATTTTTTTCTGTTTTTACATCTATACTACTTGAAACAGTTTTTGCATAAGGTCTTGCTGCTATATATCTAACTAAAGCATAACTTGCTCTATATGTAGATTTTATTGTACTTACTAATCTTCCTGTAGAAATTTTTACTGGTATATTTAGTATAATTTTACCTGCCATATCGCTTTTATTTATATTAACAATACCTTCTCCCGTAAGTACTACATTGTTTATATTTGGCTTTATTGCATGCGCTACTATATCTTTATTTACCAGAGTAAATATTTCTTCTATTCTTGCCTCTATTATTTCTACTAATTCTGAACTTTTTATAGTTTTATTTTTTCCATCTATATCTTTACAAGTATTTAGTACAATATTGTTATCATTGTCTATAAAAGATTTTAAAGCTAAGCCATATTGTCTTTTTAATTTATCTGCCTCTTCTTTAGAAATATTTAATACATAAGCTATATCACTAGTAATGTTGTCTCCACCTAAATTTATAGTATTTGTATAAATAAATGAAGTTCCATTAAATACTCCTATATCTGTGTTTCCGGCCCCTATATCTAAAAGCATTACATTGTCATTTAACTCATTAGTATCTAATACTAAATTTCTTTCTGCAAGTGAATTTGGAACAACTCCATCTATTTCTATTCCAGCTTTCTTAAATATTGAGGTTAACTGTTTTATATAATCTTTTTCTGCTAATATAATTTGAGCAGTTAAAGTAAAATGACCACTAATTTTGCCAACAGGATCTTCTACTGCTTTTCCATCTTCTAGTATAAATTTGTCTGGTACTATATCTATTAGCACTTTATCTTCTGGAATTTCTATATCTCTAACTTGAATAATTGCTGCTGCAACATCTTTTACAGAAATGCCAGCAAGTTTATCTTTTGCATCTTTTACGATACTGTTTTGTACAATTGTTACATGTTTTCCTGGAATTGTTGTATAGGCTGAATTTATTTTTAGATTTGAAATTTCTTCTGCTTCTTGTATTGTTTTTGAAATAGCAAGACTTATTTCATCTTCATCTGTAAATTTGCCTTTTTGTATTCCTGTGCATTTGCTATTTGTGCTACAAATAATTTCAATTTGATTAAAATTATTTACTTCGCCAACAACTGTGCTTACCTTAGAGGTCCCAATATCGATACCAACAATTATATCTCCTATTGCCAAAGCTTATCTCCTCCATTTATTTTTTCGGTTTATTTTTAACCTTATATGTCTGCGTTTAGAATATTACATTTTTCATCAAAAGTCAAGTATAAATGAGATATTTTTGTAATATTTGTAATGAATTTGTAACTTCATTTTTTATTTAAAGCACAATGTTAACTATATACCATTTTTTTGTTAAATTCAAGTCAATTTTTGTCTTTTTTTGTTTTATTTTTGTTTTTTTATTATAAAAAATAAAGTTAAAATTTTCTTAAATTTCCAGAAAATCTTAACTTCTCTATTTTTATTTGTTTTTAGCTTCTGCTTTATTTTTTTTACTTTCTGCTAAACTATCTAATTTCTTAGACCACTTTTCTACATAATATCTTCTTATTATTGCTAAATTTGTAAACATTCTTCCTACAAAAACTATAATTGCAGCTAAATAAATGTCTACATTTAATCTATTTCCTAAATAAGTTAAAAGAATTGATAAGATTGCATTTCCAAAAAAACCTGTTAAAAATATTTTTAAATCAAAATTTCCTTTTATAACTGATGCTATACCTCCAAATACTGTATCTAAAGCAGCTATTATTGCTATTGCTAAATAACTTGAATATGTATATGGAATAATTGGTGAATTCAATCCTATTATTGCACCTATTATGCATCCTATTATTATAGATATATATACCATTCTATTATTTGTATGTAAAACATACTCTCCTTTCTTAATTACTTACCTTTGCATTTTGCAAAGACATCTTTCCAGAAAATTTAGGAATAACTACATTATCTTCTATAGTATAATTAATTGTTATTTCCTTTGCCTTTATCTCATCTACATATCCACCTTTTATGGATATTGCACTTTCTAAATATTTTTTATCTCCTATTGCTTTTATTTCGTAAGGAGCGACTATTCTCTTGCCATTTACAATAATAAATCTTGTATCTACATTTACAATCTCAGTAGTTGATACAACTCTTTCTTCGTTTATAGATATTGCTTCTGCTCCTGCTAATCTAAGCTCATTTACTAAAGATAATATATCGCTACTTTCTACTTGCTTGTAATCTGTATCATCTAGTTTTACAATAATGCCTTCGCCTTTTAATTCTGTATATCCTAAGTATTTTTCTGTTTCAATTAATTCTTGCTCCAATAGTTCTGAATTTTTTTCATTATTTTCTATATCATTTCTATAATTAGATATTTTATCCTCTGTATCCTGCAATTTTATTGCTATTTCATCATATTTAGCTTTCCAACTTGCAAGCTCTGTTCTTAATTCTGCTTCTCTCATAGTTTCTATAGCTGTAATATCTGTTTCTTTAACAGTTTTAAATTGAATAAATAAAACCATAGTTAAAATTAATGCTATAGCACCTATAGAAATAATCATTACATTTCTTCCTTTTCTATTTTTCAAATATCTTCACCTCTATTCTACTGCTTGAGCATATTCAAAATTATATAAGCCTGTATATTTTGGAACATCAATAGAATTAACTTTTTCTATTTTTACATCTACTCCATCTGTTTTCATTTTATCATAATAGCTCTCTGGCATTGTTATTTGACCATATAATCTCTCTGGATTTCCTATTGCATTAATAATAAATGGTGAGCCTACTCTTTCTCCATTTATCATTACAGTATTTCCTACACAGGTTATTGCTGTCGTATTTACTATTCTTTGTCCATTTATAGATATTGCTTCTGCTCCTGCATTTTTTAATGCATTTACTAAAGCTACTAAATCTCCATCGTGTACAATATATTGTGCTGCTAAACCTTTTGCTGCTGAATAATCACCATCAGCTGCTGTTATTACAACTCCACTTCCAGTTAAATCAGTATATCCTAATAGGCTATTATTTTGTGCTAATTGCTCACTTATTTGTGTAGAACTTTCGTCTGAGCTTGCTACTTGATTTCTAATTTTTTCTAGTTCAGCCTCTTTATATTCTAATTTAGTTTCTGCATTATCGTAATTTTCTTTCCATTTTAATACACTATCTCGCAATTCGTTTTCTGCTTGCGTTCTGGCAACACTTGCAATACTATTGTCTACAGTTTTTAGTTGTATGCAAATTCCCATACTTAAAAGCAAGCATATTGTACCTAAAGCAATTGAAACTTGTTTCTTATTCAAATTTTATTCCTCCTTTTTATGTGCTTGGTCTAAAATAAACCCTACCTGTATTTACATCCATATCTATATATGCTGTTCCTGCATTACCTTTTTCTTGCTCTATAATAGTCTTTAAAAGTAGCATTCTAGTATTTAAATTAGAGCAATCACCTAAATGCGCTGTTTTATTTTCACCAGCTAATTCTATTATATAATTTCTGCTACTTGAAATATCTATTTTAGTTATTAAATTTCCTATACCATTTGCATTAGCTGTTTCTACGATTTTTATTACAGTATCAAGTTTTTTTAAGTCATCTACCTCTAGTCTATCTCCTGCCTTTATATTACTTAAATCAGTTTTAAAACCAGTTATTATTGGTAATTCTAACTTTTCCGTAGAAATTTCTAACATATATCCTTGATTATTTATATAAACATAGCTATCTGCAAATTGTAGCATATATTTTCTTGTTCTTTCTTTTATATCTATTTCTATAGTATTTGGCAATTTTCTTGATACTTTAACACTTTCTATATATGCATTTTCTTTCAAATTTTCTGTTATATTCCCTTTTCTTATTTTAAAAATATTTTCATCTAAATTTATCTCAGATAATTTTATTATTTCTTCTGTACTTATAATACTATTGTTTTTAACATTAATATTTTTTATATTAAAAATAGGAGAAGACATTAGAAAAATTATTCCAACTATTAATATTAAAATTAAAAATATTATTTTAAATTTTCTAGTCTTCCTATTTTTTTCATAATTTTCAAAGCTTCTAACACTATTTTTTTTATCTTTTTGACTTTTCTTTTTTTTAAGCTTTGGGGCATTATTTGCCCCTTTTACTTTTTTTTGTTTTTTTTTTCTTTTTTTCTTAGAAGTAGTATTTGATTTTGTTTGAATTCCTATAATAATTTCATCATCTTCAATTCCTTTTCTCAAACTTATACCTCTTTTCTTGTAATATTTGCTCCTAAACTATTTAGCTTTAAATCTATATTATCGTAGCCTCTTAAAATATATTCTATTTTTTCAACCTTTGTAACTCCTTTAGATACTAAACCTGCTAGTAATAGCGCTACTCCTCCTCTTAAATCTGTACTATGCACTTCTGCTCCATGCAATTTCTTTACACCTTTTATAACTATTGTAGTACCTTCCTGATCTACTTTTGCTCCCATTCTTTTTAGCTCTTGAATAAACTTAAATCTATTTTCAAATATAGTTTCTGTAACTATTGATGTTCCCTTTGATATTGTTAGCATTGTAGAAAAAATTGGTTGCAAGTCTGTAGGAAATCCGTGGATATGGCAAAGTCTTTATATCTGTTGCTTTTAACCTATTTGGTGCTTTTATTGTAATTTCTCTTTTATCTGCAGATATTGTGCAACCCACTTCTGTAAGTTTAGAAATTAAAGGTCCAATATGTTCTGGAATTACATCTTTAATAGTAACTTCTCCACCTGTCATGGCTGCTGCTATTAGAAAAGTTCCTGCTTCTATTCTATCTGGCATAATTCTATAAGATACTTCTTTTAATTTTGAAACTCCTAATACTTTTATAAGATTTGTACCAGCTCCATAAACTCTAGCTCCCATTTTATTTAAAAACTGAGCTAAATCTACTATTTCTGGCTCCATTGCAGCATTTTCTATTTTTACTTCACTATTTCCAAGTACAGAAGCTAAAATTATATTTTCTGTTGCCCCAACACTTGGAAAATCTAAATGTACTTCACTAGTTTTTATTTTATCACAACTACACTCTATAAAGCTAGTAGTTTCATCAATTTTTATTCCTATTTTTTGGAAAGATTTTAAATGTAAATCTATTGGTCTACTACCAATATCACATCCTCCTGGATACGAAAATTTAGCTTCTCCAAATCTAGCTATCATTGCTCCAGCTAAAATAACAGAAGAACGCAATTTTCTCATTAGATTATCTGGTATCTGCTTTTCTTTCAAATTTCTAGAATCTATTATTACTTTTTCTTTGTATTTTTTTATTTTACAACCTAAAAATTCTAAAATTTGAAGTGTAGTTCTTACATCTTCTATATCTGGTAAATTATATAATTTAGTTGTTTTACCATTTATAATACTTGCTGCTAAAATAGGCAAGCTTGCATTTTTTGAACCTGAAACTCTAACAGTTCTCTTTATAGTTTTCCCTCTTTTTACTATGTAATTATACATTTTCTCACCCTCTCCATAATATTTTATGTTACATATTATGAAGATTTTACATAAAATGTGATGAAATGAATATTTATAGTCTATCTGTTACATATTTATTCATATATGCTCTTATTTTTTCAAATATTTCTTTGTCTTCTGGTACTAAATTTTCAATTCTATCTAAGGTACCATCTACATATTTTTTATTCTTTATAATTTCAAAACTCTTTGGATAATTTATGTCAAACAAAAAGGTCAAGGTATTTAAATACCAATCTAAAAAGTAGTTTTGATATTTTCTATCAATTTGCTTTCCTCTAAATAAAGCATCTAGAAATTCTTCTGTAATATCTTTACTTAGAGCGTATCCGTTGTTTTTCCCAATTGCTTCTATATCTTCAGAATTCGTAACAAAAATTTCCAATATATCTAATTTGTCGGCATCTCTTATTATTTTACAAAATTTTATTTCTTCTTCTGAGAGATTCTCTTCAATTTTAAATTTATTATGATTTTCTATTGCTATTTGTATAATTTTGTCATATTTTCTAGTATCTGGTAAAAAATCTAATATTTTTTTATCATCAAATAAAACCTTCACTCCCATTTTAGCATGGTCTATTCCTGTTTTTAAATCATTATATCCATGAGCCAATCTTTGTTGTTCAAATCTTCCGATATCGTGTAATAAACCAATTAAAGTAGCAAGATTAGTTTCTTCTTCGATTAAATTTAAAGATCTTGCTATTATATTTGAATTATCCTTTACTCTATAGGTATGCTCTATTTTTCTCTCCATCATTAAATTATTTCTATCATAATTATTAGAATAATCTTCAAAAACTTTTTCTGCTCTTTCTAAGTCTATCATAAACCCTCCTCTAGTATCTTACTACTAATCTATCTATTTTATTTTTTATATATTTTTCTAGCTTTTCCATAAAAACATTGGAATCAATTTCTTTTTTAGCTACCATATCTAAACCTTTTTCCCAGCTAGCTGTTAAATCTGGATTTAGCATATCTGGTATAGCTTTTAAGGTTATGTCGTAAATTATTTCTCCCTTTTTGGTAGGAGTTATTATTTGAGTTTTACTATTTATATCAATATATTTTATTCTTTCTAATTTCTTTATTATTTCTGCTCTGGTTGCACTTGTGCCTATCCCTGCTCCTTTAATCTGCTCTCTTAAAGCCTCATCTTCAATTAATTTTCCTGCATTTTCCATTGCTAAAATCATTGAACCAGAATTATATCTAGAAGGTGGTGTAGTTTCAGCTTCTTTTATTTCATAATCTAAGGCTTCTATTTCCTGAGACTTTTTTAAGTTAGCCAATAAATTTAAGTTTTCTCCTGCTTCTGCTTCATTACTTTTATTTTTTAAAACTTCTAAATAACCAGCACTTAAACATACTTTTTCTGTTTTGCTAAATAATTCTTTTTCTACTTCAAGAGTTACAGACACTTTACTGTACTCTGCTGGTGGATAAAAAATAGCAATAAATCTCTTTACTATTAATTTATAAATCTGTTGTTTTAAGTTATCCAATTTTTCATAATTCTCAAAGCCTTGTCCAGTAGGAATAATAGCATAATGATCTGTTATTTTACTATCATTTACATACTTAGTCTTTATTAAATCAGTACTATATTTTTCTTCTACCATTTTATTTATATAGTTATGAATTTCTTCATCTTTAAAATTTTTGTATATACCATTTAAATTATTACCTATTACTTTTGCTATAGCAGTAGAAAGTACTCTAGCATCAGTTCTAGGATATGTAACTAGCTTTTTTTCGTAAAGCTCTTGGATTATCTCTAAAGTCTCATCTGGTTTTATCTTAAAGTTTTTTGTACACTCATTTTGAATTTCTGCTAAATTAAAAAGTAATGGAGCATTCTCTTTTTGCTTAGATTTTTTTACTTCTAATACTTTTGCCTTCTTCCCTATAATTGAATTTATAAATGCTTTAGCATCACTTTCTTTTTTAAATCCTGTATCATTATATAACACTGGTAAGTTGTATACCTTTGAATTTTCATTAACCTTCCAATCTGCTTTAAAAGAACTTTGATTTTCTCCAAATCTTCCAACTATTTTATAATATTTTGTTTTGGTAAAATTTCTAATTTCTCTTTCTCTAGATACTACCATTCCTAAAACGCAAGTCATAACTCTTCCAACAGATATAGATATTCTATCCTCTTCTAAATCTTTTGCAATTCTTCTTCCATAAATAATAGATAATAACCTAGAAAAATTAATTCCTATTAGATAGTCTTCTTTTGCTCTTAAATATGCAGAATCAGATAAGCTATTATATTCCTTCCAGTCTTTTGCTTCTTTTATTCCCTTTAATATTTCTTCTTCTGTTTGAGAATCAATCCAAACTCTTTTTCTTATTTTATTTTCTGGAATACCTATCATACTATCTACTAAACGATATATATATTCTCCTTCTCTCCCAGAGTCAGTAGCTATATATATTTCAGTAATATCCTCTCTTGTAAGTAATGCTTTTATTGTATTAAATTGTTTTTCTACTGCTGGTATCACTTCATATTTATACTCTTTTGGTAAAAATGGTAAAGTATTTAAAGTCCATCTTTTTAAATTTTCATCATACTTTTCGGGATAAGACATTGTTACTAAATGACCTACACACCAAGTAATAATCCAATCTTTTCCTTCTATATATCCATTTTTCCTAGTAGTATTTATCTTTAACGCTTTTGCAAACTCCATTGCTACTGATGGTTTTTCTGTAATTAGTGCTTTCATTTTTTCACCTTCTCATTTAATCTTTAATATTATATCTCAATTTATGTACTTTTTCAATCAATTTTAAGGTTTAAAAAGCAATAAAACAAAACCCTAGAAAATCTAGGGTTTGCTAATAATTCTATTAAATATTTAATCTACTTTTTTATATTATTTTACATCTTTCATACTCTCATATTTAAAATATGAAACTGCAGCTACTACTAATACTACAAATATAGCTCTCATTGCAACATCTTCTGCTCCTGTATATGGCATTTCTTCTTCTGCAGTATTTGTTGGTACTTGATTAGTATTATTTTGATTATTTACTGTAGGACTTACTACATTAGTATTTGTATTTCTGTTAGGATTAATAGTTACTGCTGGATTTTGTATTCCATTTGAGTATGTATTAGTATTTGCATTTGCACTTGCTGTTCCAACAGTTATTGTTGTAGAAATATCTCTTGCTGAGATATTACTTTCACTGTTTGAAGCTACTATATTTGAAAAGCTTATTGCACCAGTTTCTCCTGTAACACCTGTTTTTGTTTTAAAAGTAATTTGCATAATTTCTTCATCTGTTTTTACAAATTGATTTTTTACTAAAGTGATTTTTCCATTTTCACTATTATAACTTTGTTGCCAACTATTTAATCCCTCTATAGCTGTTTCTCCTATAGTTTCAAATACATCTGTATCATATTTTAGATATCCTGCTAAAGAGTTAATTCCATTTGTACCTGCATCTATTGCTGATACCTTTACAGTAACTGTAAATTCAGTTGCTTCAGGAACCGTTGTACTACTTGGCGTCATAGTAGTAGAAAAACTTAACGCACTAACACTATTTACTAAACTGCAAATAACTAATATCATTATTAATGTAATTACTAAACTTTTCTTTCTCATTAGATACTCTCCTTTTCTATTATAGAATAACATTTTATATTTAAAAAATCAAGCTTTATTTTTTTCTTTTTGTTTACATTTATATAACATACATTACAAAGCTGAGAAAATTACTACTAGTTTAGATACATCTGTTAGAGTAATTGTTCCATCTCCATCTAAATCACCTGCTCTTTCTGGATCTCCTGAAAGTATAAAACCTCTTAGTTCATTAAAGTGTGCTACTAATTTAGATAAGTCTGTAAGTGTAATTGTTCCATCCATATCTATATCGCCTCTTACAATTATCGTATAAGTTTCTTTATTGTTAAATCTTACTTTCATTCCTGTTTTTACAAGCTCATTTGTATCTGAAATTACATTTCCATCTTTATCTAGGAAATCTATTTGTGTAGCATTTGTAGTTATCTTCTTTTTAAAATCTTCTATACTAGTATTAAATGTTACTTTTGTTATGTATCCATTTTCTATTTTATAGTAATCAGAAATAATCTTTAATTCTATGTCTTCTGGTTTATCTGGTTCATCTGGATCTGGCTGTTCTGGCTGTTCTGGCTGTTCTGGATTCTCATCTGGTATATCTGGATTTTCATCTGGATCTTGAACATCATCATCTGGAACTTCACTGTTTATTGTAGTAAAAGCTTTTATACAAGTATCTGCTCTATTCATATCCACTCCTTGAATAGTTACATCTCTAAGTTCAAACCAATAATTTCCATCTAAAGAAATATAGCTACTTCCTGCCTTAGAATTTACATTTGCAAAAACTGTATTTTCTAAATTTATTTCTATTGGAAAATAGAAACCTTCTCCTTCAAAAGATTTTTGTTTTAAAACAATGGCAAATTCTTTTGAATTAATATCTGTCGAATTTACATCTATTCTACTATATCCTGGTGATAGTAAATCTGTTTCTCCTACTTTTATTAAATTTTCTTCAGATAAATCTCTTCCATTTGGATTTACATATATCTCATATTGTGCATATTCAGTATTGGTTATACCTACACTATTTAATGTTTCTCCTTCTAATACATTTCTCTCATATACACTTGCAATATATCCTTCATCTTGACTTGCAGCTCCTATTGGATACAATCCACCATAAAAATCATTTTGATAGATATTTTCATAATCTACTTTTTCTGCTGAAGTAACCCCATATAAACTTGTTTCTATTAATACATCTTCATAAGAGATATAATAATATCCTTCTTCAAATACTTCTGGACCATAAGAATTTAGAATAATATATGCTCCATCTTCTTTTGGCATATTATCCTTATTAAAATTAGTTCTACTATAATTATCATCCCAACCAACTATTGTAATTGCATGATCTCTTACAATTCCAGCTTTATTACAATAATAAGCAGTAGCTTCTGCAATATTATTTGGATTATTATAGTACTCCCTATAACCAGCTGCTGTAACTGCTGCAATACCTCCATATTTTACTATATGGTCCTTTATTATATTACGAGCAGCTTCAAGACTTTCTTCAGTATATATATTTCCTAAACTGTCTGTACAAATTGCATTTCCATTTTCATCATAAGTTTTATTTATTACAGGTAAAGTACTATATCCTGTAGTAATTGTATCTGTTTCTTTTTCAATTTCTGCTAAATTAATTTTATCCTCATTATTTTCAAAAGGCATATCTTCTTCTAAAACTGCACCTTCGCCATTTACTAAATAATTAAAAGCAACATTTGGAATGCCTCCATCTCCTACTTCTCTTATATAGCCTTTTTCATTAACCCCATCTGCGAAGGTTCTAGAAGTTGCATAGTCCATATGTCTTGCTGAAAATCTTACAAGTTCTTCTTGCTTTTGTGTTAAAGATAAATTTGTTTCAAGAGAAGAAATTGCTGAAAAAGCCCAACACTGATTAGTTATTCCTTGGTTTTTAATATCTATTTCAATGTCATCTTTTAAACTATAACGACTATCAGTATAAGAAGCTGAAAGATTATCCAAAGAAAAATTTTCTTTTCTATTTCTCATCTCTTTTAATATACTTGGCATATCATCTTTAGTAAATTCCTTTACTAAAGTTTCTGGAAGTTCTGCTGTATATGTATTTGGTAATGGTATATTTATTTTTTCTTCTTCTGAAAGCTCTAACCATTTTTTATATTCTATAGAATATTTTGCTTCTATATCTTCTATACTGGTTGCAAAAGATGTTGTAGAAAACAAAATAAATATACTACTTATGGCAAGTACTTTTATTTTATTTGGTATTTTCTTTAGTAAATCCATATCTCACTCTCTTTTCTAAATTAAAATAATTTAATCTTATTATAATTATAGTAGTCTTTTTCAAGTAAATCAAGCCATACTCTTAGAGTGTCAGCGGTTTTAATATTTTTTTCTTTTACGGCTATGCACTTTAATATGATTTTTGTACTATAATATTAAATTTTGATTACATTTTTTTATTTTATAAATTCAGCAAAAAGCCTCATTGTTACACAAATGTAACATTTTTTTAATACGCTTGATATGTTTATTTGTTACATTTGTTGTATAATATAAGTATACGAAAGATAGAGGGAGTTTTTATGAGCATAAATTCTACTTTAAAAAGAGAAGGTATAGAAGTAATAGGACCTTTAAACACTTTAGAAATTAATAAAATTGCATCTAATATTTCAGAGAAATTATGCACTACATTTCCAGAACACAAATTAGATCAAAGTAAGCTTTTTGCATCTATAGCTCGTTTAAATATGTATGTAGCAAAATTTCCTACAAATGATGCCGTAGCAAAATATTTCTATAAAAATAATTCTATATATTTTAGTAATAAAATGGATTTAAATGATTTAAATACTTTGGCTATACACGAATGTATACATTTTATTCAAGAACTAAAAAATAAAAATGGAAGATTATTGCGTTTGGGGCTTTATAATTTAGAAGGTACAAGAAATACTGGTATGGCTTTAAATGAAGCTGCTGTACAATTAATGGCATCAAAAGCTTCTAATAGTAATTTAGATACAGTAAAATATTATGGTATGGACTTTTCTACAGAAAGCCCAGATTTTTATCCTTTACAAACTACTCTTATTAAAGAACTTGCATATTTTACTGGAACTTATCCCTTATTTCATAGTACTCTTTTTAGTAATGATGTATTTAAAAATACTTTTATTGCTAAATCTAGTGAAAAAACTTATATAGAAATAGAAAGAAATTTTGATTTGCTTTTTTATTATGAATCAGAACTTTCAAAATTATCTTATAAACTTGCAACTTGTGCAGAAACTAAAGCTGGCGCAAATAAATTAAAGTTATTAAATCAAAAATCAGAAAAGCTAAAAACTCTAATATTTAATACTACTTTAGGAACACAGAATCTTATACTTCAAAATTGTTTTACAAAAGAATTTGAACAAATACACGATATAGAATCTTTAAAAGCTTTTCAGACACATATATATAATTTTAAAAATTTACTTATTAATGCTGAAAACTACAATTTCTACAATGATTTTTATTGTGATATGATGAATAAACTCGAAAATAAACGAGAACTTATTAAAAAATATGGTGTTTTACCAATTTCAGATGAAGCTACAAGAGAATTATCACTTGTACAAAAAGATTTTTATAGTCTATCTTTTTTAAAAAAAATCTTTTATAAGTTATCTTTATTAATCGAAGATAGATTAAGAGAAAAAAATATGTAAAAAAAGTATATTGAATCAATATACTTTTTTTTATTTTAGTTCATTATATTTTTTCACAACTTGTTCTAAATCATTCCAAAAATCTATCTTTTTACTTTCATCTCTAAGCAAAGCTGCTGGGTGAAAAGTCGGCATATATAAAATGTCTTTTTTTTCTACCCATTTACCTCTAGTTGATGTTATTCCGTAGCTATCTCCTAAAATATTTTTTAAAGCAGTATTTCCAAGTAAAACAATTATCTTAGGTTTTATTTCCATTACTTGAGCTCTTAAATAATCTAAACATGTTACTGCTTCTTCTTTTAGAGGTGTTCTATTGTTAGGTGGTCTACATTTTACCACATTACATATATAAACATCTTCTCTATTTATTCCAAGCCCTTGAAAAGCCATATTCATTAATTTTCCTGCTCTTCCTACAAAAGGGATTCCTTCCTTATCTTCTTCTGCTCCTGGACCTTCACCAATAAACATTATCTCTGCATTTTTATTTCCATCTCCAAATACAGTATTTGTTCTATTCTTACATAAATTACATTTACTACATTGTCTAACTTCTTGCTCTAATTTTTCTAAATCTATTTCCATAATTAAAATTTCCCTTTATAAACTTATAATTGCTACATTTCTTTTAGAAGCTTTCCCTTCTGCTCTATAAGAATATAGTATATCTTTATTACATACTGAACATAAATTGCTATCAATTATATTTTTATCTTTTATTCCTAAATCATTTAATAGAATTTTATTTATTAATACAGTATCTATATTGTATTTTTGCTTTCCTTCTACTATATTTCCTTTTTCTATAAAAGCTTCTGTTTTTCCAGTAAAAGAAAATATATCTTCACAAAGTTCTTTTATATCTTCATCTACTTCAAAATGACATTTTCTTATAGATGGACATATACAGCAAACAATATCTTCTGGATTACAGCCGTAGTAATCTCTCATTTTTACTACTGCTTTTTCTACTATCTTTTTAAAAGTTCCCTTCCAACCAGAGTGGACATTTGCTATAACTTTATTTTTAGGATCATATAATAAAAATAATATACAATCTGCATTTCTTGAAACTAATATCTTTTCCTTTTCTTTAGTAATTAGCCCATCTACATCATTTAAATCTATCTCTTCTTTGTTTTCTCCTACGCATTTCACTACATCCGTATGTGTTTGAATTGGAATACATAAATTATCAAAATCTAAATTTAATTCCTCACAAAGTAATTCATAACTTTTTTTAGAAACTTCTCCATATTTTGAAAAATCTAAGTTATCACATCTTAAAGTATAGGCATGCTTTACCTTATATTTTAAAAGTCTCTTAAACTGAAGATAATCTACATTTTTCCCTTTTACATATATAAGTTCTGGATTTTCAATTTTTATCATAATATTTTTCATTCCTCTCTAATGTTAATCAACAAATTTTCTAGGCACTCTATCTTGTATGGTAGAAATAATCTCATAATTTATAGTATCACATTTTTTAGCAATCTCCTCTAAAGTAATTATTTTATTATCCCAAATAAAAACTTCATCTCCTTCTTTTACTTCATCTATATCAGTAACATCTACCATAAAAGAATCCATACATATTATCCCTACAATTTTTTCTCTTTTTCCTTTTATAATTACTTCTCCTTTGTTGCTTAAAATTCTTCTTATGCCATCTGCATAGCCTATTCCAATAGTCGCTATTTTCATTCTTTTCTTTGATATAAATTTTCTTCCATAACTAATACTTGTTTCTGGCTCTATTTCTTTTAGGAAGCTTATCTTTGACTTTAATGTAGCTACTGGATTTAATTTTATCTTATTATAAGCATTTTCAAAAGGCTCATAACCATATAAAATTATTCCTGGTCTTACCAAATTACAAATATCTTCCTTAAAATTTAATATTCCATTTGAAGCAGAAGAATGTATGTATTTAAGATTTGGAAATTCTTTTTTTACTAAATTTACTCCTATTTCAAACTTTCTAATTTGTTCTTTTGTAAATTTCAAATCTACATCTGCAACAGAAAAATGTGTATATACACCTTCTATTTCTATATTTTTATTATTTTTAATTAGTTTAATAAAGTTTTCTAAATCTTTTATGTATATACCAGTTCTTCCCATACCAGTTTCTATTTCTAAATGTACTTTTACTTTGAAAGGGTATTTTTCTAATGCTTCTAAAAAGTTTTTGCTTGCCAATCCTACGGAAATATTATATTTTAAGATATTTGGTATATCTTCTATATATGGCTGGTTTAATACAAAAATTTCATTTTCAAAGCCGATTTTTCTTAACTCTATTGCCTCTGATACCATTGCTACAGCAACAATTTTAAAATCTTTTATAAGCTCTAAATTTCTATTAATATATGTACCATAAGCATTTGCTTTAAGTACTGGCATTAAATCTTTATTTCCTATATAATTTTTAATTTCTTTAACATTTTCTTTAAATGCTTTTTTGCTTATTTCTAAAACACTTTGCCTATTTTCCACTACTACCTCCTATATATAAAAAGTCATTATCTTTTCTGCTGGCATCAAACATACAAATTGTTTTATATTTACAGTAATCACATCCAGTATTCTTTTGATATTTATATGGCTTTATATCTATCTTTCCTTTTAAAATTTCTTTTGATATTTCTTTAATTGTTTCTTTTACTTCCTTTTGTAATTCTAAAAATTCTTCCTTTGATGCAACTGAAGATCTACCTTGACTTATCTCTCCATCTTTTCCTATATATACTGGAATTATATCAGAGCTTCCTGTTGTAAGCTTTGTATCCATAGCTTTAATTACTTTTACATCAGCTAATAATAAACCTTGCATTTTAAAACTTTTTCTTAGATTTTTTTCTATTTCCTCATCTGATAAATTCTTGCTTTCTTTTATTATTTCATCTATTAAACCTAAATATAATACTCCACTAGGTGAATAATCTTCTTCCTCTGTAATTGCATCTAAATATGTAATAAGTTGTATTTGAAGACCTGCCTCTACTTGATTTATGTCTAGTTTTTTTATAGAAGATTTATAATCTATTATTCTAACATAAGTATCATCATCTATTTTTCCTATATCTATTCTATCTATCTTTCCAGTTATTTCTACTTTTTTACCATTCTCTAGTTCTACAGTAATTGGTTTATAAGTCTTTCCTACTCCAAACTCCACTTCATTTCCTAATATCTCAAAGTCACTGTATTTTAGAGAATATATTATATAAGAAATAGATTTTGATACTGCTTGCTTTAATTTTTTTGTAAGCATTCTAAATTTTGCTGTAGATTTAAAAATATAATACTTACTCTCTTCTAATACTTCTTCTATTATTTTGTACACTAAACTTTGAATATCTTCATCTGTTAATGTTTTTACTGATTTTCCTTCTTTATTTAAGGTTTCAAAAAATTTATCTATAACTTCATGCATAAAAGAACCTGTATCTATTGCTTCTATTTTTAAATCTTCTTTTTCTCTTAATTTTAAACCATAAGTTAGATGAAAAGAAAAAGGACATTTTCTATAATTTTCTAATCTTGATACACTTGTTTTTAAAGTATTTCCGTAAAGTTTTTTTATATTTTCATCCGTTAATTCTTCTGCTTTATTAGTATATAAAAAACCTGAAGACAACTTTTCAAATTTTAGTGGATATTTTTTATAGAAATAAGAAATATAATCTATCCATTCCTTTGAAATTTCTTTTTCTTCTAAAAATTCCTTGTATTTTTCTAAAGCTTCTTCAAAAACTACCTTTTCATTAACAAAAGAATAAGTAGTTTCCATTATACTACTTTTTTCTTCGAGCTTTGGAAACCATCTTTTTATCTTTTTTAAAGTGATAGATGGCCTTATGCTTTTTCCATCATTATCTGTACTACAATACGAAAAAAATAATTTTTCTGAAGGTGTAGAAAAAGTTCTATAAATATTAAACTCTTCATCATATAAAAGCTCTGTTGAATCTTTTGCAACAGACAAACCATTTTCTCTAAAGAACTTTCTATCTGTGTCATTTAAAAAGCCCTCTTCTCTTGAATGTTTTGGAAAACTACCATCATTCATACCTACTACAAACAAAGCCTTTATTTTGTGATTTCTGCTTCTTTCTGTATCACCTAAAATAATTATATCTTGATATAATGGTATTTTTCCAAGCTCACTATTGTTAAAACCTATTTGTAAAAGCTCTTTAAACTTTTGTATAGAAAGACTAGTATCTTTAAATATTAGTACAAGTTCATCTAAAATATTCATTAAAAGTTTTAAACTAGTCTGATATTCTTCTACTATATCTGTACTTTCTAGTTTTTCTAATTTTTCATTTAAAACTTTGTCTATCTCATTTTCTCTCAAAAAATTATACAAAGCTTTACTTATATCTAAAGCTGTTTTTCTTTCTTGTATTTCTTTTCTAAAATTATTTAAAGGTCCTACTATTTTTTTTCTAATTATTTCTAATTTTTCTTGAGTCTTATTTATTGCTTCATAATTAAACTCTTTATTCCATTTTTTACCTTTAATACCCCATTTTCTACAATAATTCTCTAATTCATAAATATTTTGTTCATCTATTTTTAATAGATCAGATTTTATATAGGTAAACATTGCTTCATAAGACCAATTTTTATCAAATATTTCTAACATAGCTAAAATAAATTGAATTATTACATTTTGATTTAATTCTTTTTTTTCATCTATAAAAATTGGTATATTATATTTTTCAAAAATAGCTTTAGCATCTTCTGAATATTCCTCTGTATTCTGTGTAATAATTGAAATATCTTTATATCTGTAATTTTCTTTTTGAACTAGATTTGTAATTTCTTTTGCCACATCTTCTAATTCAGAATATATATCTTTTGATAAACTAATAGAAATGTTTTTTACAGGTTCATTAAATTCTACCTTAGATGTTTTGTTGAAATTTTCTTCTAAAAATTTTAGTTCTGGAGTTTTTGATCTTAAGTTTTTATCTAATTTAATCTTTTCAATTTCTGCGTTTTTACTCTCTGCTAAAGAAATAAGTCTAGCAGCAAATAACTTATTAAAATAAAATAAATCTTTTTCTGGAGAACTTAGTGTATTTAAGTCATCAATTGTTACTACCACTGTTAGTTCTAAGCATTTATCCATTATTTTACTTACTACTTTAAATTCTTGTTCTGTAAAGCCTTGAAAATCATCTATATATATATATGCATTATCTAATAACTTAGAATCATCTAGCTTTTTTGCCATTATATTTAATTTATCATTTTCATCTATTAATTTATTAGATAATTCATTTTCATAAGCTTCATATAGAAATAAAATGTCTTGTAATTTTATTTCTTGGTATTTATTTTCTGGTTTTAAAGCTTTTATATCTTCTGGACTTATATTATGTTTTTTTAATTCTGTTATTAAATTTCCAACAGTATCTACATTTTTAGCAGTTTTACCTAAAAATTGTAATTTGCTTTTATACTTACTTAATAAATTATAAATAAGCATACTTTTTCCAATCTTTGAAAGCTTAGTATCTAATTTTCCACCAAGTTCTTCTTCAATTCTTGTATTCATCCTACTTAAAGTTAAAACTTCTATGTTCATTAAAGTATTCTTTTTAGTATATTCTATTAAATTTTGCTCTGTCATTAAATTGCTTTGCTCTGGAACTATTAAAAATATTGGCTTATCTGTTTTTTTATTTTTTATATCATTATATATATATGTACTCTTTCCGGTTCCACTTCTACCATAAATAAGTTTAAATTTCATTTTTCTCCCTATTTTTCATAATCTTCTATATTTAATTTTGGATATTCAAATTTATAACTACCTATTAAATTTCCATCTTCTGTGTGATCTTTAAAAAAAGTATTTGAGCCTTTCAAAAAATATCTATATCTCATTTCATTTGTTGCATTACCATAACCAATAATTACAGGATCATCCCAAGTTGTATCTACAGCATACCATTTATTGTCTAATTTTATATAATTCCATGCATGGCTTTCTGATTCTCCTTTTGAATTCTGACCTACTCCACAAGCTATTATGCAAGGTATATTTAGCTTATCCATTATATATTTGAAGGTTTTTGCATATCCTTCACACACTGCCTCTCTGTTTATTAAAGTTCCATACATACTATATATATTTGGTTTTGAAATAGTCTGATCATATTCTGTATTTTCTATTATATAATCGTGTGCTACCCTTATTTGCTCATAAGTATTATTTGGAAACTCTATATTATAGATAATGTCATTTATCTGCTTTTCTGCCATATCTACACTTTCTTTATCTGTAAAAGGTGTTGCTAAATAAGGTATATTATTATTTGGACCAATTGAAATTTTATAAGTTTTTTTAGGTCCAAAAGTTGTAATCTCTGTAAATAAATACATTTTTGTAATATCTAAAAAGAAAATATCTGGTTTATCGAAAACTAAAGCATTTACTGCTAATTGAAAATCATTTTCCAGAATTTCAGCCCCATTTTCCTCGTGAAGTAAAGAGTTGAAGGTAACATCAAAATCTTGTGTATATAAGCCTGTTTTTAGTTCTTCTTTATGATTGTATAACTCTTGATAAATTACTTTTGCATAAGCATCTAATTGATTAAAGTAAAACTCTGTTTCTGCTCCAACTTGTTGTTCTAATTCAAAGTTTGAAGTATCTCCTTCAACTTGATTTTCTACACTACTAAAGCTTGGTGGTAATATATTGCTATTTGCTTGAACTTCAGTGTTTTCTATTACTATTTTCTTTTTCTCATCTTCTTGTAGCTCTTCTTCCATACTTTCAGCTACTGTTGAAATTTCTATTTTTGATCCTAATAAGCTTACTAGGCTATATTTTTCTGGTACTTCGATTATCTCAAATATATCTAAGCAAAAATATGTAGTTATAGAAAATATTATTACAATTGCTAACATTAGCACACCTGTAATAAAATTTTCTCCTTTATTCTTTCTCATATTACTAACCCCTTAAGTATATTTTATCTTAAGCTGATGTTTTATCTTCCCTTCTCCAATAAAATAAATATTGCTGAGCTAAGCCTGCTAAGTCTTTGTATTTTTCTTCTGCAAAAGCTTGTAATTCCTTTTTATCAACTTCTTTTTCATTTTCTTTATGTAAATATAAATCATTCATTACTCTTCTAACCCATACATCTATAGGAAATACATCATAGCGTTTTAAAGAAAAAAGCATTATGCAATTAGCTACTTTATTTCCTACTCCATCTAATGTTAAAAGTTTTTCTTCTATTTCTTCACTACTTTTTAACTGTTTTATTTCATCTAAATCAACTTCTTTTTCATATATTTTTTTAGTAGTATTATAAATTCTCTTGTCTCTAAAACCTGTACCTAGTTTTCTTAAATCTTCTACACTTGCTTTTGATAATGCTTCTATGCTAGGGAAAAAATAATATTTTTTTCCTCTCCAAGAAATTTCTTCTCCATATTCTTTTGATATAGCTTCTATTATCTTTTTTATTCTTGGAATATTATTGTTAGCTGATATAATAAAAGATATTATACATTCCCATAGATCTTGATTTAAAATTCTTATACCATCACCAAATTCTATACTTTCTTTCATAAAATTATCTATTTTTGAAAGCTTTTCTTTTATAATTTCATAGTTATTATCTAAATCAAAATATTCTCTAACTACTTTCTTTAAATCTCCTTTGCAAATGCCTCTAAATATTATTTTGTTTTTTTCTTGCTTTACATTTAATACAGCATCTTTAATAACTCCTGTATAGCTTTTATCCTCTTCTTTATTCCATCTAAAACATTGTCCACATTCAAAAATATGCTTCATACAAAAAGATTTTTGATTTTCTAATATATATTCTTGTTCTTCCATAAATTTTCCTCTATCTAAATTCCATTTTGTGTTATAATTCATTTTTATTTTATTACATATTTAGCTTTTTATCAATGGTAATATTTTAAATCTTTTAATTTTTAAAACCTAAGCCATATACTTCTCTTGCATCTGTTATTATTATAAAAGCATAAGGATCCATTTTTTTAGCTAAATTTTTAATATATATTATATTTCTTCTACCAGTTACACATAAAATTATATTCTTATCTTTTCCAGTATACATTCCTTTTCCATAAAAACCTGTTAATCCTCTTCCCAAATCCTTTGTAATTCTACTTGCAATCTCTTCATTTTTGTCTGAGATAATATAAATCATTTTACTAAAGTTTATTCCTTCAAAAACTATGTCTAACATTTTTCCTATAATATAAATTGTTATTGCAGAATATAAACCTATTTCAATCTGTTTAAAACAAATTAAATTTAAGGTTACTACAAATATATCTAAGGCTACTAATATATTACTTATTCTAAAACCTTCTTTATAAGATTGTATAATATAAGCTATAAGATCAGTTCCGCCAGTAGAACTTTCTACTTTAAATATTAAAGCTAAACCTATTCCTACTACAATTCCACCATATATACTTGCTAAAAATCTATCATCTGTAATTGGTGGAATCTTTGAAAATAAATCTATAAATATAGAATAAATGCTCGTAGATACTATAGTTTTAGCCATAAATTTTTTTCCAAGTCTAAAATAACCCAATATAAAAAATGGTATATTTAATATTAAAATACTTATACTCATTGGTATATCAAAAAAATAATACCAAATAGTTGCTAATCCAGAGAATCCTCCATTTGAAAGCTGATTAGGTAATAAAAACACAGATATTCCAAAAGAGGAAACTAAACAACCAAATACTATATAAATAATTGTACTCATATTCTCCCCAAAAAATAGCACTTTTTTATTTTCTATATAGTATTTTGCATAAAACTTCCTTTTTTATTCAATAGAAAAAACATCCTTATTTGGATGTTTTCTATCTTTTTATACTTATTACTTTTTCATCTTCTTCTAAAAAATCTTTATATTCTTTTGTAATAGTTACATCTATTTTTTCTACTGAACATTTCAAATCTTGTTTTATAACTACATCTACATCATAAAATTCTTTAAGTTTTTCTATATTTTGTCTTTTATATCCCACTACATTATTTACTGTTTGTGGATGAACTCTTATTTCTACTTCTTTTACTTTTGTATTAAATTTTTTAATTTTTTCCACTACCATATCATAATACATTGCACTTTCAACTAATTGTCTAAATGTTTCGTGATATGGACCTGCTACAACCTCACTACCTTTCAGTTTTGGATCACATATTGTATCTGTACTTTGAAGTCCTATTCTTATTACTTTTATATTCTTCTTTCCGAAAAAGTAACACAACTCTTTGCATCTTTCTACTGCTTGCTCTACTGTTAAAGGCTCGTATTTTCCTTCTTTATATTCTTTTTCAAGCTCAGTGCCTCTAATTACTAAAACAGGATAAATTCTAACTATCTTTGGTTTTAATTTTGCTAAATCCTTTGCTGTATTTAACTCATCTAATTTAGTACTCTCTGGAAGTCCTACCATCATTTGATGTCCCAAAGTAAAACCCTTCCATCTAATTAATCTTGATGCCTTTTTTACATCTGCAAAATTATGGCCTCTTTTACATTTTTTTAATATATAATCATTTGTAGATTGTACTCCAAGTTCTATAGTTTTTACCTTGTATTTTTTTAATCTTTTTAAAACTTTTTTATCTATACAATCTGGTCTTGTTGAAACTCTAATTCCATCTACTTTCTTTTCCTTTATATATTCATAAGCTGTACTTAATAGTCTTTCTTGTAAATTTTCTTCTATTGCTGTAAAGCTTCCTCCAAAAAAGGCTACTTCTTTATATACATCTTTATCCTTAAAGTTTTCTAAATAGTATTCTATTGTATCTCTTACATCTTTTTCTGTTACATTCTTTAATTGTCCACTTATTTTCTTTTGATTGCAAAAAGTACACTCATTTGGACAACCTAAATGTGGTACAAAAATAGGAATTATGTATTGTTTTTTCACCTTTTCACCTCCTTTTTATATTAATTTTTATAAATTTTATCTAAAGCTTTTTTTGCTGCTTCCATTTCCGCACTTTTCTTGCTTTTTCCACTACCTATTGCTAGTTTTTCTCCATCACACTCTACCTGTGCTGTAAATACCTTGTTATGATCTGGTCCTTCTTCTTTTATTATCTCATATTTTATTGAAACTTCTCCATTTTCTTGCAATTTCTCTTGTAATACAGTTTTATAATCTTTTACTCCTACATTTTTACTACCAAAAGCTATTGCTGTTTTTATATTTTCTAATATAAAACTTTCTGCTGCTTCTAAGCCACCATCTAAATATATAGCTGCAATAACTGCTTCTACACTATCTGCTAATATAGCTTTTTTATTACTATGAGAAGACTGCTCACTTTTTCCTAAGTACAAGAAATCACTAAAATTATTCTTGGTAGCTATTTTATATAAGCTTTCTTCACAAACAGCATAAGCTCTAACTTTAGTCATTTCTCCTTCAGATAAATTACTATAATTTTCAAATAAAAATTTACTACTAATAAATTCTAAAATACTATCCCCTAAATACTCTAATCTCTCATTACTTTTTACCTTATGTTCATAAGCATAAGATGTATGTGTTAAAGCAGTTTTTAATAAATCTCTATTTTTAAATTCATATCCAATATTTTGCTCAAATATATCTAATTGCATTTCTACCTCCATAATATTATATATTGTATATGTTTTTTATTAAATTTACAAGTATTAAAAGTAAAAAAAAAGAAAGGCTTACACCTTTCAATTTAATTATTGAACATTTTCTTTGATATAGTCTACTACATCTCCAACTGTTACTACTTTTTCTGCATCACTATCTGGAATTTCTATATCGAATTCTTCTTCTAATGCCATAACTAATTCTACTATATCTAAAGAATCAGCTCCTAAGTCATCTATAAAAGATGCTTCCATAGTAACAGATGCTTCTGTTGCTCCTAATTGCTCAACAATAATAGCCTTTACCTTTTCGAAAACTTCTTCTGTACTCATAGTTAGAACTCCTTTCTAATTGTAATCAATTTTATAATCTAGTTTTATTATATAGATTCTAAATTGTCAAGTGTTTTTTTGCTTTTTTCAAATTCAGTAATCATCTTATCTACAGCTTTGCTTTTTACAAAGTTTTCAGCTTGCTTTATTGTAAAGTAAAATAAATATTCATCACTACTTCCATGTGCTTTTACTAGTGGTTTTTTTACTCCTAAAAATAAAGCTCCACCATATTCTTTGTAATCCATTGTTTTAGCAAACTTTTTAATTGCTGGCAAGCAAGGTATTGCTCCTAGCATAGTAAATATATTTTTCTTTAAGCTTTCTATTAAATTTCGCTTTACTAGTTTTCCTAAACCTTCGGTAGTTTTTAAAAATACATTTCCAGTAAATCCATCTGTAATAACAGAATCTACTTCTCCAGAAAAAGCATCTCTACCTTCTACATTTCCTATAAAATTAACTCCAAATTCTTTTCCATGCTTAGATAATATTTGATAAGTCTCTTTTACTAAATCGTTTCCTTTTGTTTCTTCTGTTCCTATATTTAATAAGCCAACCTTTGGATTTTCTATTCCAAATGTACTTTTTAAATATATTGAAGACATTTGAGCAAATTGTACTAAATTTATTGGTTTACAATTTGTATTGGCCCCCGCATCCATAAGCATAAAGCTCTTTTTATAAGCAGGTAACATTGGAGCTATCGCTGGTCTATCTATTCCTTTTATTCTGCCTACCAAAAGTGTAGCACCTGTTAAAAGAGCTCCTGAATTTCCAGCTGAAATGAAAACATCTCCTTCTCCTGCTTTTAACATATTAAATCCTACTACCATTGATGAATCTTTTTTATGTTTAATCGCTTGTGTTGGAATATCTTCCATTTCTATTTGTTCTGAAGCATGTTTAACCTTTATTTTATTAGAAATATCTTCTACATTTTTGCCAAAAAATTCTTTTGCTTTTTCGTTTATTATTTTTTCGTCTCCAATTAAAATTATTTCTGCTTCTACTTCATTTGCTGCTTTTACTGCTCCTTTTATTACAGCATCTGGTGCATTATCTCCGCCCATAGCATCTAATAATATTTTCAATGTTTTTTCCTCCTTAACTATTGGACATTACTATTTTATTTGCTTTATAAAAAAAAATCAATACTTTTTTAATAATTTGACCGTAAATTCGGTTTTATTTTGCAAATATTCTACAATAAGCTAGCATATGTTCCTATAGCTGCTGCTATAAAAATAATTATTCCTACTATAAATTTTGCAATAGGACTTAAATTAAGTGTAGTTCCCCAAGTACTTGCTGTAGTAGTCCAAGTATTTAGTAGTATTGATAATAAAACTATCCAAAATAAAGTTTTTATTAAACAATATGAAAAAAGTATAGATTTATCTAAAATTCTACAAACCACTCTTATAGCTTGCATATTTATTGAGCTTAAACCTGCTTCTTGCATTAATTGCTTTGCTTCTAATAAATCATTTGGATTCATATCTAACATTTCCGCTAACATATATATAATCGTTATATCTGGATATTTTCTATCTTTTTGCCAAGCCTCTATCTCTTTTTCTGGAACATATTGCTTTCTTTGAGATAATTCTTCTGAAAGTCTCGATTTACTATAGCCTTTTTCATTCATTGCTTCAGAAAGTTGCATACCAAAAGTTTTATATTCATCTAGTTCTTTTAATATATCTAATCTTGTTTTCTTTTTCATAATTACTCCACAATATTGTTTTCTATACCATTCTCAACTATAATATTTTCTACATTATCCGTACTTTCTTGTATATTCATAAGAGGAACTACATTTTCTCTCCAAACTCTCATAAAGTCATCATATTCTCCTGTTTCTAGTCTATTCTGTCCTTTTCCTAACCAAGTTGCTATAAAGGTTGCCAAAATTACTGCTATTAAAAAATATATTACTTTTATAATAGTCCCGACTAGCATCTAGAGCTTTTCCACCTAATCTTCTTATTGCTGGATTTGTTTTTTTTAGTATTTCATCTTGCATTTGATTTTTTATATCTAGCAAATCGTTTGGATGAATTTTTAAAATACTAGATAAATCATAAATAGTATCTAAATCCGGAAAGTCTCTATTATTAATCCAATTTTTTAAATCTTTCTTTTTAATCTTCTTTTTTTTATTTTTCTTATATTGAATATCTACAAGTTTTTCATATAGCTCATCTATAGTTAGTTTTTCCGTTTTAATTGCTTCTTTTATTAAATCTCCTAAAGTAGTTTCTATTTTCTTACTCATACTTATCCCCTAAAATTCTACTTTACAATATAATATCCTTATTAAATTAATTTATCAAGTACTTTATTTAAAAAAGATTTTAGGTAAAAAAAAGATTTAGCAAAAGCTAAATCTTAAGCTAAATCTTTTTTATTTTATATTATTCAATAATATCTGAAACTACACCAGAACCTACTGTTCTACCACCTTCACGGATAGCGAATCTTAGTCCTTTTTCAATAGCGATAGGTGTAATTAATTCGATTGTCATTGAAACATTATCACCTGGCATAACCATTTCAACACCAGCTGGTAAATCAATAACACCAGTAACATCTGTTGTTCTGAAATAGAATTGTGGTCTATATCCATTAAAGAATGGTGTATGTCTTCCACCTTCTTCTTTTGTTAGAACATAAACTTGTGATGTGAATTTTGTATGTGGATGAATTGTTCCTGGTTTTGCAATAACTTGACCTCTTTCAATATCTGTTCTTTGAACACCTCTTAAAAGAACACCAATGTTATCTCCAGCTTCTGCTTGGTCTAATAATTTTCTGAACATTTCAACACCTGTAACAACAGTTTTCATTCTGTCAGCTTTTAAACCAACGATTTCAACTTCATCAGAAAGTTTTACAACACCTCTTTCTACTCTACCTGTTGCAACTGTTCCACGACCTGTGATTGTGAATACATCTTCAACTGGCATTAAGAATGGTTGATCTGTTGGTCTGTCTGGAGTTGGTATATAGCTATCAACTGCATCCATTAATTCTTTCATGCATTGATATTCTGGAGCATTAGGATCTGTAGATGTAGACTCTAATACTTTTAATGAAGATCCTTTAACAATTGGAATTTCATCTCCAGGGAATTCATATTTAGATAATAAATCTCTAACTTCCATTTCAACTAATTCTAATAGTTCTGGATCATCTACCATATCGCATTTATTTAAGTAAACAACGATATATTTAACACCAACTTGTCTTGCAAGTAAGATATGCTCTCTTGTTTGAGGCATTGGTCCATCTGCTGCAGATACAACTAAGATAGCACCATCCATTTGAGCAGCACCTGTAATCATATTTTTTACATAGTCTGCGTGTCCTGGGCAGTCAACGTGAGCATAGTGTCTGTTTTCTGTTTCATA